>NZ_CAUQGG010000002.1:0-182166 GCF_963517755.1 uncultured Solobacterium sp.
ATAATATCAAACGTTTCATTTTCAAATGGAAATGGTTTTGTCATATCGCCTTGAACTGTGTTGATTTTTAAGCCTTCTCTTTTCGCAACCATATCATCTCTTTGTAATTGTGATTTAGAAAAATCCATTATAGTGACATCATAACCTTTTACAGCGAAAACCGGTCCTTGTTGTCCACCACCACAAGCCAAACCTAAGATCTTTTTCCCGGTTGTTTTTTCAAACCATTCTTTTGGAACTTTTTTCCCAACGGTTAATGCTACAGAAATGGGATTATTCCTAACTTCTTCTAATTCATCATGTGTCAATGGTTCCGTATAGTCATTTTTTACATTATTCCATCTATCTTGATTTATTTTTATATAATTGTTCATTTTATAAATCTCCTTGTAATTTTATATTATCTGTCACTTGTCTTTATCTACATAGTGGTTTTCTACTTTGTGCCGTTTTTCTATCTTAATGTTTCATATCAAAGGTCGAGGATGAGTATTTCTTTATTTTTCAAATAAACGACTAACTGGTTGCAATTTCCCCATCCATAAATAGTCTAAAACGAGTTTTATGACTTTGGAAGCTTCTTTATCGACCATAAAAAAAGAAGTGAAACCACCTCTTTTTTTGAAACTATCTCTTTGTGACGTCTTTTTCTGCATTGATTTCCAACAACTTATTTGTTAATTGGTTTTCAATACGACGTAGTTCAAGCTGTGCAGCTTCACGCTTGTCACGGCCTTCCTTTTGGATGTTCAATACTTCATCCAATGTAGAAATTAACTGTTCGTTTGTATGTTGTAATGTTTCAATATCAACAATACCACGTTCACTCTCTTTCGCTGTATCAACTGTTGCCTGGTGCAATGTTTCCGCATTCTTCTTGAGAAGCTCATTCGTCATGTTTGTAACTTCACGCTGTGCTTCCATTGCTTGCTTGGAGTGTGTGATACCTAAAGACAATACAATCTGGTTCTTCCAGAGTGGAATTGTATTCGCAAGAGTACTCTGAATCTTTTCAGTCATAAGAGTATCGTTATTCTGTACCAAACGAATCTGTGGTGCCATCTGGATGGAAACCTGTCTTGTTAGTTCAAGGTCATAGAGTTTCTTTTCAAAACGTACACAAGCCTGTTCTAAATCATTTGCCTTCTGTGCATCTTCAGGTAAGCCTGTCTGCTTTGCCTTTGCGATTAATGCAGGTAATTCATTTGCACGAACTTCCTTCAACTTCTTACGTCCAGCAATGATATACATGCTTAATTCCTTGATGTTTACTTGGTTACGTTCATAGAGTTCATCGAGTAAAGCGATATCCTTCAATAATTGAATTTGATGATCTTCTAAGACACCTGCAATCTTTTCAACGTTAGCTTCTGCCTTGTCATAGCGAGCTCTGAACTCTTCAACCTTTGACTTACCTTTTTCAAATAAGCTTGCAAAGAATCCCTTCTTCTCATCAGAGTCAGATGTATTCTTTAAATTTACAACAAGATCTGTGAGGATATTTCCAATCTCACCTAAGTCCTTTGTACGTACATTCTGTAATGCTGTATTGGAGAAATCCGTTACTTTCTTCTGTGCAGCCGAACCATACTGGAGAACTGTATTAGAATCCATTATATCAATCTTCTGTGAGAAAGTATCGATTGTCTTTTGTTCTGCATCACTAAATTCTGTTGCCTCAATTGGGTCAATAGATTTTAGTTTCTCATCTTCTTCAGCAGCTTTTTTTGCTTCTAAGTCAGCTAATTGCTTTTGATTTTCTTCTTGAAGCTCATCAGGCGTAAGCGTAAGTGTGATTTCTGGCTCTGTTTGTGTCTGTGCTTGTGCCTGTGTTTGTGTTTGATTTGTATTATTTTCGCTCATGTCATTCCCCTTCTGTTGTATATAGATTTAGTATACCACGTTGTTTTTTAATTGATATTCATTTTTTTCTCGCGCTGTCTGCGAATCAGATATGTGATAAGTCTGATGATTCCTAACAGTGCTACGATTGCGATAATGATTGCTAGATAGATACGATAGCCAAAAGCTGAAGTGTTTTGGAAGAAGCGTATGAAGCTAAAATGCTTATCCTTGATCTTCTGATCTCTTGCAGTTTGGTACTGTGCTTTCATCTCAGATACTCCATTTACTTTATCCATATCTGAGATATAACGTGTGATTGCTTGCCATTCTTTTAACTCAGTTCCATCCGCATTGTACAAAATCATATCTGAAAAATCTTTGATTTCATGACCTGAGGCATCATATGTATGAATGTCTAGCTGATTAAATGTCTTCTTACCCACCGATGGCAACATATTTGCGATATACAAGTTCGTAACCACAGGATATAACTTATCCTTTTCTACAGGTATATAGAAGCCTGCATTCGTGCGCACTTCCGCATCGACTACATGATTTAAGATAAAGCGGTAATCAGAGTAATGATACTGCATGCCACTAAAGTATAGTTGTCCATCCACCATCATATCTTTACCCACACTACGATCTAGCTCTGCAACTTTGATTAAATCAGAGCCCTTCATATATACACGAATCAGTGGATACCCAAGTAAACCGTCATTTCCTTTGCCAAGGTTTACCGCATCGTATACTTCCCCAACTGTGATATCACCCTTCACAAGTCCAGAGCGAATAATTCCCTTTGCGGTCAATCCTATCGTAAATGAAGTATCTTTGGTTGTTAACTTGCTTGCATATACATAGGCATCCGTAATGAGATCTGCCATAGAGTTTCCTGTAAAGGCGGAATAATCTTCATACACATCCGTTAGTGGGAAGTTTGTATACCCAATCGATTGGTCCATTGTATATCCATATTGCTTGAGATAATTTTCATTTACATCCGCTTTATATTCTTGAATCTTTGCGCTAATTGTTTGATCGACTGGACTTTCTGCCGTAATAGGAATCAATTGATAATCAATCTTCTCTTTTGTCTTTGCGTTGATATCTAACAAACCAAGATACTTACCAAAACATCCCGCAGATACAATCCATGTTTTATTCTTATGAATCGGTTCTGTTAAAACAGTATGGGTATGACCACTGATAATAACGTCGATACCATCTACCTTCTGTGCAAGGATTTCATCCTCTGACTTACTAGGGTCTTTATTTGTACCACTATGAGAAAGACAAACAATTACTTGTGCACCTTCCTCTTTCAGTTTCTGAACCATCTTCTTGGCTACTTCGATACGGTCAGGGAAAGTGTTATTACCAGCAGCTGTGTAATAGACACTGTCTTCACCCATTACCCCAAATAAGCCAATCTTATATCCACCACGTTCAATGATTTTATATTCTGCACCACCATGATCTTCCCAGGCTTTCTTTAACGCCTGTGATTCTTCATCCTCACCAAATGTAAGATTACTACAAAGAATTGGAGGAGTATTGGTAGAACTTTCAATCATCTTTGTAAGAGAAGCGACACCATAATCAAACTCATGGTTTCCAAGTGTTGTCGCATCATAACCCATCATTCCTAATAGCGATAAATCGGGTGCACTCTTTTCAAATAAGGCATTATAGAAAGTACCCATTGAAAAATCACCTGCATCAACCAGTATCGTATGATCGTTACGATTTGCCGCAATGGTTCCTGCTAGTTGTGCATATCCACCAATCACTTCTGGTTCACCCGTCTCTGTATTCGTCACGCGATAGGAATCGATATGATCATGTAAGTCATGCGTAAATAGAATACGTACCGTCGAACTATCATCCGATTTCGATTCTTCATCAGCGTATACAACTGTGGAAATCGTACTTGTAAGTACGGTCATCACAGTTATAATTTTTAATAAAAATTTATTCATGTTGCTAGCACCTCTGCGCTTTTGATTATATCATTTTGCATATTGAAAAGAATGAGGAAACCCCATTCTTTAACATTTTTCAACAATTTTCACTTTATTATGCAAAGTTATATTCTGTCACAATTGGCTTTCTGCCCTCTGCCTTATCTCTATAGTATTCATAGAAACTAATACCTAGATAAGAACCAGAAATATTGTAAACATTTGTATAGCCAAGCTTCTGTAATGCACAGATGACATTGTAACTACGTTGTGAAGAACGACAGTGCAAGTATACAGGAACATCTGTAGGAATTTCACTGAGTCTTTCTCTAAACTGAGACATTGGAATATTCACCGCGTTAATCAGATGTCCCTTTTCAAACTCATCTGGTTCACGAACATCGATAATGCATGCATTATTTTCCACAAGCTCTCTTACTTTGTAAACTGGAACCTGTCTAAATTTATCATGTAAAAGATTTAGTCCTACAAGAGCTGTGTGATTCACAACATCCTTCGCTGTTGAGTAGTATGGGGAATAGCATAGCTCTAATTCCTTTAAGTCTTCAAGTGTTGCGTTCATACTAATCATAGCCGCAATCACATCGATTCTCTTATCTACACTACCCTTACCAACTGCCTGCGCTCCTAAGATTCTTCCCGTAGGCTTTTCAAAAATAAGCTTAAAGAAAAGTGGGTTACTATCTGGCATTAAGCCAACCTTATCTCCTGGGATTGTATACGCAAAGTCATAGTTATAACCGTGTTGTTGACAATCTTTTTCATTTAAACCTGTGTTTGCTACATTTAAGCCAAAGAGATGGATACAGCTTGAGCCAATAACACCTCTATTACTGTGTGTTTCACCAAACATATGGTCAGCAGCAGCTCTTGCCTGTCTTTGTGCAGGTCCTGCAAGTGGAAGTCTAGTCTTATCATTTGTAAGTCTATTTGTAACTTCGATTGCGTCTCCTACTGCATAAATATCAGGATAGTTTGTCTGGTAGTTATAGTTTACTAAGATTGCCCCTGTCTTACCAAGCTCGATACCACAATCCTTCGCAAGCTTTGTCTCTGGCGCTACACCGATTGCCATAATCACAGCTTCAGCTGGAAGATGTTCTCCACTAGAGAGAACTACTTCACCTTCACCGACTTCTGTCACTGTCTTTCCTAAATAAAGGTTAATACCATTATCAATAATTTCCTTGTGGAGAATCTGTGCCATATCTTCATCAAGAGGTTTCATAACCTGTGGTAAACCTTCCACAAGATTTACTTCTTTTCCTGCTTCGCGGAAATTTTCAGCCACTTCTAGACCAATAAAACCACCACCAACAACAGTTACCTTATTTACATTCTTCGCAGCTACATAAGCTTCAATCTTTTTAATGTCTGTAACATTCTTTACTACAAATACATTCTCACGGTCGATACCTTTAATTGAAGCCGGCAAGATTGCGTTCGCACCTGGTGAAAGTGCTAATTTATCATAACTTTCTGTAAAGCTTTCTCCAGTAACTAAATTCTTTACGACTACTTCTTTCTTGTCTGGATGAATCTCTGTAACCTCATGCTTTACCAAAGCCTTGATTCTGTACTTATTCCAGAACTCTTCTGGATTCATCAAAACTAGCTTATCGCTGTTATCAACGATTCCACTTAAAGCGAAAGGTAGGCAGCAGTTAGAGAAGGATACATTCTCTCCTCTTTCAAACATAATAACTTCTGCTGTTTCATCGATTCTTCTAGCTCTTGCGGCAACACTGGCACCACCAGCTACACCACCTATAACTACAATCTTCATACTTTCTCCTTTTCTTCACGAAACATTCTTTCTTTTTCTAAATTGATATACCAAAATACCACAAACCGTCCATAAAATTAGACTAATGAAAGCTTCCTTTGAAAGTTGTGCGGGAGATCCTGGAAACATTAACAGCACAATGAAACTGGCTGAAATTAGTGAACCGAACACGCACAGTACTTTTTCCATCTTAGATTTTGCAAGGGATATACTGATGAAACTTACATACATATACGCTACTGCCGCAAGCACACTTGCCATATCTACAATGTAGATAATTACACGTCTACCAACAAAGGCTCCAATCAAACTAATCGCACAGACAAAGAGAATAGCATATGGTTGTACACCTTTCTCGTTTTTGATGCTGTATTTTGGACCTAAATGCTTTCTTTGGGATAGACTTGCAATCAGTTTACTCGATGCAATCATAAAGCCGTTGATTCCACCAATCACAGCAGCTGCCAAAGCAATTAACATGATATAGAATCCAGCTTTACCTAAGTGTTGAATCACCGCATCCGCAACAGCCCAATGCGTCTTCATAGCTGCTTCAGGTGAAAAGCCTAATCCAGCTATAGTATTTAATGCTCCATAAATGAATATACCAATCAATACCGAAATCCCTACGAGTAACGTAGATTTTTCAGGTTTAAAGCCAAGTTCTTCCGAAACCTGTGGTACTACATCAAACCCTACAAATAAGAAGGGAGCTATTGCTATGATCTTTGAAATCTCACTGAACGAAAAGCGGTAGTTTTCCACATAGTTTTGATGAAAGGCCTGCAAATCACTTCTCATAAACATCAAGCATAGAAGCCCTGATACAATGACAGCCAAAAGAATGCTCATGATATTTTGCACTTTCGTGCTAATTTTTAACCCTTGAATATTGATGTAACCAAACAAAATAATGACAGCAGACATCACAAGTACATCCGTTAGATAGATTGGATATCCCGAAATGGAATATAGATAGAAGAAATCCATCTTCGCACCAAATATCTCACGTAACAGAAGAACAAATGCGCCTGCATTAAGTGGAACCATGCTTAAATAACAAAGACTTAGGGACCAGCCCACTACAAAGCCATGTACCTTGCCTAAATGATTTAAAGCATAGCTAAACTCTCCACCATCTTCTCTATGATTCTCGAGCATGATGTGATAGCCATTTTGTATCACCATGATAAAGACACCACCAATCAAAAGCCCGATAAAGGTATTGATTACACCTGCTTCTTTTAAGAACTTTGTACCTGGAAGCGTAAAGGAACCCCAGCCTATAATGGCTCCAATTACTAATCCAAGAACATCGATATATCTTAATTTTTTATCCATCTAAGCGAACTTTTTTAGCAATGATATTTCCTACAACACCACCGATTACTAAGACTACAAGGAAGATCCATCCGGATAGTGAGAAGTTTGCGATTGGAGTATATAAAGCTCCTACGTTACATCCGTTAGAAAGTCTTGTACCAAATCCCATCGCAAAGCCGCCAATTGCATAGAATAATGCCTGCTTTGGATTCATCTTCCAACTTGACTTGCAGAAGGAGATGAAGTTATTTGATGTAAGCATGTATACAAATGTACCTAATACGATACCTACGTTCTGTACATTGATTGGGTGTTCAAAGAAAGGCATTTGGTAAGGACCTGCTGCTCCCTTTGTAAATTCAACAATTGTTTCTACCTTAACGCCAAACAACATGAGTAACTTACCAAACCAGAATCCGTAAGGAGTACTTGCACCCCAACCAGCTTTTGTAACACCCATGAGTAATACGAATACTGCAGAGATGACAAGAACAGCCGTTCTTAAACTCCAAGGACGTGCGAAGATCTTCACATAACCTTCTTCACTGCATGGACAAACAGCTTCTGTTTCATCAAGAGACTTCTTTTCAGCAGCTAACTGTACCGTTTCACTACCAATGCCAAAGTAAGTTCCTGCTTCCTTTCTCTTCTTTTCATAGAGATAACTTAACTTCACGACGATCAAGCAAAGAATACCAGTTAGAATTAACGCACCTAAGTAACCCTGTAAACCATCAAACGCAAATAAGTCTGGGAAGTATACACCATTCTTATCACCAAACTTGATTAAAGAATCCTGTACCCAGCTTGCTGTATTCTGGATTGGAAAGCCTACAAATACACCAATACAGAAGAATAGTAAGGTGACAATACCTCTAGGAAATGCCGCAACTAAGTCTGTTAGTACACCTGATGCACAACATGACGCAAATGCCATACCAAATCCGAAGAGAAGACCTCCTAAGATCAAGCCTAAGTTAATTGGGTTTACCCAAAGGTCAAACTGGGAAACATCCGCATTATATAGGACTGCTGTACTAACTGCAGCCGAAACGAAAAACATAAACATCAAGGCTCTCATGAGCTTTGTAGAACCACCCTTATAGGCACGGTTTACACTTCCCGCAAAGCCCATAAAGCCTCTCGCTAAAGCGTAACCTAAAATTGCACCCATCATTAATCTGAAATACAGCATCGAGGAACTTAATCCAAACATGCCGAATAAGATTACAATTGCCAACAATATAAAGCCAGCAATTCTCTCCATTTGTTTCATACTTTTAATTTCTCCTTTTTTCTTCCGTGATAAAACCATCCCCCATATGGAAGCCCTATCATCTTCATACGAATTGACATAGAAATGTGCAGAGCTAATGTAGGCTGTTCCTCTGCTCTATGTTTTTCTACTATATCACAATTCTTATTATCATAAATTCCATGTTACATATATGAATCTAATTCAAATCTATTTTGTAAAATTCACAAACAAAAACCTCCATCTTTTCGAAAGAATTCTTCGAGATGGAGGAAATACCAATCTACTTGATTTTTAACTACTATCCTTCTAGATAATATGCATATGCCTTATCAGCACGTCCAGCTGTATGTGAAGCACCTTCATATCTTGTTACGAAGATTGTAGCTGCCTCAGCTGCACCTTCTGCTGAATCCGCAACATTCTGTAATCCAACAAGAGTACTATTATACGCACCTGTTAACTCATGTGTTAAGAAAGCTAACTGTCCTTCAACCGTTGTATAGTCGAGGCCATTATTTGCACAATAGTTAACTAAGTTTGTATATCGACCGCCACCCCATTGGCATAAACCGTAATAGGATGAACCAGCAGTTGGATTAAACTTGGATTCTTGCCACATATTCGCCAAAACACCACAAGCAGCTGCCTTAGACAAACCAAGTGTACCAGTTAGGTAAGAATAGATTGTCTGATAATTACCAGAAGTATCTACTGGTCCAGTGGACACATACGCTCTTGTAACATTAATTGTATAAGAAGCAGTAGAAACATTCCCGTTCTTATCTGTTGCAGTTACAGTCGCTGTATAAGTTCCTGCTTTAGAGATATCACCATCAACCGCAACTGTATAGTTGCCTTTCCCATTTTCCGTTGAAGCAGTTAAACTACCATCTATTGGATCGACGACTGAGGTAATATTAGAGAAAAGATCATACGAACTTCCAGCTTTAATATCAACTTTACTAGCAGCCAAAGTAATCTCTGCCGGCTTTGTGTCCACAACATTTACACTCGCTGTAAATGTCTTGGAATTTGTTAAACCAAACTTAGACTCCTTACCAGATAAAATCAGTTTAACTGGATAGGATCCAATTGCACTAGCATCAATCTGTCCATCAATCTTTAAATCACCAGTATGTTCCGCAACGAGTGTATGTACATCAAATGTACTTCCATACTCAGCTGTCGTAATACCACTCATGTTAAGTCGAAGTGAATCATATAACCTAGCCTGTGATAATAACATCTGTTTATTCATATAGTCTCTTCTTGCGAGCACATAACTAAGTGCAGTACCACCTACCATGCAAGCAGCCAAACCAAACGCAAGAAATTTCTTTGTCGTCATTTTTAATCTATGTTTCATATGAAAATGATACACGAAAATTATTTAAAACGTCAAATTTAGCGCATAAAATACACAATTTTCACACAAAATTAACACAATATTTATTCTGTTAAAACATGCATGCATATTATATGTAAATTTCTTTCAAAAATTTACTTGCATATCCAACTATTTTATTGATAAACGTGCATGCATGTAAACATATAAAAAGTGCTAAACTATCGCCCAGCACTTTTTAATACTATTTCTGTGTCATCTTTAATAAATCTTCTAACGAAGGAGAATCACTTGCTTTTGGCGGTTGAACCTTAATTGTGAAATCAAAGTCAGCCTCAATAAGCTCACTCATATCGCTATCTGGATTCGATACTAATCTTGTGGATTGACGTAAGATTGCATCTTCAATCATATTACGTGCAAGTCTACCATTACCAGCTTCCATTGCATTGATACTCTGTACTTCATTGAAATACGCAGTTAGCTTATCCTTAACAGCTTCATCAATATGATAACCTTTACCCTTTGCTTGTAGACAAGCAATCTGATAGAGTTCTTCACCTGTGTAATCCTTGAAGTTGATGATATTTGGGAAACGTGACTTTAGACCTGAGTTAGACTCTAGGAATACAGACATCTCCTTCTTATATCCCGCTAAGATAACGATTAAGTTATCACGATTATCTTCCATTGCCTTTACAAGTGTATCGATACACTCTAATCCAAACGCATCATCTTTTCCACGATGTAGGGAATACGCTTCATCGATAAAGAGTACACCACCAATCGCAGACTTGATTACCGACATCGTTAATGGAGCTGTTTGACCAACATATTGCGCTACCAAGTCCGATCTAGATACTTCCACAAGCTGTCCTTGTGTTAACGCACCGATAGCCTTCATATAACGAGAAATCAATCTCGCAATCGTTGTCTTACCAGTACCAGGATTACCTGTAAAGATCATATGTTTAGAAAGCGTTGCGGTCTTCATGCCCTGCTCACGACGCTTTTGTTGCATCGCAACCAAGGATTGTAAAGAAGAAATATATGCTTTCACTTCATCAAGACCGATAATCTCACTTAATTCACGATTTACTTCTTCGAGTTCCTCACTACTATTTCGTGAGCGACTCATCTGAATGTCTTCTTCATTAATAGTAACAACAGGAATATCGTTCTTCACTGTCATCTTGATTTCTTCCATATTTCCCAGGGAATGGTCTAACACTGCCTGCCCTAGGGACACATAGAAATCATAGAAATTAGAACTAATTGAAGCAGCACCTAAATCCTTATTAAAGTGTTGAATGACCCATTCCTGAACAGAATCTTCAACTACTAATTTAATCTTTAAGTTTTCTTCTGCTTTCTTGATTAAGTTCTCTGTTTGAACTTGAACAATCGAACGAATACTTTCATCATCTAATTTCTTTAATGTAACAGTATCCAAGACATGGTACATAAAATCTGCACCAAAGGCATCTTGAACCTTCGATACACTACCAGTTGTTATAAATACAAGATATTTACCACCAACACTTAAAGTATCGACACTATCCTTCACAAGACCAGTCTGATTTTCTACGAGTACACCCTTATTTAATACATAGCGTTTGTTTAATACACAGCTACCTGTCGTAACAAGTGAACTAATCATACGTAAGAATGCTGGGAAACCATTTTCAAAGTTCTCAAAGCAGATAACAGAACCGTTGCCAGAGATAGCCTCATATAAATCTTGTAAGAAAATCTGTTCCTGTGCTGAAGATGTATAACGACTCATATCAATCGTATATACTTCATCACTGATGAATACTTGACGTTCATATAAAGAACGAGCCATCTGAGTAACTGCTTCATGTCTACCAGAACCCACAGGCCCAGAAACAAGAATGACATTCTTTGCCTTTCCTGCTTCTTCTCCCATTAAATATGGTCTTCTAAACGCATTTACCATCTGGTGGATTGCGTCTTTTTGCCCCATTACCTTGGAGATAATCACATTGTAGATATCATCGAATAACTTCTGTGAGTTGAATTCCTTCTTCTCAACAGGTTTTTGTTCAACCTCAGTTAAACCATAGTCACGCTTTAAATCACGTTCTAATACATCCATACTCATTGCGGAGATATCTAAAGGTTCATCCTTTTTCTGTAGAGCCGCATGCATATCCTCTAAATCTTTTTGTTGCTTACGCAAAATCGCATTTAATTCCTGCATTGCTTGGTCTGGCTGTTTTAGAATATTTACATTTTGACTTTGTTCATTACTATCAATACTTAACGTGATTTGTTCAGATGCATCTGTAGATTCATATGCACGCTTTTTGCCTAAGACCTCATTCCAAAGTCTTTCCTTTTCCTCTGTTCTACGATCTTTCGACATTACTCGTCTCCTTTGTGTCCAACTTCAAACATCCCATCGCTTGTTAAGCCATCCTTCTTTAATACAGCATTTAATGTAGCCATATCTGCAGATAGATTAATAAAGTCTTGGTCTGTGTAACTTGCAATCATATTCTTCATCGCATCATTGATTAATACAACCGTCTTTCCTAACTTCTCTTTTGTTTCTGCATAGTTAGGGTCGGTCTGTGCCGTCTGAAGAGCGTCATATTGTTTTAGAATCCGCACAAGGATTGGTAAATAATATTCATACAACTTCTTAAGTTTTCCTTTAGATGCAGGGAAAGTTGTTTCTAACTTCTGTGCCTGTTTTAAAAGTGCACATGTTTCAAATAATCCATTTGAGATTTCTTCATCCGGAATTGCGTCATTAAGTGCGTTAATTTGATCAATATAGCTCTGGGCGCTAGAAGATGGTTCCTCAACCTTTACTTCTTCCTTCTTCACATTTGTTGGTGTAGCTTGTACATCGATGACATCTGTATTCTGATAATCATCTGCCTGCTTAGAAACTTCTCTTAAAATCTGTTCATACGATTCTGGGTAGTTCGCACCAAATACATTGAGTCCACTTACCAAGATACCATTGCGGTATACATCCAAATTAGAAAGCGACTTATATTCACCATTACGTACACGTAATTCAATTCCTGTACTAACATTTAAGGCAGTATGCGTTCTAAACCATTTACGTAAGAAAATGTTATTCTTTGCCATCTGTGATGCGGAAATATTTGAAGCGCGATTTCCCGCATAGTATGTAGATGAGGAATAGCTAGCATATGGGTTTGATCTTTGTTCGTTTCTCTTTGAAGCATTTACCGCTGCCATTACAATCGCAAATACGATACCAACAATAATTAACATAGGGATAAATGTTCCTCCTCCAAGAAAAAATATTAAGAAGAATATCCAACCAAAATCAGAGTTCTTTCTGTTTTTCATTTTTATAACCTCTCACCAGTGAATTATAGCATATTACACGATTTTTTATATCTCTTCAATCGCATTCTATATACTTGATTTCATTTACGAATCAAAGAAAAAATGCTAGTGTTGAAACTGAGAATACGAGGTTGTATGAATAAATTTGTAAAACTATATATTTCCTGGTTTAAAATTGGTCTATTTACCTTCGGTGGTGGGTATGCAATGATTCCGATGATTCAAAAAGAAGTTGTTGATAAACATCATTGGGTGACGGCGGAAGATATTCTAAATTACTATGCAATCAGCCAATGTACACCAGGCGCAATCGCAGTCAACTTATCCACATTCATCGGTGGAAAGATTGATGGTCTCCTTGGGGCGCTCATTTCCACACTCGGTGTCATTACCCCATCTATTATTATCATTAGTATCATCGCAACTTTCTTATCCAACTTCTCCTCATTAGAAGTTGTAAAACACGCACTCGCTGGAATACAGATTGCTGTATGTGTGTTGATGTTTGGTGCAGTCAAAAACCTATTCAAAACAAGTATTATAGATATTCCAAGTCTACTTATCTGTCTAGTGGCATTCTTGCTAGCGTATTTCACTAACATTCCTACCGTCCTATTGGTAATATTGGCCGCAGTATTTGGCTATGTATTCTATACATACAAAAATAAGATTCACCTCAAATAAGCAATTCTCTTTCACAACAATCTCTAAGATTGTTGTTTTTTATAGCCTTTTGGTTATATATAACTAACTTATCGTGTAAAATAGTCTATGCGAAAGGAATTCTAAACATGATAGATAAAAAACTTTTAGCCCTTTTAGGGCATAATAAAAAATATATATTCTATGCAGTTGGTCTTATGATAGTGGGTTTATTTGCTAATCTTGCAATCACCGCATCCATCTGTTATGCCATTCAATATGCTGCAGAATATACATCCTCTGGTAGTAATGCACAAGGGTTCATTCTACCGGCGGTGATTGTAACCATTGCGATGGCAATCCGTTATGTAACTTCTCGTAGTATTGGAGACTTGAAGGATACATTAGGAAGAAACGTGAAGAAGGATTTGCGTCAGAAAATCTATGACAAGATTATCAAACTTGGTGTTCGTACTACCGACAATATGAGTATGGCTGGTTTAACACAGTTATCCATGGAAGGTGTGGAGCAGTTAGACCTATACTATTCTGCATATATTCCACAATTCTTTTATGCGATGATTGCCCCTATCATTTTGTTTATCGTCACTGTACGTATCAATTGGGCTGTTGCACTTGTATTACTTGCATGTGTACCACTCATTCCAATGTCCATTATTGCGGTATCCCGTTACGCAAAGAAAATCTTTGCGAAGTACTGGGGTAAATACACATCCATGGGAGATAGTTTCCTAGATAGTGTACAAGGACTAAAAGAACTAAAGATCTTCCAAGCAGACGCTGCACAAAATATCAAGATGAACGAAACAAGCGAAGAATTCCGCAAGATTACGATGAAGGTATTAGTCATGCAGTTAGCTAGTACAACAATCATGGATATGGTTGCCTATGGTGGTGCTGGTCTTGGTATTGCGCTAACGATACATGCCGTTGTAAACGGAAGTCTTTCTGCTTATGCAGCACTATTCTTAATTCTTGTAGCAGTAGACTTCTTCTTACCACTACGTGCATTCGGTTCTGCCTTCCATATTGCCATGAATGGTGCAAGTGCTGGCAATAAGATTCTATCCCTGCTTGCTCAACCAGATCCAGTATGGGGTAATGAAACAGTAGCTAGTACAGAAATTACAGTGAAGGATGTCACATTCTCTTATGATGGAAAACGTGATGTGTTAAAACATGCATCCATGAACTTTGGTTCAACTGGTATGTGCGCAATTGTAGGTGAATCTGGTTCAGGTAAGTCTACAGTTGTAAATTTATTGTTAGGTGCATATCACCCTCAACAAGGTTCTATTCTTGTTGGGAATAAACCTTTGGAGACATTAAGTAGAGAATCATACTATTCTCACATTTCAGTTGTAAGTTATAACACCTATATCTTTAATGAAACAATCCGTCAAAACTTTATGCTAGCCAAAGACAACGTTACAGACGAAGAAATCTATAGTGCACTTAAGAAAGTAAATCTCTATGATTTTATTATCGATAACGGCGGCCTAGATAAAGTCATTACAGAAGACGCCGCAAACATTTCTGGCGGACAGAAACAACGACTAGCACTTGCAATCAATCTAGTCGCAAACAAAGATGTCTACATCTTCGATGAAGCCACAAGTAATATTGATATTGAAAGCGAAGCAATCATCATGAATAACATTAAGGAACTCTCTAAAGAGAAATCCGTGATTGTTATTTCACATCGTTTAGCAAATATTATTGCGGCTGATACCATCTACTACATTGAAGATGGTGAAGTAAAAGAGAATGGTACACACAATGAACTCATGAACATGCATGAAGGTTATGCAAAACTATATACCACACAAAAGAAACTAGAAGAAGGCTATACGGAGGTGATCGCATGACAAACGAGAAATATGTCCGCCGTAGTGGCGTTGTGATTATGGCAAGTCTTATTACTTTACTAGGTTCACTAGCATACATAATGATTCTTGCTGTAATAAACGGTTCTGTAGGTTTCATTGTTGCGATGGGTGTAACTCTCATGGGTGCAGTTGGCATTGCCAAATCACTTGGGGAAGCAATCCCGCTCTCGTATGGCACAATCATTGCCCTAACTATCGGCTTTGGATTATTACGTGGTTTCTTACGTTACCTAGAACAATATAGCAACCACTACATCGCATTTAAGTTACTTGCTGTATTACGTGACAAGATTTTCCGTGCATTACGTATTCTTTGTCCTGCAAAACTTGAAAGCAAGCAAAAAGGCGCAATCATCTCAATGATTACAGCCGACATTGAAACATTAGAAGTATTCTATGCACATACGATTTCTCCAATTTGCATAGCGATTATCGTATCAACCTGCGTTACTTTGTTTGTTGGATTTACAGTAAACTGGTATCTCGCATTCATCGCATTACTTGGATATCTAACAATCGGTATTGTTGTGCCAATGATTTCTTCCAGCAGATTAAAGGAATCTGGTGTACGCTATCGTTCAGAATTTTCGTCCTTTAACGCTTACTTCTTAGATAGTATCAAGGGTATTAAGGATATCGTGCTTATGCACGCACAAGATCAGCGTAAAGATGAAGTTAACAAACGTTCTGATTCACTTCTTCTTGAAACAAAGAAGATGAAACACGATACAGCAAAAGCGACTGCAGAAACAGAACTGAGCGTTTCTATCTTTATCATCCTTACATTAATCGTAGGTATTATCTTAGTCGCAAATAACAGTTTAACAATCGGTAAGATGTTAATCGGTGTAACAGCAGTATTTGGATCTTTTGGTCCAGTTATCGCTATCTCTGCACTACCAGGCAACTTAACACAGACATTCGCATCTGGTGATCGTGTACTGAACTTATTATCAGAAAAGCCAGCAGTAACACCAATCACAGAAGGTAAGGATTTCACGTTTGAAAACTTAGAAGTAAATCACTTGTCCTTCTCTTATGATGGTAAAACACAGGTACTAAAAGATATCTCTATATCCACAAAAACTGGTGAGATCGTTGGTATTGTCGGTGAGTCTGGTTGTGGTAAGTCAACATTCTTAAAACTATTACTTCGATTCTGGCAAAAAGAAACAGGAGATATCCTCTACAACGGTATTGATATTAATGAAATTAATACAGATAGTTTATTATCAAATGCCACAATGGTAAGCCAAACAACATATCTCTTTGATGACACTGTTGAAGAAAATCTTCGTATCGCTAAACCAGAAGCTACGATAGAGGAAATTCAAAATGCATGCCGCATGGCATCTGTCCATGACTTTATCATGACACTACCAGACGGCTACCAAAGCAAAGTTGGAACACTCGGAGATAATCTTTCTGCAGGTGAAAAACAACGTATCGGTCTAGCCCGTGCATTCCTACGTGGCAGTAAGTTAATCCTATTAGATGAACCTACAAGTAACGTAGATAGTATCAACGAAGGCATTATTCTTAAATCTCTAAAACAACAAAAACACGATAAATGCATTATCTTGGTATCCCATCGTGAATCAACAATGGCAATCGCTGACCGTATCTATCGTGCATCGGAAGGTGTCATGCATGAACAAAACTGAAGAAAAACGTCAACGTGAGATTTCTATCGTCACAAAGATGATTGAAGTCTATTGTAGAAAGAAACATGGCACAAAAGATGGTCTTTGTCCCGAATGCCAGGAGTTACTTGATTACGCTACAATGCGCAGTAACCACTGCCCATTTATGGAGACAAAAACCTTCTGTGCAAACTGCCGTGTTCACTGTTACAAACCAGAAATGAGAGAAAGAATTAAAGAAGTAATGCGCTTTTGCGGTCCAAGAATGTTGTTATATTATCCACTCGCAACGATTCGACATCTCATTGAAAGCATTAAAGAGAAAAGAAAACTGGAGAAACAGAAATGAATTTAAAAAAGATATTTTGGATAGTACTAGGAAGTATCAGCCTTGGGGTTGGTGTCATCGGTGCATTCATTCCACTACTACCATCTTTCCCATTCTTACTACTCGCAGTATTTAGCTACAGTAAGAGTTCTGAAAGACTGCACAACTGGTTTATCAACACTAAGATGTACAAAAACAATTTAGAGAGTCACCTTAGCGGTAAAGGTATGACAAAAGCCGCTAAGATTCGCGTGATGTGTACAGTTACTGTATTTATGTTATTCGGATTTATTATGATGATTCGTAAGGCATTGTATATTCCATGTGCAATTCTTGGGGTCGTATGGTTAGGCCATATGATTTACTTCATCTGGGGTGTCAAAACTCGAGTAGATGATTCTACAGAATAATTGTTTTACAACAAAATTTGTCGTGATAAGATACCAATGAGGTAATTATCATGGCAAATTTTTTATTGTTATGCTGGGAATTCTTTAAAACCGGTTTATTCTCCATCGGTGGTGGACTTGCAACAATCCCCTTCTTACAAGAGATGTCATTAAAGTATGGATGGTTTAGTCTAACAGACTTAACGACCATGGTCGCTATCAGCGAATCAACACCTGGACCAATGGGTGTCAATATGGCAACCTATGTAGGTAATCACGTATATGGTTTCGTCGGCGGTATCGCTACTACACTTTCTGTTACAGCACCAGCATTTCTATCTATTATTCTGATCGCAACAGCGCTTCAAAAATTTGAAGACTCTGTAATTGTACAAAATGCATTCATGGGCTTAAGACCTGCAGTAGTAGGTTTAATTACATCTGCAGTGATAGGTATCTATTTACTAGCATTATTTGATATCACTGCATTCCAAACAACAAAATCTCTTTTCAGTTTATTTAAGTGGAAGCCTATCATCATATTTGCATGCATGCTAGCAGTATATCACTTCAAACCAAAGACACATCCAATACTATTTATTCTCGTAGCTGCAGTTATTGGAATTTTATTGAAACTATAATTTTGTATAACGCATCTAATATTAGTAATTTGGTTATTGGTATTTTTGATAATAGAAACCAAAAATTGTAATTTGTTTAGATATGAAAAGTAAATTAGGTTTAAGGGGATAAAATGTTGATAGAAAATAGACCTGAGTTTGATAAAATAACATCATTTGACGCGTTTAATAAATACTATTGGTATCGTGAAGAACTTTCACAAATATGTAAATCTATTGGATTAGAATACAGAGGTACAAAACAAGAACTCAATCACATTATTGAACAGTATTTTAAAGGGAATTTAATTAAAATATCATCAATAAAAAAGGAAAAGAAGAAAGTTGAAAATGTTACTGCTGATACACCGTTACTTGAATGTGGCTTTTCTTTTAATGCAAGGTTCAGAGAATATTTCTCTGTTTTAACAGGTATCGCACCATTTAAATTTACTGCTGATATGGCAACAGCTTGGAGAAAAGTAAAAAGAGAAAATGATTTAAGTTTTACAATTCAAGACATGCTGAAAGTTTATTATGGAAAATCGAATTATGCCAAGTATGATAATTCAGTTTGTCAATGGAATCAATTTTTGAAGGATTTCTGTGCAGACGAAAATAGTTGCAACTACTCGAACAAATTAAAAGTAGCTTCTATTCTTTGGAAGGAAGTCAGAAATTCAAAAAACGAAAAAATTTATTCAGAGAATCTTTTGGCTGAATATGCCAGTAAAATAAAAGAGTATTGCAAGTAGGATATTCTTAACTTGCTAAACTAACAATTCGATATTAGCTAACATAAAACAGTAAATTAGAAAAGATTTACTGTTTTTCTTTGTCTAAGAAAGTGGAAAGGAGTACACAAGGAAGAAAAAATAATCGGCTGAACATCAAACAAAAAGTAAGTATCTCCCAAACAGGAAATACTTACTTTTTTACATTTAAAATGTGCATATGAAAATATGTCTCTATTGAATGTCTTCTTCCGTACGTACTTCATAAATCCCATCACAGAATAATCCATTCACTTGATGTCCACCTTTTAATGTATAGAAGGTATCTGATGGAGCACCCATTTTATTACTGAAGGTTTCTACCTTATAACAGATTGGATAAAAGTAATAAGTAATTATTCGATCACTTACTGGTACATACTGTACTCTTTCTAGATCGAGAGAAATTTGTAGTTTGGTGTTGAAGCCAATTATCTTTTGCAATAACGACTGCATTTGAACGTTATCATTTTCAAGATTTGTCGTATAGTCTGTACCAGATATTGTAATCACTTCACCCTTCTTTACTCTAAAAGATGGCGTAATATGGATTGGTGATAGTATTACTTCGTTAAGAGAAATTTGTTGATCATCAATAAAGTAATTTTCATAAAGTTTTAATGACAACTCACTCGGATTAATCGGATTACATTCCATATCATAAAACTGTGATGTATCAGAAGATACTAAATCATTCTGATTAATTTCATGTAGTTCTGATAATTTGTATGCATACCCAGATTCTTCTTCAACTTGTGTTACTTCATTACTCGAAGTTACTTCTTGACTTACTTGTCTTCGAGTAGAACAACCTGCTAGCACACACGAAAATAATGTAATTAATATTATCGGAATCGTCTTTTTCATAGTCACCTCCAAATGATTCTTCATTTACTGACAAATCCGTAAAGTCCTATGAGTTTATCTGTAATCACATTATAGCACTACCCCCACATAATAAAACCCTGGGACAAATGCCCAGGGAAAAGATGGGGAAAACCACAATATATTGTTAATGTTATTTGCTAGCTTTTGCGCTTGCTTCTGCGATTTGTTTTTCAATCTCAGAAATCATCTTGATATCTTCTTCAAGTGTCTTTAATTCATCTTCGGAGAAGGAAGCCTTGTTTGCTTCTACTTGTGACTTTAATACTTCGTCATAAGGCAGATTCTGTGTCTGTTCAATCTGATCTTTTGACATTGTTGCAAATACCTTATTCCATAGGTCTTGATGCTTGCCGAATACTTCGCTTTCCTTTGCGTAAAGATCTGTTAACTCATCATTTGCCCCTGCAGCCTGTCCTTGTGTAACTGTTGTTGTAACAGCACTACCAGACTTTACTTCTTCAATCATCTTGATGATTTCTTCTTGTTTCTTTTCATCTTCTAAGTTACCAACCAGAGGATCACCAACGATGTTGCCGTTCTTATCAACCATTACTGTTGTTGGGAAACTGAAGATTTTAGCCAAGTAAGCCTTCGCATCATCGCCACCATTGATAACGATATTTCTATATGTAGCACCTTGCTTAGATAGAATATCCTTTGCATCTTTGAGAGTAGCTTCATCTGTTGCTTCTACGTTAACACCAACGATTTCTGCACCATGTTCCTTTAACTTCTTATTAAACTTTTCAAGTGCTGGCATTTCATTTACACATGCTGCACATCCATTGAACCAGAAGTTTACAAGTGTTACTTCATTCTTGCTGAATAAGGATTCATCTACATCCTTACCATCAAAGTCCTTACCTTTAAACTTAGGGAATGCTTCTACGTTAGCTGTTTCAGTTGTTGTAGATGTTGTTGTCGTTGCTTTGTCTTCTTTCTTGTTGTTGCATGCTGCTAATGTAACTGCCATAACTGCTGCTACACCAACTAGGGTAAATCTCTTGAACAAATTCATTTTCTTTTTCCTCTTTCTGTTTTATGCCTTTTGTAAATTCTTATTTGCTACTTTTGGATTCTTAGCTTCACTCTTTTTCTTAATCGCTAAGTAAGTACTGATTGCTTTGGTTGGACATGCAGTAATGCATTCTCCACAACGGATACATTCCAAGTCACCAGTATTCTTTGTAATATCGACATCCATCTTACAAACTCTTGCACACTTACCACAAGATACACACTTATTTTTATCTACGTTGTAGTTGAAGATTGCAATCTTGTTGAATAATGCATAGAATGCTCCAAGTGGACAAATCCATTTGCAGAATGGACGATATACAAATATTGATAATGTTGTAATCGTGATGAGAATTGTAAACTTCCAGGTAAATAATGTACCTAATGTTGCACGAATGTTTTTATCTACGATAGAGAGTGGAATACCACCTTCCAAGATACCTTGTGGACAAATGTATTTGCAGAAGTAAGGTAATGCAATACCTGCTTTATTTGTCATAATGATTGGAAGTAATATAACTGCTACAGCGAGAATAATAAACTTTGTATATGTTAAGAATCTTAATTTCTTCGTACTAAACTTCTTTGTTGGAATCTTATGTAATAAATCTTGATACCAACCAAATGGGCACATGAATCCACAGATCAACCTTCCAATCATCACACCAAAGAAAATTAGAATTCCACTGATGTAATAGGAGAAGTTATACTTGGATGAACCGACAACCGCTTGGAAGGAGCCTACTGGGCATGCTCCTGTAGCAGCTGGACATGAATAACAGTTTAAACCTGGTACACATACCTGCTTAATTTTTCCATTATAGAGAACACCTTTGAAAAAGTTAGGGATATGCATGTTTGTTAGGAATGTCGCAAACATCTGAATTGTATTACGTCTCTTCAGGAATTTTAGAAACGCTCTTGATTTAGCTGATGTCATAACTATCCAATTCCTACACACTCCAAACAAAGACGAATTGCTTTGCCGAATACACTTTCAACTTCTCCACGAGAAGCCCCAACACAAATAAATACAATTGCTAGTACTATTAGAAATGCCTGTGTAGCAATTCTAAATTGTGTAGGATATTTATTTATTAAATCCATTGCATTGTCCTCCTTTACACTCATTTTCTATCTGACGTGAAAAATATAACAAAGCAGATATAAAATTTGTGTTAAGAAATTTAACAATGTAATTTTTCTGATTTCATTCATCATCATGCCTGCATAAACGCTCGTTTTTAGCATAGGAATGGCTTGTCTTGTTTTCTTTTGTATGTGATATACTTGGTACAGATATACTCAGCTTCCAACAATGTGTTGGATGTTCTTCTGACAATTAGTAACAATATGAAAGGAACATTTTGCATATGAGAATATTAGTGGTTGAAGATGAAATTACCCTTTGTGAAACAATCGCAAAGGGTTTACGTCTTGATGGATATGAAGTAGATACATGTTTTGATGGTGGTACAGCTTGGAATATGGCAATGGATGAAAGTTATGACTTAATCATCCTAGATTTAAACTTACCTATCATGGATGGAATGGAAGTACTCCGTAATCTTCGTAAAGAAGATTCAGAAACAGCCGTATTAATTCTATCTGCACGTGGACATTTACAGGATAAGATTGATGGTCTCGATAGCGGTGCCAATGACTACCTATGCAAGCCATTCCACTTTGAGGAGTTAGAAGCACGCGTTCGTAGTCTAACAAGAAGACGCACCGTACAGAATAATGTCATTCTCTCCTGTGGAGAACTTTCGTTAGACACAAAGAGTCGAACGGTTATGGCTAAAGGTGAAAAGCTTTCATTAACACGTAAAGAGTTAGGAGTATTGGAGTACTTATTACTACATCAAGAACGTCCAGTCCCACAAGAGGAACTCATACAACATGTTTGGGATAGTAGTGTTGATAGCTTTAGTAATTCTATTCGTGTACACATCTCCGCTTTGCGTAAGAAATTACGAGCTACACTTGGCTATGACCCTATCACAAATCGCATAGGCCAAGGTTATGTGATTGGAGGACAACAGGATGAATAAACGTCGTTCTCTACAGTGGAAACTCACCGTTATTACCGCAATTATCGTTATTTTATCCTGTCTAGCGATTAGTTATGCAATCAGTAAATCCGCAATTTCCTCGATGAGTAAGATTGAAGATTCCGCAGTTGCGATATTACCAACTAGTCCTGCAACAGATACAACTGGAGAAGTTGTACAACTACAAATTTCCACTAAAGATGTCATTTCTGATATGGCAAAGGGGATCCAATCAGACTTCTGGAAAAGCAGTTTACTCATTACAATCATCATTACTGTCGCAAGTAGCTCTATGATGTACTTCTTCATTGGTTATGCATTAAAACCACTACAAAATCTTGGTGAACAGATTGAAGATATCCAAGCGAAAAACTTAAAGCACTTAGTTGTAAGTGATCAAAGTTCCATTGAAATTGAACAACTGACAAATGCATTCAATGAGATGTTAGAACGTCTTAGTAATACCTTCGCTACACAGCGACAATTCTCCGCAAACGCTGCACATGAATTACGTACACCACTTGCGGTAATGCGTACAAAACTAGAAGTATTTGAGAAAAACAACAATCCTAGTGCAACGGAATATCAAGAAACTGTTCATATGATTCGTATGCAGACATCACGTCTATCACATGTTATTGATATTCTTCTTGAAATGACAGACCTACAATCCGCCCAAAAACAAGACCATATCTCATTAGCCGATATGGCCGAAGAAGTAATCTGTGACTTAACAGCTCTCGCTGATAAAAAGAATATTACAATCTTTCAAAACCCAGGGACCGCTGAAATCATTGGTAATGATACCCTTATCTACCGTGCTATCTATAACCTTGTGGAAAACGCCATCAAGTATAACCATATCGGTGGAAATGTAACTGTATCCATCAAGGAAGAGAATGAATTTGCGACGGTTAACGTTCGTGATAATGGGCCAGGCATCCAACAAGAAGATTGGCAACACATCTTTGAACCCTTCTTTAGAGTTGATAAATCACGTAGCCGTGATATGGGTGGTGCTGGTCTTGGCCTCGCTCTTGTAAAAGAGATTGCTCGCCAACACGGTGGCGATGTATACGTCGTACAAAGCTCAAAAAACGGCACAGAAATCGCACTCAAACTACGCCGAAAGTAACCAATAGTCGCTTTATTGGCGACTTTTTCATTTATCTCTCCACTTGGGCGTATATGCAGGGCAATAGAAGAATGGTATAATAAAGGTTATGAAAACTGGATTATTTATTACATTTGAAGGACCTGATGGAAGCGGGAAAACTACCGTGAGTACTGCTGTCACAAAGATGCTAGAAGCAGATGGTTATCAGGTACGTTATACAAGAGAACCAGGTGGTTCCAATATTGCTGAACAGATTCGTCATGTTATCTTAGACCCTAAGAACACAGAGATGGATGCTAGAACAGAAGCACTACTTTATGCCGCAAGCAGAAGACAGCACCTTGTAGATAAGGTTTTACCTGTTCTTGCCCAAGGAATTCATGTCATCAGTGACCGCTTTGTGGATAGTTCCCTAGCATATCAAGGCTGCGGTCGTGAAATCGGCATGGATGAAGTTTATGAAATCAACCAATTTGCGATTGAAAACCACATGCCGGATAAGACAATCTTTCTACAGATTGATGCGGAAACAGGTTTAAAGCGTATCCGTAAAGGAAGAGAAGTATTAGATCGACTTGATCAAGAAAGTGTTGAATTCCACGAGCGTGTTCATGAAGGTTATCAAAAGGTGATTGAGAAATACGCTGATCGTATGATTATCGTAGATGCGACCGCTGATGTCGATACAGTGATTCAAAAGTCCTATGAAATTGTGAAAGGATTATTAGATGCGCAAGGATGAGTTACAGCAACAACAACCTTTGTTTTATCATGCGTTAGAAAATGCATGCATGAATCATAGAGTTGCGAATGCTTATCTTCTATCCGGACCTCACGGAACCCTAAAACACGAAGCTGCTCTTTTATTCGCAAAGAGTATCTTTTGCGAACAACACCATGGTATCGCTTGTGAAGAATGCAATACATGCCGGCGTGTAGAAGAGGGCTTATATGCAGACATGGTTCTACTTGATGGTTCCAAGAATGCAATCTCCAAAGATGATGTAGATGCGATCCAAGAGAAATTCTCAAAAACTGCACTCGAAGATGGAGATGGCTCACGTGTATACATTTTAGAAAACGTAGAGAACGCAGGTATCTCTGCGCAAAACAGTATGTTAAAGTTTTTGGAAGAACCAGCATCTGGTGTTGTCGCCATTCTTACTACTGATAACATCGATCGTATCTTACCAACCATTGTTTCACGCTGTACGTTAATCCCCTTCTCCCCATTATCAGAAGACTATCTACTTTCCAAAGCGAAAGAAGTTGGCGTACAAGATGTGGATGCTTACTTTATCTCTCACCTTGTAAAAGATATCAATCAGATGAAGGAATTTGCGGACAGTTCTATCTTTGAAACCTGCAAGATGATGTTTAGACAATACTTTAATCTTGAAGGAAGTCGCGAAGAACTATTGGTAGATTATGATATCTCCTATCGTTCAAGCGAAAAAGATAGTGCAAAAGCAAAGAAAGAAAACATTTTATTACTCAATGGCTTCTTTGACCTCATGTCATTATTTGCCCATGATGTTATATGCAAGCATGTTGAAGGACCACATTGGTACAAAGAACTACTACAACAAGAAATAAACAAACAGAAAGAATATGGAGAATTGATCATTATCTTACAAAAACAAAAAGATAAGATTAATCGGTTTATTGATTTAAATCTATTAATGGATCAAACCTTCTATAGATTGGAGGAATTCAACCATGAACATGGAATGTGAACACGGTTCATGCGGTTGTCCAATGCACCAAGAACAGGAACAACCGACAGTGAAATATGCCTATTCCGTCGCTGTGCGATTTAAGAATGCTACAAAACCGTATTCTTTTGGCTGCGATAACGCAGATATCAAAAAAGGAAATTGGGTTGTTGTAGAAACAGCACAAGGAATCGAAATGGGTGAGGTAGATGCAGATGCTCTATCAATTGATAGATACAATCTACATATGCCAACAAAACCAATTATTCGTATCGCTACAGAAAAAGACCAAAAGATGTACGCTGAAAACACCATTGCGGAAAGTGAAGCGTATCGTATCTGTAACGAAGAAATTCAAAGTTTAAATCTCGATATGAATCTGATGAGTGCACAATATACACTTGATCGCTCAAAGGTTCTATTTGTATACCTCGCTGATCAACGTGTCGATTTCCGCGAGCTTTTAAAGGTTCTAGGAACACGTCTGCACTGCCGTATTGAATTACGTCAGATTGGTGAACGTGATAAGGCTAAGATGGTCGGCGGTATTGGTATGTGCGGTATGGAAACATGTTGCAGCCGATACAAGAATCACTTCGATGTTATTTCTATCAATATGGCTAAGACTCAACAGCTTGCCCTTAACGTAGAGAAACTCTCTGGTATGTGCGGTAAGTTAATGTGCTGCTTGAAGTATGAAGAAAATGATTATAAAGAACTAACAGCAGGACTTCCTAAGATGGGATCTCAAGTTGAATATGATGGCATGGTTTACCGTCTTACAAGCATGAATGTTATGAAGCAAGAAGCTAAGTTAGAAAACCGCGAACAAGTACTCTTTATTTCTTTGGATAATTTACGCGAGAAAGCTATTCCACGTAAAGGCTTTGTTCAGCAGAACAACCAAAAGAATGATAAACCAGTACATCGTACGATGGTTCATGAAGGTGTAGCTGCACCAGTGAATAAAGATAAAGCCGTTCACGTTTCAACCGACTTACCAACTGTTCATGTCGAGTCATCAAAACCACAAAATAACCGTCCAAACAACAATAAGAAACCAAACAAAGCACATTCCAACAAGCAGAATCAACCACGCCAAAACGTGGAAAAGAATAGTACTGAACGCAAGAATGTTACTGTGCGTACATTTGGACGCAAGAAAAAAGATGAGGGCGATAACGCATGAACCGCCAGAAATCCTTCGAAAATGAAAAACCAACGCTCTATTTAGTACCTACTCCAATCGGAAATCTCAACGAGATGACTCCACGAGCTATCGATGTCTTAAATAGCGTCGATGTAATTGCGTGTGAAGACACACGTAATAGTGGACAGTTACTAAAACATTTTGGTATTTCAAAGCGATTGATTGCTTATCAAAACTTTAATGAAGCATCCAGTACAAAAGGCATTATTAACTTACTATCACAAGGAAATAATATTGCCTTAATATCCGATGCTGGATATCCACTTATCAACGATCCAGGTCAAAGAGTTGTCAGTGAAGTGACAGCTCTTGGATATAATGTTGTGCCAATTTCAGGCTGTAGTGCTTTCTTGAATGCACTTGTTGCCTCAGGATTAATTGCACAGCCATTTATCTTCATTGGTTTCTTACCACCATCCACACATGATTGTGTTAAGAAACTACGCCTGTACCAATCATATCCAATGACACTCATTATGTACGAAGCACCACATCGCATTGAAAAGATGCTACAAAGCTGCTTAGATGTGCTAGGAGACCGTCATATCTGTATCGCCCGCGAATTAACAAAAGTACATGAAGAGTTCATCCGTGGTACAATTTCCGAGATACTACCGATTGCCTCAGAGTTAAAAGGTGAAATGGTTGTTGTGATTGAAGGCAATCAAGATGACTATGAAAAAGATATCGATATGGGGCAAATCCTGAATATGGTAAATACTTCTATTGAAAGTGGAATGTCTACAAGTGCCGCAATCAAAGAAGTTGCCAAACAGACAGGTATCTCAAAAAATCAGATCTATGATTTAGTTCATGGAAAAACTGATCAGAAAGGTGTGTGCTAACGAATGTTAAATCAATACGGACAATTAACCTTAGAACAAACACTGTTCTATCTTACGATTGCGATTTTACCTGCAATCTTCTTCATGATTTATATCTATCGCAATGATGATAAAGAAAAAGAACCACCACTCTTATTACTAAAGTGTATTATTGGTGGTCTACTCTCTGTACCAGTCGCAATCATATTAGAGATGCTTTCCGAACAGGTTGTCTTTTATCTTTTGGAAAATGTAGTGACTGCTACACAAGTCAATTACGGTATCCTAACCGCAATCTTTGTTGGACTCATCGAAGAAGGCGCAAAATTCTTCTTCCTCTATCGATTCACATGGAAAGACAAGGCATTCAATTATCGCTTTGATGGTATTGTATACGCTGTATTCGTATCACTTGGATTTGCGGCATTAGAAAATGTCTTCTATGTATTTAATTATGGAACAGGTGTTGCTTTACAGCGTGCACTTCTCACAATTCCAGGACACATGAGCTTTGCGGTATACATGGGCTTATACTATGGTCATGCAAAAGTAGCTGAAGCTGTTAATAGCCCTGATGTAAAGTCACTAAACTTAAAAGCTTCTTATGCATTTGCGGTATTACTACATACAATCTTTGACGCAACACTGATGGTAGAATCCGGTATCGGATTAATCTTCTTCTTTATCTTTGTTGTTATCCTAGATATCGTCGTATATCGTACGATTCGCTTAGAGTCTAAGAATGATATTCCTATCGTTCCGCCAACAGAAGAAGATATCTACGCAGAAGCACAATTATCACGTCCATCTCCAATCGTTGAAATTACACACGATGTAAGTGAACGTGAAAAAATGTAAGGTTTGTTGTATTATAGGGTTAACGATATTTATAAGAGGAGTAATTTATGTTAAGTGATCCAACAATTGTCAAATTGATTATCATGGGCCTAGTAGGCACAAACGTTGTCTTACTTGCGGCCGTTATCTTCTTGGCATTTAAGAAAAACACATATTATGTAGATGCGGACGGAAATGATGTAGGTACAACAAGAAAGCCACAAGTTAAGAAAGTTGTACAAGCTACACCAATCGCTCCAAAACCAGAACCAGTACAACAACCAAAGCAGAATGTAGAGGACTCACTCGCTGCGACAACAGTTCTTACCGACTTAGAAAGACCTGTTACGCCAGTATCCCCAGCAATCAAACCAGTAAAGGTTGATTCCTTGGATACACCAATCCGCGAAAAGAATAATGATGATTCCGCAACACTATTCGAGGAAATTTTCTCTACAACAAATCTAGATGAAGCTGATCCAAAGATTCTCGTTACAATCAAAGTTGCAGGGCAAACAAAGGACCATACAATTAGTAAATTACCATGCTTGATCGGTCGTGAAGCTGCTAGTTGTGACCTTGTCATCAATGAACCAGCAATCAGCCGTAAACATGCACGCATATTAATCGAAAGCGATACATTCTATTTAGCAGATGTTTCCGAACACAATGGAACATACCTAAATGGAATTAAACTACCACCACTTGGTAAAGCTCGTATCCACGAGGGAGATCACATCAACCTAGGACGTGCAGAAATTGTCATCAATCAAATTATTGACTAAAGATGCTTACGAGCATCTTTTTTCTTCATATAAAAAGGCAGGATAACTCTATTCGAAATACCCTACCTTTTCTATGAATATTCAATTTATTTAATGCTGCTTATTTTGTAATTTACGATATATAAGTATATATAAAAGAGAAAGTATGATAGTAATCAAAATAGAGAGGTCTGGCAACTTCATCTTAACTAAGAAAAAATATTGTTGTATTCCATTAATTACTGCATATATCATAAACAATTTTATGTCATTCTTCATTTTTTCTTCCCCTTTGTTTTATCTAATTAAATTGTATGCCTACCATGGATAAATAACCAGACTTCACACTCCTGTTTCTAAGTTACATAATTACTCATATTGTTCAATGATGCTTACGAGCATCTTTTTTTATGATTCTATACAATAATGCTGTATGATTAACAGGTACGGAGGTTCAGTATGAATTTAGAACTAAACAACAAGCTACATGGATTTGTCCTTGAACAAATCAAAGATATTGAAGACGCAAAAGGAACTTTATATATGTTCCGCCACGTTCAAACAAACGCAGAACTCTGTTGGTTAAAACGTGATGATAAAAATAAGACCTTTGCGATTACCTTCAAAACAATCCCTGATAACGATACAGGTGTTTTCCACATTTTAGAACATAGTGTTCTAAATGGTTCAAAGAAGTATCCTGTACGTGAACCATTTGTAGAACTATTAAAGAGTAGTTTACAAACATTCTTAAATGCTTTTACGTATCCAGATAAGACAATGTATCCGGTAAGTAGTCGCAATGACAAAGACTATATGAACCTCATTTCTGTATATATGGATGCGGTATTCCAACCAGCAATCTATACGAATCCAAATATCTTCTTACAAGAAGGCTGGCATTATCAGATTCATAATGTAAATGAAGAGATGGAATATAGTGGTGTTGTACTCAATGAAATGAAGGGCGCCTTCTCCTCTGTTGATGAAACAATCGTAGATGAACTTAATCGTATGTTATTCCCAGATAACTGCTATAAATATGTATCTGGTGGTGATCCACGTTACATCACAGATTTAACTTATGAGAAGTTTATCGAAACACATCAGAAGTTCTATCATCCATCCAACGCTCGTATTTGGGTAGATGGTAACCTAGATATTGATGAAGTACTTCGTTTTATCCATGAAGAATACTTTGTTAACTATCAAAAGGAAGAGATGGATTTCGCAATTCCTATGCAGAAGGTTCTACCAGCTGTACACAATCGTATATCCTACGAAGTCAGTGAAAATGAACCTACAGAGAATCGCTCTCATATCTCTTTTGCAAAGATTATTTCTACATACGATTCTTATGTACAGAATATCGCATGGTCTGCACTATCTTCTACTCTTGTTGCCAACAATGAATCACCATTAAAGAAGGCTATCCTCGATAACAACCTCGGTGAAGATGTTGATTTAGACTTATATGATGGTATTCAACAGCCATGGCTTGTCTTAACTATTCGTAATACAGACGCAGACAAGTATGATGCAATCCGAGAAACGTTACGCGCTACTACAAGCGAGCTTGTAAAGAATGGACTAGACCACGAAGAATTACACGCAACAATCAACCAGATGGAATTCCGTTATCGTGAAAGTCATGAACCAGCAGGTTTAATGTATGGACAACGCGCAATGGATAGTTGGTTATACGGTGGTGATCCAGCAGAACCACTATCTAATGGAAAGATATTTGATATCTTACGTGAAAAGATTGAACAAGGATATTTCGAGGAACTATTATCATCCTTCTTATTGGACGAAGAACATCTAAACTCTCTTACTGTCGTGCCATCTACAACAATGGGAGCCCAGCGTATCGCAGATGAAAAGAAACGTCTAGCAGATATCAAGGCTTCCAGCAAAGAGAATGTTCTAAAGTATATCGAACAAAACAAGGCATTAGACCTCTGGCAGCAGTCCTCTGACACAAAGGAACAATTAGCTACCCTACCAAAGATTCACCTTTCTGAGATTGATGAAAAACCAGAAGATTTACCACTACAAATTGAAAAAGTGCAGTCTGTTAAGACACTGGTTCATTCTGCACAAGAATCAGGTATTGTATACCTATTCTTCTACTTCTCACTTGCAGGAATTACAATCAAGCATTTACCAGCGGTTGGTTTATTTACTGATTTACTCATGAACTTACCAACTACCAAGAAAACAGTTAGTGAGTTACAACGTGCTGTACGCAAGGACCTTGGTTCCTTAATTATTGTTACAGACGTATACTCACCAGATAATCGTTCTGATGCATGTATTCCAGTTCTTGCGGTATCCTGTTCGGTACTTGAAAGAAATGTAGATAAGGTTGTTCCACTTATCTTAGAAGTAATCAAAGATACAAAGTTTACAAAGGAAGAAATCTTACCTATCCTCAAACAAGGCAATGAAGGCGCAAGACAATCCATCATCATGAATGGGCATTCCTTCGCAATGCGTCGTGTATCTGCGCACCATAGTGCAGAAGGTGTATTCCGTGAATATATCGGTGGATATGAGAATGCATTATTTAGTAAGCAGTTAGAAGATAACTACGATGAAATGATTGATGAAGTCATCAATGAATTTGAGATGTACCAGGAAGTATTATTCTCTAAGGATCGTCTGATTGCGAGTGTAACTGGTAATCATTTAGATGTGGTAGAAGAATTTGTCGCTGGTATCAATCGCATTGAAGCACAGGGAAATGTTGTACACTACCCACTCTTACAAGAACCAAAAGAAGCACTTCAAATCCCAGCAGGTATCTCCTACTCTGCTGCAGGTACTAACATTAAGTCATTCAACTTTGAATACGATCCATGCTTGCAGGTAATCGCTCATCTATTGACCTATGATTATCTATGGACTGAAGTTCGTGTGAAAGGCAATGCGTATGGTACAGGCTTTAGTGCAAATCCAAATGGAAATATCGCCGCATACTCCTACCGTGACCCAAGTCCTCTACATTCCATTGAGGTTTACCGCGATATATACAAACGTATCAAGCAACTCGCTGAAGATGAACATACCGACTTAGCAGGATATATCATTGGAACAATTGCGGCAGCAGAGCCACTCTTAGCACCAGCTGCAAAAGTTCGACTAGCAGATATTCGCTACTTCCGTAACACCACATACGAAAACTTATGTGCTGCACGCAAAAAAATTCTCTCTATGACAAGAGAAGATCTTGCAAGATACGTAGAACTCTTTGAAAAGGCATTACAAGAGCCAACATCCTGCATTGTCGCAAACGCAGAAACAATCGAACAATGTAAGGAAGAAGGATACACTATCCTTGATCCAATCTCTTAAAACGGCAGAAATGCCGTTTTTTATTGTTTAAATGTGTCTAACTTTCATTAAAAATGAAATATTTTCAGGTTAGTTAGTTCTAACATGCGAAAAAATCACAAACTTCTTTGAGCAAAGGTGTTGAATTCAAAACAAATCATTCTATAATGATAATGGTTCTCAATAAGTGGTGATTATGAAAAGAAGACAGACTTATCAAAAACAGGAAATATTGAATATCATCCAAGGAGTTGGAACGCATATGACTGCGGAAGAAGTTAAGTCTGCTTTAGATCAAAAGGAGACCGGCATTGGTTTAGCGACTGTATATCGTAATCTCAATCTTCTCGTCCAAGAAGGTGTGATTCGTAAGTATACAGGTGAAGGCTACAACTTCTATGACGGTAACCCTGCTCCACACGATCACTTACGTTGCACAAAGTGCGGTAAGATGATTGACCTTGGTGAAATGCCTTATGACTCTTGCCCAGATGAAAAGGCAGAAAAATTCACCGGTGGAAAAGTATTCAGTCATGTCACTATTTTTGAAGGAATTTGCAAAGATTGTCTAAATGAGGAGGACACAAGCAATGGAATTAAAGGGTTCAAAAACTGAAAAGAATTTAAATGATGCATTCGCTGGCGAGTCAATGGCTCGCAACAAGTACACTTTCTTCGCTGAAAAGGCTCGTGAAGAAGGTTACGAACAAATCGCAAACATCTTCTTAGAAACAGCACGTAACGAACAGGAACACGCTAAGCAGTGGTTCATCGCATTATGCGGTGGCGCTATCCCAACAACTCATGAATGCTTACAAATGGGTGCTGATGGTGAAAACTACGAGTGGACAGACATGTACAAGAGAATGGCTGCAGAAGCTCGTGAAGAAGGATTCACACGTATCGCAGCTCAGATGGACATGGTAGCTAAGGTTGAAAAGGAACACGAAGAAAGATACGAGAAGTTAAAGGCTAATGTCTTAAACTCACAAGTATTCGAAAAGGACGAGCCAGTAGTATGGCAGTGCGAAATCTGTGGTTATACAATTGAGTCCAAGAAGGCTCCTAAGATTTGCCCACTCTGCAGCTACAAGGAAAGCTTCTTCGAAGTTAAGAAGGAAAATTACTAAAATAAAATGGAAGCCAAACGCATATAGCGTTAAGCTTCCTTTTATTTTAAGGATAACACTACCAGATTGCTCATATTAGCACCTATATAGTGTTATCCTATTGTTTTACTCTAAATATTTTAAGTATACAGGATGATTATTTTGTAACTAGATTACGTGTTTTTAATAAAATCACTACTGCACTTAAACTTACTAGTAACACACCAATCTGATATCCAATGTTTGTGTTATCACTTGTATTTGGTGTTACTGATGTAGTTGGTTGTGATGGTTGTATTGGAGTTGGAGTTACTTGTGGTACTTCTTCCCACATTGCAAATACATTCATTGTTTCTAGTACATCTGTTGTATTAGGGTCAAATGGAAGAATATTGCCTGTTGCATCCCTATAGAACCATCCCTTGAATTGCTTACTAGCATCATTACTGATTGGAGTAGTATTAAATGTTGGTATCGCTTCATCATTTGCACGAACCGCCATACCAATCGTATGACCACGCATCGCTAATGTTTCTTTATTTGCATTTGTACCATCCGCAAATGTAGCACTAGGATTATCACCTAAGCTAAATGTAACCTTCGCACTTGGTACCCATACATATTTATTACCATCACTTGATGGATTTGCTACTCCATATGTATAACGTTGACCATTTTTATTTAATGGAGATAGAGACGTTACAGAAGGATCTGCCAATTGGAAATAAGTCAGTTTTTCATTACCATTTGCTAAACCATTTGTAGGTGTAGTTCTATTATCAATATCATTATCCGTATGATATTTCACAAGGAATGAACCACCAGTTACGACATATCCTGTAGGACCTGCTTCTACTGCCACAATATTATCCATCGCATATCCAATTTCATCAGACTTATCACTATTTGCTGGCGTATTAATTACCGTATTTTCTCCAATTATAAAGGATGGCAAATTACCGTAAATAAGCACTGGTGTTTGATAAGAGTTATCTCTCGTAAAATTCAATTCTGAATTCTTGATTGAAATATTTCCTCCACTATTAAAAAGAATTCCTCCGCCACTATCATTTCGAGATCTATCCTCATCTCCAGAAATATTTAGATCAATCTTAGAATTGTCGATATTTAAAGTACCATCAAGCATTACGATTCCATGCAAAGTATTGGATAATTTGAAAGTTGAATTTCTAATCTCAGAAGGAGGAACTGTTCCGTATCCAGATAAACAAAAATCAGTATCCAAACCCCTTGCATACTTGTTTAGGAAATCAATCGAAACATCAGAATTATCAACTAACATATTTGGAATCTGAATAGGCGCTAATCCTGTTCCAACAAATAACACATTCTTAAAGTTCCAAGTATATCCGTTTACAACCTCCCTATATGGGAGATCACCACCATCGTCGGGTGGTGAATCCCATGTTTTGACTTTAGATGTAGTTAATTTGAGTGTTGCATTTTCTAATTTTAAATCTTCTGAATGTAATTTGTTAAATTTATATGCTGTAATGTCTACTACCAAAGATTCTCTTGATGTACCCTTTACATTGCCATCTAAAGTAACATCTTGATTGTCTTTGAATACATAATTCCCATCATTCATTTCAGCTCCAGTTTGTAAATCTAAAGCTTTCTTGAAACCTTGCATATTTAAAGTAGAACCATTAACAGTTTTAATATGTGAACCACTTGCAATTGTAATTCCGTTCTGGTCATCATCGTTATTAAGAATTGTAGTATCTGATACAACTTCTAATATCATTCCGTTATTGACTACAGCATCTCTAAACGCTGCATTTGTAGTATCAAATAAACCACTAATACGTATTGTGTCACCAGTATTACCAGCTGCTACTGCATCATTAATCGTTGCATATGTGATAGTGTCATCATCATTTAACCAAATCTTGCCAGCGTCCATAGCACTTACTTTAGATGTAAATGATACGATACTGCCCATCCCTAGAATCAAAGCCAATACTATAACTGTTAATTTTTTAACCATTGATATCCCTCCATAAAAAAAGCAAAGTTATGCTTTGCTAAAATATGGTAACATGCTAAATTACAATTCGCAATTAACTTGCTCCAAATAAAAAACGAATTTTCATTACAGTCGTAACTACTCATTCGTTTAAAAATAATGTTTTTAATTCTGATACTACCTATTTAGTATTTATGATAAAGCATCATTCTATGTCATAAACTCACTTATACTCATACATTAAAATCATTAACAGAATGATTGTTGCACAAAAGCTCAAAAGAAATATTAACATCATTTTTCTCGTGTGAAATAACTTGATTTTGTTAGGATTATTCTTGATTGAAAGAATGTATGTAACAATAGCTACAGCCATTAATCCAAGAGATCCTAACAAAACAAATACACGAAATCTTTCATATTTATTAAGAAACGTAGCAATAGCATATGAAACCATTAAACATATATAAGAAATAATTTCATATTTAGTATGTTTCTTTATCTTAAATTTTTTTAGCATAAATATCCCCTTCACATAATTATTCGGTGATACTAATTCTATATTTCTCTGTCAATTGAATTGTCTTTAAAATACTTGCTTATTTTTTATCACATTAATACACATTCAGTATTTTGTCAAAATTATTCATTTGCGTTATCTTTACTAAATCAGAATACTATATCCTAAATATCTCTAGCATGAATATAACAGAAGATATTTCATCAAAGCGGTTTGAAAATACCATCTTTTTCTTTATGATTATGTTAGTGAAAAAGAGGAACATCATATGTCACAAGAAATCTATGTAAAACCCAAGAAAGTTACACCCCTAAATATCCTACTTATCTTAATTGGATCATCCTTATACGCATTATCAGTTAACTTCTTCTTAGTACCTTTAAAACTTTACTCTGGTGGAGTGCCTGGTACAGCCCAAATGTTACGTACATTATTCTTTTCCAATATTCAAAACGTAGATACAGCAGGTATTATCAACCTTGCGTTTAATATTCCACTCTTTCTTCTCGCTTTGAAGACAATGAAGAAACGCATGGTTGTAGGAACAGTGTTATCTGTTGCCTTACAGACAATTATCTTTACATATATCATTGCGCCTACTGCGCCTATCCTCGATGATAAACTTGCATGCATTGTGATTGCTGGATTATTAGGTGGTGTTGGATGTGGACTAATACTTACCAATAGCGCAAGTGCAGGAGGTTTAGATTTATTAGGCCTATATCTAAGCCATAAGTCAAAGAAGATTTCTGTTGGAATCTTTAATATTATTTACAATATTATTCTCTATACATTAATGGCAATATTATTTGATGTATCAACCGCGCTATATTCGATTATCTATATCGTTGTATTCTCTGTGACGATTGATCGCTGGCATTATCAAAACATTGAAGTTGAACTAATGATTTTTACACATGTGCCTGAAGTGAAAGAGATGATCATGCATGAATACGCAAGAGGTGTTACCTGCTGGGATGGTAAAGGTGCTTATACCAATCAACAAACAGAAGTACTCGTAACAATTGTCGCAAAAAGTGAGGTTTCTTCCGTCCAAAGAGAGATTCGAAAACTTGATCCAAATGCCTTCGTAATCGCACATACACGTGTTTCTGTATCTGGAGGTTATCAAAAACGCCTTGTATAACGCAAAAATACGTTAAATAGTGGAATTATTTTTTCTTTGTGATACATTTTGTAGTATAGAAATCGTGAGGAACATATGAAAACAACACATACAATTTTAATTGTTGATGACGATGTCGATATTTTAGAAGCCCTAAAAATCTATTTATCCAAAGATGAGTATCAATTACTAACAGCTCGAAATGGAAAAGATGCAGTTGATATCGTTAAGACAGAAGATGTTGATTTGGTATTAATGGATATTATGATGCCTATCATGGATGGTATTAAAGCGACAAAGGAAATTCGCAATCTTACAAATATCCCAATTATTTTACTAACCGCAAAGAGTGAAGATCAGGATAAAGTAAACGGTCTTGATATTGGTGCAGATGACTATATCACAAAACCATTCAATCCATCCGAAGTTTTAGCACGTGTTAACTCACAGTTAAGAAGATATCACCAACTTGGTGGTGTTAGTGCAGATACTGATGAACTTATGATTGGTGGAATCATTTTAGATGACACCACAAAGAAAGTATCTGTTGATGGTAATGAAGTCACGCTTACACCGATGGAGTTTGGTATTTTAAAGATGTTAATGAAACAGCCAGGAAAAGTATTTACTTCCGCTGAGATTTATAAAAATGTATGGAATGATGAACCAATTGGTAGCGAATCTGTTATCGCTGTTCATATCCGTCACTTACGTGAAAAGATTGAGATTGATCCATCTGAGCCAAGATACATCAAAGTAGTTTGGGGACAAGGCTATAAGATGGAGGATAGTCATGAAAGAGCGCAATAAAAAAAGATTACGTTCAAGTTATCTATGTAAAGTCATTGCGTTCATCCTTTTTGCGCTTGCGGCGACAGCAGACATCGTTGGAATGAATGCAATTTCATACTTATCTACTGCAGGTGCTTATGATGGTATTTCTAAATATAGTGATACAGCAGACGCAAGGGCTCGAGCAGCAGTAACAGCTAATAACTATGTCTTATATGCATTAGATATTAATACTAATTTTGTTGGCGACCAGTACAAAAGTTTCGACCGTGAAAACTCTAACCTTTCTGTCGAAATCTACGAAGTTGCCACAAATCAATTAATTCATAAAAATTTTGATGTTGAAGAGTCCACACTACATGGTACCGCATATTTCTATGGTAATAATTCTGATGGTTACTTCCAAGACTACATCGAAAAAAATAATGAACCAACATACCGTATTGAATACTCCCTTGCGAAAGATTTAAACGCAAGAGATGACTTCTATTACTGTGATACAGTTTATAATCTTCAATATAGATTCCGCTATATCATATTCCCGATTGAGTTTTTTAGTATCATCATCCTTATCGGTTCTGTTATATTCCTATTCTATGGAGCAGGGCATGTAGATGATAAACCAGGTATTACCTTATCGTGGATTGATAAGATACCACTTGATATCTTTGCCTTCATTGTTTTGATGGTTTGGACTTACGCAAGTTTTTATACATATAATAATGGCTTCCCCGATATCGCAATCAACTTCTATCAACAGGGATACTATTATGGCTTTGCGAAAGCAAGTATTATTAAATACATCATGGTAATTGTTGGAGGTGTAATCCCATTCCTATACTTCACATTATTATTCTTCCTAAGTCTTGCGACACGCATTAAATATGGTAATTGGTATAAGAATACATTGATATACTATATCGGTACAATCATCTCAGACCTTCTACAAATTGGTGGATATTTCCCTGCCTTCTTACTAGGTTCCTTTGTGTTCTGGGTGGCTTTCTACTTCTTAGTACAGCTACAGTTATATGCATTATTAGCTCTCTTCTTATTTATCGCTTCCTACGCCCTTTTCTGGCGTGCATATGAAGCAGCTTTGTTAAAGAAGGCAATTCATAAATTCGCAAATGGAGAAACAGACTTCTCATTTCATACTTCAAGACTTTCTCATTTCTTCAAAATACAGGCACTTGACCTATACAAGATCAAAGATTTTGCGGAAGCAGCTGCTAAAAAATCTATTCGTGCAGAGCACTTGCAAAATGAATTAATCACAAATGTCAGTCATGATATTAAGACACCTCTTACCTCAATCATTAACTATGTGCACCTCTTACAACATGTTGAAGATCCTGAGCAAGCCAAAAAATATATTGCAGTATTGGAGAAACAATCAAAACGTCTTCAAAAATTAACAGAAGACCTTATTGAAGCCTCTAAAGCAAGTACTGGTAATATTACGGTAAATATCATGCCTAATGATTTACATGAGTTACTTGAACAAGCTATCGGTGAATATTCTGATCGCTTTGACGCATGTAAACTAGAGATTGTGACAAGCATCCCAGAAAGTGCACGTTCTGTTATGGCAGATGGTAGACTTCTATGGCGTGTATTTTCTAATCTATTCTCTAACTTAGTGAAATATGCACAGCCAGAAACCAGAGTATATATCAATAGTGTCCGTACAATCGACAATAACATTATGATTTCAATTAAGAATGTAAGTCGTGAAGCACTCAATATTTCCGCAGAGGAATTAACGCAACGCTTTGTACGTGGTGATGAATCACGCCATAGCGAAGGCAGTGGTCTTGGCTTAAATATTGTAGAGAACCTAGTACACCTACAAAACGGTTATTTCAATATCGTTATTGATGGAGACCTCTTTAGAACAAATATTATCTTACCAGCAAAACCCGAAGAAGTTCCTACACAGGATTCTTCGACAGAATCTAATGTATTCGATAAAGATTAAAGATGGAGATTACACTATTCTCCATCTTTTCTCTTATTCAATTACGATTGCTTGGTCATGATGTACAGACCATGCATACGCATCAATTGTTTTATCTGGGTAAATCAATTGTAGTGCTCTTCTGTATGTATTGATTTGTTCTGTATACAATGATTTGATTTTAGATAATTCTGCGTTATCCGTCTTAAAATCAATCAAGATAATCTTATCTTCCAAGATTGACACAAAGTCCATAATTCCATGTATCTTTTCTTTCTCTGTTTGTACATAGAAAGGATATTCATGATGAATTTCACCTTCTACAGCTTGGTGATAAATCTCTGAATAACCGAATGCTAGCAGATGTTTTAATTCTGTTGAAGATATACTTAAGAATGTTAAATCATCTGCGTTAAATAATCTAGACGGAAGTTCTTCAAAACATGCATGAATGCGTGTACCATATTCTCTTCCAGCGTTTGTTTCTGTTAAATCTAATGCTGGTAAACTACTACCAAACTCAGTAGAACTTGGAGTTAATACTTCCTTCTCTTCGACACTTATATATCCATAGTGTGGTAGTTTAGTAACGGTCTCTGTTTCTTTGTGTTCCAGGAATACATTCCATGATGGGTCAATATCAACCTGTTTCATGATTGGTTCATTTGCCATTGTGCTAAGAATCAATCCAGACATACCATTACGAATAAGCAAATCACCTAACATAAACTTCTTTCCACGATATGGAATTTGTTTTGGTAATGCGTCTACGATATATAGTCTTCGTACTGCACGTGTAACTGCTACGTATAAAATACGAATAAATTCTTCCGCATCTTCAAGATTTGCTTTATATTCGATTGCACGTTTATGAATTGTCTTTCGTTTTGCACGATATGGATTTGTACATAAGAAGTTTAATCCTAGATAAAGATCATCATCGACGTTGACTGCTTCTGCACTATCTCTAAACTGATTTGTCGCATTACTCCATAGGAATACATACTTATACTGTAATCCCTTTGAATGGTGAATTGTTGTGACAGTAACGATATCATCTGCTGACCCTTTTGAAACAGCTTCATTCGATACTTCGTCTTCAACTGCTTTTAATGCATTTAAGAATTCCGCTACAGAATTGTACTTCGCAGATACTGTCATTTCAAATAGATAATCAAAGTTTGACTGTTGACTGATATTTAAACGATTGAAGTACGTATTATGATTCGCAAGTTCTGATAACATTCTTGGAATACCATAAGTATCCGCAATTTCTTTATACATCTGCAAATCATCATAGATACCAAACTCTTTGGCAACTGCTTTGATTGAACCCAGTCTTATCTTTGCTTTGGCAATCTCTTCATCACTATGGTTATAGAGATTAGAAACCATGCATGCAAATAGAGCAGAATCTGCTTCTTCATCCAACATTGCAGTACATAATGCAATGACTGTTTGACATAACTCTGAGCGATAGAATCCTTCACGTGTATCAATGCTGTAAGGAATTCCCTTTGCTTCGAAGGCTGCTTTCAGATATGCTTTATCCCCATGACTTCGTAAAAGTATCGCAAAGTCATGGAAGGATGGTAACTTTGTATCATTCTTCTTTGCAAGTTCAAGTTCTTGATTATAGGTATCAATAATCTTATTGGCAATCCAATTTGCCTTAATCATTTTGATATCCTCATCTTCGTCCTCATCATCACTGACAATCGCTGTTTTATTCTTCGGCGTATAACTTGCAAATTCAATGAGTGCATCTGGACTATCATTCTTAGGGAGCCAATCTACAATATCATCTTCACCATACTTTTCTGTACTCTCTTTAACATTCATAATCTTTTGAAAGAGTATGTTTGTAAATTGAATAATACGTGCATCTGAACGGTAGTTTCTAGAAAGAATAATCTTTGCTGATTGCATCGATGAATCAATTGTTTCTTCAATAATCTTTTCTGACTCATTTAGTTTAGAACGCATCAGTGATGGCTTTGCCTGGCGGAAACGATAGATCGATTGTTTTGTGTCACCTACACGGAAGATGCAGTTAGGACTAGCAATCATCTCAATGATTGTATCCTGTAGTTTACTTGTATCCTGGAACTCATCAATCATGACTTCCTGTAGGTTTTCACGGATAACCTTCGCAACATTTTCATGTTTTAGAATTTCATACGCATAGCGTTCCATATCCGAGAAATACATCGCAGTATTCTCTTGTTTGATGCGTATACAATTTTGATATGTATTCTTCGCTAGATTGATGAGTGCTGTATTGATGGTCGAGGCATCTCTTGCGTCTGAAACAAAATCATCTTCATTCAAACGTTCTTCTGACATATTCTTGAGTGTTTTCTTCAAATGATCCATTGCTCGTGCATGTTCTGGATAATTCTCTTTCTTATAACTTGCAAGCTTTGTATCATCCATCATTTGAATTTGTTGTTTATAGTTTTGATAAATCGCAAAAGTATATGCATTACTTTCGTCTTCTGGCATCAGTTCAGCCTGTAATGTTTGAATGATATTTAAGAATGTATCAAAAGCTACAGAGTTATCAATTACTTTTCCACGTCCATTAATAGCCTCTGGTAAATCCTGCAAGATTTCTATATCGCGTTGTAATACTGCCAGTTGTCCATACAAGGACGCAAAGAAATACTTGCGGATATTGATCTCAAAATCATCAAAAGATGTAAAGTTATTTGTACTTGTAGGATCAAACTTCTTTGGATACATCTTTAATGCATGTTGGTACCATTCATCTGGGTCAACAGATGATTCCGCATGACGATTGATTTTCACGACCGCATCATATAGTCCATCATAGTCGTCAGCTCGACTAGAGAAGTAAGAAGCGAGCGCAACTGTTTCTTGTGGACTTGTTTGATAAGCATACTCTAACGCTCTCATAAACGCATCACGCTGAATATTTTCATTTTGCCCACCCGAAAGAATATTCTCTGTCGTAGCTGGGTCTAAGCCAATGATATTGTAGTATTTTTTGATAATAGACAAGCAGAAAGAGTCAATAGTTGTGATGTTCGCACTTGCTAGCGCGATAATCTGATTATCAATATATTGAATGAGTTCATTATCAACAGTTACTTCTTTTTCTGCTAACTGTTTGATTTCATTTAATTCTTGGGCAACACGCTTCTTCATTTCACTTGCGGCTGCTTCAGTAAATGTTAAAGCGAGGATACGTGATAAAGGTACACGTGGATTATCCTCAATACATCTTTTTACCAACCGTGATACAAGTACTTTCGTCTTTCCTGCACCAGCAGATGCGGAAACGACAATACCCATTCCAGAAGAATTACAGGCAACGGACTGTTCTGCAGATAATTGATTTTTCTCAGAGATTCTCATCTTCTTTTGCCCCCTTTGCCGCAATTTCTTCTTTATCTAATTTAAATGGAATATCTGTTGGAATCCCTTCCACTTCCACTGCGGTTGGAATTCGATACTCTCCATCGAAGTGATACATTGCCATATATGGTAATGTTGTATTTTCAATTGGAGATAGTTCGATATTTCCTTTCAGAACTTGCTTGTGGAAATTTGCATAGATACCTTCAATATATGCTTGGATCTTATTAAAGTCATAGATATTCTTTGGACTCTTGATATGTCTTGCGTCTATATCAACATCATCACGATGTTCATTAAAAATCCATACAGCACATTTCCTACTCTTAATAAAATCTTCCCCTAAACTATTTAGTAATGCATGTTTTGGCATATCTCCACATTTATTGTAAACACGATTTAAATCAATCGTTTCATCCTTCATAGAGATATACTGTACAGCAGTCGGATTGTATTTCTTTCCTTGCAGGTTATTTGCGACAATCATCATATATGTTAACATCTGCAGACGTAGTCCTTGTTTTACTTCATCTTCGCTAATGGATAAAACGGATGATTTGTAGTCAATGATACGAATTAAATCTTGATATAAATCAATACGGTCAATAATACCACGGATATTTACATTACCAATCATTGTTTCTGGTAAACGATATTCAAAGTATTCCGGAATAAAACTTGAATCATTTTCTAAATCATGCATGAATGTCATAAATTTAGATAATGAATCTGCTAATCTTTCCAAAGAGATATCGTAGAGATATTGTTCATTTGGATGTGTTAATTTAAGTATGTCAAAATACGGTCTTAGTAACTCTTTAATTTCATTCGATGTTAGAATATTTTTTCCATCTTCTTGTAGTGCATACTGTTTACGCTTTGAACTATCTTTATAAGATGTTAGTAGTGTATACATGAAATGATGTTGAATATTTCCAATCGTAATTGGATCAAGTCCTGAGAATTCTTGGTCCATAATTCCTAGTCCTTTTTGGATAAAGTATCCATATGGATTGCGGTAGTATGACTCTACCGTACTAACAGAACCATTTAATAATCCTTTTCCATCTAAGAATAATTGTTGTGCTGTTTCTGGTGTTAATTCATGTTTTATATCCATATGATTGTCTACAATCAAAATTGGCCATGGGGTATTTTCTTCCTTCATGTCCACTTTTGATTGCACTTCGTAAGCTAGTTGCATTTCTTTACCTTGATAATCATTTGTAGAATATGAATAATAGATTTCTTCTGCCGAGGAATCAATCCAACTAAGTGCATTCATGTAATAACCATAACGCTGATTCATACTTGGATAAGATGGTATCTTTGCAAGGTAATCTTCATCAAATAAACCATTGTGAACTGGAAAGCCAGGATAATTCTTTCCACTACATCCAATGACGTAAGTAACTTCTTGTTTTTTTACTGGATGTGTTAAATCTGTCACAGTGCAGATTGCGTCTGTAAACACAGCACTATCTGAATGAATCCCCTGTAACATATGCATGACGAAAGGAATACTTTCCACAGTCTGTTTTTCGCTTGTTAAAATGGACTGCAAAACATTACGTAATTGTCTTCCTTCTTTGAGTTCATGTTTATTCTGTAAAATCTTTTGGTTACGAATGATTTCAAACGCGTTCATTAACATTTCTTCGAATGTTGATGCTTGTATTAAACTATCTAAGTCCTGTTTGATATGATTGAATAACTCATCTGCACGTTCTTCAAAGTATGCATAACGTGTAGCTTCCTTTTTAAATACTTCTGATTCCTTCAAGGACTGTGATAAATGTGTCGGACATTCTACATCTACCAACACTTGGTCTAGATATTTGAGTACCGTAAATAATGAACTACTCTTCTTTTGGTCATCTACACCAAAGGCATCGATATACAAAGCTTTCATTAAAGCTTCTTTATTCTTTTGATACGCAAGATTCACTAATGAAACATAACGTTGAATGAGTCTAGCAGACACATCATGATGAACAGTTGAAAACGGTATCTCATATCTTGCGAATACTTGTTGTACAACTGGATACTGTGTCTTCCATGAAGTAAGCACTATATTACATGGTCTACGATAGGTTGCGATATCCTGTGCAATCGCTTCAATTTCACGACGTGTACTTAGTGCATAGCGTAAATGTTTTTGACCTGTTGTTGTGTCTGTTGGTTTTGTTTTATCTTTGAGTTGTTCTAAAATTTCTACGTAGTATGGATCTGCCTCAAAGAAAGGATATACTTCAACATCATCCTGCTGCAATTTCTGGATTGCGGCCTTTTTATTCTCTACATTCTCTTTTTCCACAAATGGAATTTCTAATAGAATGCGTATGATTTCCTTTAACTCCTTTTCCTGTTCGTTTGTCTTGGGTAAAGAATCAACTTGAATATTGCCTTGAATACACTCTAATACAAATTGAAAAATCTCCTGAATGAATGCAGGATAGTCAAACATCTTTTGATAAATTGGAAACGCATCACTTCTCTTTTTTAATGTATGAGAGATCTTTAGTAGTGCTGCATGTTTATCTGTATGTTTCTCTCCTAACGCAACAGAAAGTGGAACTGCTAGTACATCTTTAACAACGCCATGATTATGCTTTGCGAGATCTTCATAAATATATTCTTTTTGATAATTTGCACATAAAATTGTTTTCATATTTAGATTTTATCATAGGCAATCCTGCATATTTGGTAAAATATCCTGTTTTATACAAAAAAATTGTGTAATGTTACTGGATTTTTCAAAATCCGCGTGCCTATAATTACATTGACAAACACTACATAATCATCAACTAACAATAAAAAATTAAATACAATTACTTGGAGGGAAGTATTTATCATGGCAATCTGTGCTATTCTAGGCCAGAAAGTAGACAGTAGGAAAGACGGAGATGACTGTCTATTTAACGGTTATTTAGAAGACTATCTCAGTCTTAGGGAAAATGAGATTGATGATGATTTAAAAGAATCATTCGAAAAAGTATTAGAAGTGGAACCTGACACAAAGATTTGTGTAGATTTGCACTGCGCCGTCAACATTGAAGCAATTAGCAACCAAATCATCCGCTATAAAGACATCTGCAAGCTCAATGGGAAAGCACTCGTAATTCCTTATATCTTGTATTTTCAACATGATGATGAAGATAGAGCTATCATCATCTGTGATTGCAAGCAATACGGATATATCTATGCGAAGGGCCTTTACTACTGCATGACAGAGCCAGCTGGCGAATTTATTGACTGTAAGAATGAAATCGTTGCGATATCTTCTAACCAGGAAACAATCTTAAAAGTTCTCAATCAATTATTCACTGTAAAAGCAGGTTCTATTCAACGTAGCATTGACCATGAACTTTTCCATAATTATGAAGAGTTAAAGACCGCATCTAAAGAAGCTGCCAACGCTCTTAAACTCGAAGCGATGGAAAAACTCCCTGAATTAGAAGATCGTACAAATGCTATCTATCATTATGTAACGAACTGGTTCCTTTTAAAGAAGGTTCTCTATGTACAATATATGGTAAATAAGAATATCTTATCTAGTATTCATGAAAACAATATTAAGAAACAGAGAAATCAAGCAAAGCTAAATTCTGAAGAGATTGATATTCTCAGTTTCAGTGAAATGTGGAGATTACCAAAACAAGAACCTCTTGCATAAATACATAGCCTCGACTTCATAATCGAGGTTTTTCTTTTCCCCAAACAGTGAAATTAATGCCTAATTACGCGATATATGGTAACATTTTAAAGTAAGAGGTGTTATATGACAAAGAAACTAGCTGTAGTATCACTGCTCATGTTTCTGATTATCGCTACCTTAATCGGTAGTACGTTAATCAAAAATGATTTCTTGAATCCAGAAAAAGAGCCAGTCGTTACTACAACAGAAGATAAAAAAGAAGAAGAGAAGAAGGAAACTCCTAAACCTGAAGTTGATCTAGAAACAGATACACGCTTCAGCGATACAAACAGTATCCTACTTCTTGTAAACAAAAAGCATAAGTTAGAAGAAACCTATGTTCCATCTGACCTAACAACAGCAAACGTTAGTACAAATGGCACCGAGTGGACTCTACGCAAAGAGGCTGCGAAAGCTATTGAAGAATTATTCAACGCCGCTAAAGAAGATGGTATTAAACTACGCTTAGGAAATGGCTTCCGTTCTGGTTCCTACCAAGGGCAGTTATACCAAGCAAGTGTTGATCGTATTGGTGAGACTAGCACAAATAAAACAACCGCGAAAGCTGGATATTCTGAACTACAAACTGGTCTAGCGGCTGCGATACTTGGCGCAGATACAACTACTGATTTTAATAACAGTTTTGCGAAATCAGATGAATATAAGTGGCTCCAAGAGAACGCCTATAAATACGGCTTCATCTTACGCTACCCAGAAAACAAAGAATCCATTACTGGTTATACCTTTATGCCATGGCATTATCGTTATGTTGGAAAAGATATAGCAGAACAGATTCATGATGCTGGAGATGATACAACATTCGAAGAATTCTTTGGCCTAACAGGTGGCGACTACGAAAAGACTAGTTCTTAATTTATAGAAATCAATTTGAAAGGTAAGTGTAACAACAAATACACTTACCTTTTTCATTAAAATATAAGTTGAATCAATACCATATAACAAATTGTTCCACCTGCAATTGAAATTAACATATTACGTTTCCATACATGCAGGATAGTAGTAACTAAAATAGAAATTATTTCCGGAACTCCATAATTTCCCCGCAAGAACTGAACATCTTTTAGACAGTATATAACCAACATTCCAAATACAGCGGGCGGAAGATATCTACCAACATAATTCACAAAATCAGGTGTTTTTCTCTTTTCACTAAAAATAATAAATGGCAAAAACCTCGTTAACATTGTGCCAAATATACATAGAGCAATTGTTATAATCTGCTGTGCGATTGTCATTTCTGCACCTCCAATGATTCCATTCTTCTTTTTGATAGCGTTAGCGTGATAGCGATGACTGCTATCGTAGGTATCATAAAGGAATTTAAGCCAAATATAATGAGGCAGATCACTGACGCTACAATACCAATTAAGGAAGCGATATGATGTTCTTCTTTTAACCATTGTTCTAAGAAGATTACAACAAACATCGCAGTCATCACAAAACTAACTCCCTTCGTATTAAAATTTAGAACTGATCCAAGAAGACAACCAAGAGTCGCACTGATACACCAATAGAACTGATTTAGCAATGTAACAAAAAACATAAACCATCCTTTATCAACATCCTCAGGGATATTCGCTGTATAGTTGATGGAAAAAGATTCATCACACATCCCAAAAATCAAATAGTATTTCTTCCAACCCATACCCTTATAACGTTCCAACATAGAAATACCATAAAAGATATGTCTTGCCTGAATTAAAAGTGTCATGATTAGTACTTGCATTGGCGCAAACGGACTCAGTAACATTTCTACTGTCACAAACTCCAAAGAACCCCCATACACCAAAAGACTTGTTAACATCGGATATACAAAGGAAAATCCATTCGCATTCATATAGATTCCATATGCAAAGCCCAAAAATAGAAAGCCTGTAAGAATCGGTAATGTGTATGGAAATGCGGCTTTGAATGCTTTCAGTTTCATGGAAGTCACCCCCTTATTTAAAATTGAATGCGCCCTATTATAACCCAATTAATTAATCCATATTTATAAATATTTCATTCACAAAATTTTTTACTGAGATATAAAAAGAGGCATATAGCCTCAGCTTATAACAGCAGGTTTATAAATTATTATAATTCCACTATCTTAAATAACACCAATATACTATACATCACCGTTTCATAATCAATAGGCTGTGCATATTTATATTTTTTTTGATATAAAACCCATAAATTTTTTAAATATTTTTCTCTAACAATTTTATCTATGATAAGATTACCGCTTTCCATCACATAGAATGTTTTTCTATTACTACAAGTTCTGAAAAAAGATTTTTTCATAATATCTTTATCAATATCATCTTTATATATAGACATTAATACATGTATATCATAAAAATCTCTCATCCGTGTGTTTAAGATTCCTCTGGATAAAATAGTTTGTAACTTTTCCGCAAGAATTGTTTCAATATTATAGGATTTCAGCAGAATTGTTCTATCCTCAAACATTAACCTGTATTTATATTCTATTGCACTTGGTGTAATTGCATCACCAGTTGATAAATCCACTTTAAAAGGTACCTTCATTTCATCAATTATTGCATCAATCGAGACACGTAAACCAGGATACTCCATATTATCCATAATTTCAGAGAATTCTCTTATTTGAAATATTACTCCATCTGAAATATCAATATTGATTATTTCTTGAATCATGGCCTGTACATTTCGTTTGGATAACTTAAATTCTTGAATTGAAGTATCTATATCCATTGTCGACCGTAAAGAAATCCCTATCATTGAGGTAATTAATACACCTCCCTTAATTACAATTTTATCTACATAATTAGAATTTGTAATTCTCTCTAAAAAGCGCTCCATCATATAAATTCTTAATAATATTCGTGCATCTAGATTCTTTTGTTTCGCAAAATATTTTATTTTTCCTTTTAACTGTGCAGCAGTAAACACAATTACAACATCACCTCCAAATACCCTCTCACCAACTGATCTACATGGAATAATTTCGCATACTCCATAAGTCGATTTAAATCTTTATCATTTCTTTGAATATACGTCTTAAGAGCAGTTTTAAAATCCTGTATTTCAATTTTTTTTCGTGAGCGTATTAAATCGCAGATTGTACGTTCTAGATTATAGATAGGTATTTGCATTTCAGTATCTGTTTTTATATATTCTCTTCCAACTTCAAGTAATTCTTTACTTACTGTAAATACTTTTACACCAGATTGATTTAATTTCGATACACCGTATCCTGAATAGATTGTGATGGTATGACGATTTGGTTCTCTATCAATTAGTCCATGAAAATACAGTGCTTCATCATGAGAAAAAACAGCTTGTGGATATTTTATACTTAGAATAACTCTTTCATCTATCCAAATATTCGGAAGTACATAAATACCATGGTCAACTTTTTCGTACTGATTCTGCTCAATAAATCTATACAGTTCGTATTTTGTAATACCTTGTTTTTGTAGAGATTTGATATGTATAATTTTTAATTTTTCAATTTTTGGATTCATATATTTTCTTTTGTACTAATTACAGTTTTTATATTAGCACAAAAGAAAATATATAACAGAAAAAAATCCCGTACGGCAATGGGATTTTTATTGTTTATTCTACGAATAACTTTGTTTTATCTAATGCTTTGATTAAGAAGTACCCAATGATGACTGAGATTAGTTCTCCGATTGCGACGAATGAACCATTGATTAATGTTCCTAATACAATTTCATTTGGCATAAATAGGTATGCAAGCTCTGCACCTACGAAGAAGAAGTTAAAGATTACAGGCATTAAGCAAGCAAGTACTGGGATACCATTTACTTTCTTATCTTTTAATACCCATGTGCAGTAAGCTGCACCGAATGTTGCGATTGTTCCGATGATCGCATCTAAGAATCCAGTTGGATTAATTCCTAACATCGCTCCAATTAAGTTTGTTAGGAAACAACCTAGTGTTACACCCCAAATAGATGGTTTGTAAATTAATGGAAGTAGTGTTAAAGCTTCTGCGATTCTTACTTGTACATTACCATATGTAAATGGTGCTAGTACTAATGATACGACAGTATAGATTGCCGCAATCATCCCAACCCTAGTTAAGGTCTTCATGTTCATAAAAATATCATCTCCTTATTTTCATTTAACGTCAGGTAGCCGCTACTGACGGGATTATGTCCGGTTATTTATTTTACGCTATTCATTTTTTTCGTCAACACAAATCTCTTTATCAAATATTATGTTTCGTAAAAAAATACTATCTTTTCGATAGTATCTTAACATGCGTGCATGAATTCTTTAGTTACTCCAAACGCTTTCGGCAATCTCTTTAACAAGAACTAATTTTGCCCATTGTTCATCTTCTGTTGACGCAAATCCACACTGTGGAGAAAGATATAAGTTCTCTAATGGTACATATCTAGCCGCATCATGAATACGTCTGATGATACGATTCTTATCCTCAAGTTCTGCAGACTTTGTTGTGATAAGGCCTAGCACTACTTTCTTTCCTTCTGGAATATATTTCAGTGGTTCAAATCCACCCGAACGAGCATCATCATATTCTAAATAGAAAGCATCTACATTTTCTTTTGCGAAGAGGTATGGTGCGATTGGATCATAGGCACCTTCGCTTGCATAAGTACTATGGAAGTTACCACGACATACATGTGTTGTAATAACCATATCTTCTGGATGATTTGCGATCGCCGCATTGTTAATCGCAATCTCTTCTTCCGCAATAAGTCGTAAGCTTTCTTCTGTAATGTTAAAAATCTTCCAGAATGCACGGTCTGCGTAGAGTGTCCATGTACAATCATCTAACTGCAGGTTACGACAACCTGCTTGATATAGTTCCTGAATGACTGTTTGATATGCTTTTACAATATCAGCCTTTAATTCTTCATCTGTTGGATAGAACTTTCTTGTCTCTCCAATAAATTCAGGTAAGCGTAATTGAATTAATAACTGTGCTGGTGATGGAATCGTTTGTTTCGCAATTGTATTTTCATCTTCCTGTGCTTTTACAAACTTAAAATGTTCTACAAAAGGATGATTCTCACCAGAAATCTTCCCTACCACGACAGCTGTTTCAGCCTTTGTTTCTTCATCGTGGAAACGTAGTCCCTGGCTAGACTTATGATAAGAGATTCCATTTAATCCCCAGAAGAAATCTAAGTGCCACCAACCACGACGGAATTCACCATCTGTAATTGCATGGTATCCTGCTTTCTTTTGTTTCGCAATGAGATCGAGAATGTAGTAATCTTCTACTTTCTTTAACTCTTCTTTTGTAATTTCGTTATTTTGGAACTTTTCTCTTGCGACCTTGAGTTCCTCAGGTCGTAGAAAACTACCTACGTAGTCATAGCGAAATGGTACATGTTTCTGTATCATTATGTTCACCTCTTAATTCCCTTTCTTTAGATTTTTTCCCTGTTTTTCATCTCTTGAAGAAACATCGCCATTGAAACTGTCTTCGCATCAGGAATTTTCCCTTCCATAATGAGTTCTATCAGTTCCTTTAAACTATACTTATAGATTTGAATCTTTTCATCTTCATCTAAGTGTTGACCAATATACTGATCTACCTTTGCATAATACAAGTCGATAACTTCTGTATCATAAGCAGGTGTTGGATAGATTTTACCCATGTATATCCAATCTTTTCCTGTATAGCCTGTTTCTTCTTGAATCTCTCTTTTCGCTGTTGTAAGGGCATCTTCGCCTTCTTCTTTTTTACCAGCCGGAAATTCCAACGTTTCTTCTTGTTGTGCATATCTCCACTGTTTAACAAAGAAGAATTTACCATCTGTATCCTCAAGAGCGATTCCAACACCACCAATGTGCTGTACAACTTCTCTTTCAACCGTTAGGTTATCTTCTATTTCAACAGTATCTTTATATACATGTAAGATATTTCCTTCAAATATTTCTTCTCTTGTGAGTAGTCTATTCATATTGTTATACCTTCTCCATGCGGATATCATACAACAGATATATTTGAAATATCGTGAAGAATTAATGAAATACAAATAATCATTCATTGTTATCGATATTTGTATTTCATATTAAATCACATGCATGCATATGTTAGTTTATTCATTTATCATGCATTATATAATCTCAGAATGAAAATTATTTTCTGTTAGAAATGATAGTTTATTACATCATTTTCAGTATATTGTTTCTATCATCTCTAACAGGATAGAAAAATGTAAATATTTCATCTGATTCTTGGGTTCATGTTTTCCATTTTGTTTTATAATTAATATGTTCTATATGGGAGGAAAACTATGAACATCAAGAAAGCATTGGCTTCAGTTTTGACACTTGCTTTATTAGCAGGTTGTACAGGCGGTAACTCAACAGCTTCAAACACTACAGCATCAACAAATGATAATGGTCGTAAGCAACCTGCAGAAACAGGCTCTAAGGATATCGACACATTAAAGTTCCAATTTGTTCCATCAAGACCTGTTGATGAAATTAAGGCAACAACAGAAGGCCTCGATAAATTAGTTATCGAAGCAATGAAGAAGAGAGGATACAACATTAAGAATCTTGAAATTTCTGTCAGTGATTCTTATGAAGCTGCTGGTGAAGCTTTATCCGCTGGTTCAGTAGATGTTGCTTGGTTACCAGGTGGTACTTATGCATTATATTCAAATGAATCAGATGTTATCTTAACAGCTACACGTGCTGGTTTATCAAATGACTCTGAAAAACCTGCTGAATGGAATGGTGATGCACACAAGACAGTTAACAAGGATACTCCAGTTACATATTACAAAGGCTTAATCTATGCAGGACCATCCGAATATGGACAACAGCTTGCAAAGAAAGTAAATTCTGGTGAAGCTTTAACTTGGGAAGACTTAAACAAGGCTAAGTGGGCTGTAAGAGATGTTACAAGTTCTGCTGGTTATATCTATCCTACAATGTGGTTAATGGACAACTACGATGGTAAGACCATTAGTGATTTAGCTAACGTTACAACATTAGACTACGCCGCTGAATTCATGCAGGCTGCTGCTGGACAGATTGACGTTATCGTATGTTACGCTGATGGTCGTCAAGACTATGCAAAACAATGGCAAGAAGAATGGGGTCGCAAGGATTCTATTTGGAATGAATTAAATGTTATTGGTGTTACACAGAATATCTATAACGATACAGTATCTGTAACAATGGCTAAGGAAGACATTTATAATAAGGAATTCATCGAAGCTATGCAGGATTCCCTCATCGAAATCGCAAATACAGATGCAGGCAAGAAGATCTTCGGTATCTACAAGCACACAGGATATGCTAAGGCTGAAGATTCAGATTACGATGGAGCTCGTCAGGCTTTATCTGTAATTGAGAAATAAGATACATAAATTTATGTGGGCGATATTCAAAATATCACCCATTTTATTTGATTTTTAATGTATGATTATTGCGTAAATAATGAATACATATAGTGATGGAGAATAGACATGATTGAATTTAAAAATGTTTCTAAGACCTACCCAAATGGCACTAAAGGTCTACAGAATGTAAATCTAAAGATTGAACAGGGAGAATTTATCGCAATTATCGGTTTATCTGGTGCAGGTAAATCTACACTGATTCGTACAATCAACCGTATGATTGATATTACAGAAGGTGAACTTGTTGTGGATGACACAAACGTAAGTGAACTCAAAGGAAAATCACTACGTCGCTTTAGAAGAAAGATTGGTATGATCTTCCAATCCTTTAACTTAGTGAGTCGTTCAACTGTAATTCGTAATGTTCTAACAAGTAACGTTCCGGATATGCCTTGGTATAAGGTTCTTCTTGGAATTTATTCCAAAGAACAGAAAACACATGCATTAGAAGCTTTGGATAAAGTTGGTATTTTAGATAAAGCCTATAACCGTTGTGATGAATTATCTGGGGGACAACAACAGCGTGTCGCATTAGCACGTACACTAAACCAGAATCCTTCGATTATTCTTGCGGATGAGCCAGTCGCATCATTAGACCCTATCATGGCTGATGTTGTTATGAGTGACTTTGCAAGAATCAATAAAGAAATGAATATCTCTATCCTATTAAATATTCACCATGTCGACTTAGCTTTAAAATACGCTACTCGTGTTATTGGTGTTCGCTCTGGTCATATTGTTTATGATGGTCCAACTGATAAAATCACAAAAGAGATCCTCGATGAAGTTTATAACGGTAAGGTAATCCCTACTTCAAAGGATGATGCGAAGGAAGTTGAAGGCAAGTAAACATGGCGAAACAAAAAATGTTAAAAACGCCACTGTTTGACAGAATCTTTAAACCCGAACTCATTACACTGCCAAATGGGCATACCGTTGAAAGACCCCGCAGTAGAACACCTTGGATTCTTCTGCTATTTACGATTGTTGTGATTATCTCTATACGTGCAACTGGTTTTAACTTATCAACCATCATTACACGTATAAAAGAGTTAACTGTGATTCTATCGAAGATTTTCCACCCAAATTTCAAATACTTCTCTAAAGTAATCTCACCACTGATTGAAACTATTCAAATGTCGATTGTTGGTACAATCATTGGTTCTTTAATTGGTTTACCACTTGCAATTCTCGCATCGAGTAATATCAATAAGAATAAACCAACACTTCTTGTATGTCGTTTCATCTTATCTGTATTACGTTCGATTCCTACTTTGATTTATGCATATATCTTTGCCTTGATCTTTAGTTTAGGTTCACTTGCAGGTACAGTCGCAATCGCTGTATTTACGATTGGTATCGTTGCGAAGATGTTATATGAAAGTATTGAAACCATTGATATGGGTCCATATGAGGCCATGCAATCATTTGGCGCATCTACATTACAGTCTTTCTGGGCTGCGTGTATGCCACAAATTCTACCTACATATTTAGCGGATTGTTTGTACTGCTTTGAAATCAATGTACGTGCATCTTCCATTCTTGGTTATGTAGGTGCTGGTGGTCTTGGTATCCTAATTCGTGAACGTACTGGATTACGTGCTTACTCCGACCTCGGTATGATTCTGATTACATTGTTTGTTGTCGTTTGGCTCATTGATATGATCAATGATTACCTGCGTTCAAAGTTATCTTAAACAGGAGGTCATATGTCAGAAAATATTATTGCCAAACTAAACGAAGAACCTAAAACCATTTGGATTAGACTTATAACAGTTGCGATTGTTGTAAGTTTAATGACTTGGGGTTCTCAATCTCTACACTTCACTGGATTTACAGATTCTGGATTGAATGTCGCAAAGGGTCTTGTGAATGGTCTATTACATCCGAATGTCTCTCTTATCTTTGATATGAGTGATAGCGGTATCCCATTCTTACTCTTACAGACAATTGCGATTGCGGTACTTGGTACTATCATCGGTGCGATTCTTGCGATTCCTGTTAGTTTCCTAGCATCCACAAATATTGTTCCTAAACCAATCGCGATGTTATTCCGCGCTCTAATCTTATTAATCCGTACAATTCCTGCACTTATTTGGGCCCTTGTATGGATTCGTGTTACTGGACCTGGACCATTCTGTGGTGTTGTAACACAGTCGGTATGTTCTATTGGTATGATTTCCAAAATGTATATCACAGCTATCGAAGATTTAAATACAGGTATTCTTGAATCACTAGATGCGGCTGGTTGTACAACATTCCAAAAGATTCGTTGTGGTATCTTACCACAGCTTAGTGCTTCCTTTATTTCCACCGCAATTTATCGTTTCGATATCAACCTAAAGGATGCGACCATCCTTGGTATCGTTGGTGCAGGTGGTATTGGTTCTCCACTCAATAACGCAATTTCATCTGGTAAGTGGTCTAATGTTGGTGCGTTCCTATTAACACTCATCTTATTGGTTATCTTGATTGAGTATTGTTCGACAAAGGTTCGTGCTCGTTTAGCACACGGAAGAAAATAGTTAGTAAAAGCACCTGCATGCAGGTGCTTTCTTTATTCAGTATATAAGCTTCTTAAACGTTGTAATTCATTTCGATTGATATTAAATTCTTTCTCGAAATATGTTTCAACACTTCCATATTCATTAAAGATTGCGTCTAATACAATCTTTCCAATCTCTTCTGTTACACCAAATGTCATACGGTCTAACTCTTCACGTTCTGGATGTGCGAGAATGATATCTTTATCTTCTTCTAACTTCTTTTGAATTGCACCACGTCGATATACATTCGTTAAAAGATAATCTTCTAATACAATTTCTCGATCGACACCTAACGCAAGTAAGATTAACATGCACGCTACACCAGTACGATCTTTTCCGCTAGCGCAATGAATTAAGATAGGCACATCACCTTTTTGAATATGTTCAAACAAGATGCGGAAGGCCTGGTTATTAAATGGCATGCGTGCATAATAATTCTTGAGTAGTGCAAGTTGTTCCCTACCACCTTCACCAATACGATTCATTCCTTCGGATGAGAAGTTAATTTCTTCACCACCCTCAGAGATAGCTCCACTATGTTTAATCATCAAGATATTTGGAAGTTCTGGATCTGGTCTTTGTGAGATTTCTTCGTTAGAGCGAAGGTCCATGATAGCACATAACCCCAACTGCTTAAGTGTTTCAATTTCTGATTGACTCATGAAAAAAGGTGCACCACTACGATAGAAAATATTATCTTTTACAGTCTTACCCTCAGTCGTCATATAACCACCGAGCTGCCTAAAATTTAATTTATCTCTAAACCTAGTATCTTTTATCATCGTTATCTATCCTCAATGTTATGGTATCATACCATGATTTATGAATCTAACATATTTTGATGCCCAACATGTGATAAAATAATGTGGCAATTAAACAATCAATAGAAATGAGGTTTTCATGACAGATCGAATTCGAATTTTAGCCACTTCTGATGTGCACGGGTACATCTATCCACACAGTTACGCTGACGGTTCCAGTAAAGATATCGGTTTAGCTAAAATCAAAAGTTTAGTTAATATTCTTCGTGATGAGAATACACTCGTATTAGATAACGGTGATGTTCTGGAAGGTTCCCCTTTAATGTACCATCACTTTGTAAAAACACCAGATGATGTCAGTCCTATTACACGTGCCATGGCTGATTTAAACTATGACTATATTAATGTTGGTAATCATGACTTTAATTATGGAGAGGAAGCTTTGATGATGCACCTACAGAATGTCGGTGCCCCATGTATTACTTCTAACTTCTTCTACCATGGTAAACTGTTTGGTCCTAATTATGTTATTCGCCAAGTTGCTGGTAAGAAAATTGCAATTTTTGGCATCGTTACCCAATATATTCCAAATTGGGAAAAGAAATCTCACATCAAACATATGCGTTTTGTGGATGCGTATCTTTCTGCCGAAGCGACTGTAAAACTTATCAAACGTCTAGAAAATCCTGACTACATTATCTGTATGTACCATGGTGGATTTGAACGTGATCTCGTAAACGGAAGATTAACAGAAGATGAGACAGGCGAAAACGAAGGATATAAGATTCTTAGAAATATTCGTGGTATCGATGTCATGATTTCAGGTCACCAACACCGCACAGAAGCTGGTAAATTATATGATACTTACTATACACAAACTGCAGCTAATGGAGCTGAACTTGCATGTATCGATATCTATCCAGACAACAATACTATCGAGCCACGTATCCTAAAGGCAGATATTGACGCTGATCCAGAGATGTTAAAGCTCTTTGAGAAAGATGAAGCTACTTGCCAAGCATGGTTAGACCAAACACTTGGCACAACAAATGTTGATTTACGTGTTACCGATGAATTTGATGCACGTCTACACAAATCACAAGTCATCACCTTCCTCAATAAAGTCCAACAGGAAAAAACAGGTGCTGATTTAAGTTCAAATGCCCTCTTCCTTGGCGCAACTGGCTTTGGTAGAGATATTACGATGCGCGATTTAGTCAGTACGTATGTCTATCCAAATACAACGGTTGTAAAGAAGATTACCGGTAAGATTCTACGTGAATATCTTGAAAAGACTGCTGAATTCTGGATGATTCACAATGAACATATCGTTGTAAACCCATCCTATGATTGGCCAAAACCACAACACTATAACTATGACATGGTTGATGGCATCGAATATACAATCAAAGTTTCTAACCCTGTAGGCCATCGTATTACATCTTTAACCTACCAAGGTAATGATGTAACAGATGATATGGAATTTACGATTGCGATGAATAACTATCGTGCAACGGGTGGCGGTAACTACAATATGATCAAAGAAGCTCCTACTATTTCTACTGATCTTTCTAGCATGGTTGAACTTCTTGCAAATTATATTCAAGAACACAAAGTCATCGACTTTGAACCTGTAAATAATATTACAGTGATTAAATAATCATTATCAAAAAAAGAATGAATCATTTATTTGACTCATTCTTTTTCTTATCTGTTTTATCTGGTAAGAAGAAGATCTGTTCTCCATCTTTAGAGAACATGTAGTTAGAACGTGCATAACTCTCTACATAATCTGGATCTTGGAGTTTTGTCTTTTCTTCAACCAGTAATTCGTTTTCTTCTTGCATTTGGGCAAGCTTTTCCTTTGCTTCTGCCATTTGTTTACGTAACTGTAGCGTTGTCATGATTTCTCTTCCAACTGCTAATAACATAGCCATTGCTAGGCCAAGTGCGATGAATGCAACGAATTTCGAATTTAGTTTCTTCTTTCTCTTCTTTGCCATATTTTCCTCAATACAGTTTTTATAGCACTATTCTGTTTCTACTTCAAGTGGAGCGGCTATCTTTTCCTCCGAGATAATCTCATAAAGTTCAGATGCGTCTTTCTTCTTTTTAACTTCTTCAATCGATAATACACGTACTGTGAGTTTACGATTTCCGAATGTAATTGATACTGTATCACCTGCCAACACTTCATGTGCTGGCTTTACAATGCGGCCATTGATTTCGATACGTTGATTCACCGCTAATTCTTTAGAAACCGTTCTACGTTTGAGGATACGCGATACTTTTAAAAACTTATCAATTCTCATTTCTCATTGACTCCTTTGCGGCATAAATAATCTTGATTGCCAGGGAAATATTCTGTGTATTCTTTGGTAGGATGACGATGATTGTACCATTGGTATACCGTAAAGTCACATCCTTAGATATCTTTGTAATCTTCTCAAAGAGCTTTACACCATCCGCTCTTTGTGAAAAGAGTGGAGAGAAGGTTAATTCTGTTTGACCTCGAATTTCACGATAGTTTTCTACAATCGGTTCTTCTAATGCTAAGTCTAATTGTTTCTTTAGGAATAAAGTACTGACTTCCTTTGGTAGTTTACCATACTGGTCAATGACATCATTCTTATAGGCTTCTAACATCTTCTCATCTTTGATTGCGTCGATACGTTGATACATATCCAACTTATCAAAGTCGTCTGGCGCAAACTCTTCAGGGATGTAGCTTGTTGTTTGAATATTGGTCTTTGGTTTTGGTGTAAGGTCTTCTTGTTTGCGACCATCTTTCTTAGCTTGGATTGCTTCTTCTAGCATCTCAATATACATATCAATACCTACAGTATCGATAAAGCCAGACTGGTCTGAGCCAAGTAAATCACCCGCACCACGAATAGTTAAATCACGCATCGCAATCTTATATCCACTGCCAAGACGAGCAAACTCTTTGACTGCGGTTAATCTCTTTTGTGCAACCTCAGATAATTGTCTACGTGGTGGAATCAGTAAATATGCATATGCTAGACGATCACTACGTCCAACTCTTCCCTTAATCTGATAAATCTGTGCTAGACCAAAATCCTGAGCATTATCCACAAGAATTGTATTCACATTTGGAATATCAATTCCATTTTCAACGATTGTTGTACATACAAGAATATCGAGTTCCTTCTCGATAAATCTCTGCATGATATCCTCTATCTCTTCTTTACCAAGTTTACCATGGACGATTCCAACTCTAGACTCTGGCACAAGACTTTGAATATTTCTTGCGATGTTATAGATTTGGTCAATATTGTTATGAAGATAGAATACCTGTCCATTACGTGATAGTTCTTTTTGTATTGCGTCACGGATTAAATTCTTATCTTTTTCTACGACATAAGTCTGTACACTATATCGATTTAATGGTGGTGTTTCTAATAGGGATAATGAACGAATTCCTAAAAGAGACATCTGTAGTGTACGTGGAATTGGTGTAGCACTGAGTGATAATACATCTACCCCGTTCTTAAGTTCTTTAATTTTTTCCTTATGTTCAACACCAAAACGCTGTTCCTCATCTACCACTAGTAGTCCAAGGTCCTTAAACTTTACATCCTTGGATAGCAAACGATGTGTACCGATAATAATGTCTACCTTACCTGCTTCCAGTTCTTTTAGTACTTGTTTTTGTTCAGCTGGACTAACAAAACGGTTTAATACTTTTACTGTAACCGGAAATTCCTGGTAACGTTTTTGGAAGGTATGGAAATGTTGTTCGGCAAGGATAGTAGTTGGACATAGTACCGCAACCTGCTTATTATCACAAATCGCTTTAAACGAAGCACGGATTGATACCTCCGTCTTACCAAAACCAACGTCCCCACAGACAAGACGATCCATTGGTTTATTACTTTCCATATCCTTCTTGATTTCTGCTACTGCCTTTTCTTGGTCAGGCGTTAAATCAAAAGAGAAGGAATTTTCAAACTTCTTTGTCATCTCATTATCTTTTGAAAAGGCAAAGCCGATGTGTTGTTCACGATTGGCATAGAGTGTTAATAAACGTTCTGCGATATCTTCGACATTACTTTGAAGACGCTGTTTTGTCTTCTCCCAATCACCAGAACCAAGTTTATTTAACTTCGGGACAACCCCTTCTCTTGATACAAACTTACGCACAAGGCGGAATTGTTCTAGCGGTACTAATAACTCTGTATTACCACGATAGATAATCTTCAAGAAGTCTCTTTTAACTTTCTGAATTTCGCGATTTTCAATGCATATATATTGTCCAACACCATATTGGGCATGGACAACATAATCACCAGGTTGAAGTTCATCATAACCATGAATCACTTCCGCATTACGGAACTTATTCTCATATCTACCTTTGTGGTGATGATAGGCAAAGATTTCCGCAGCTGTATACACCTTTAGATTTTCATCGATGAGATAGAATCCCTGCGCAAAGGAATTTGTATAGATGTTGATACCTTCAACAGGTTCCTCATCATCTGATAATAAATGATATGGTAATTTTATCTCTACACATTTATCAATAACTGTTACAACTTCTTTTTCCGATAACGCTAAAACAACTGGCATCGGTTGATGAATTAATAACAGTTTTTGTTCGAGGGTTTCATTTGGAATATGTAATTCTTCGATATTGACTACATTCTCTGTAAATGGATCTTCTACAACTTTCTTACCGTGCTTTGAAAGACTGTGGATATCATGCCACATTGCAAACTTCGGTAACATCTTCTCTTCTTGAACCATCTCTTGAATGTAGCTTACTGTCTCTTCATTTAATTTCTTCGCTGAATCAAGAATGAGCTGTTCATCGGAATAAACAATCAGTGGATTTTGCATGTAATCCCAGATACCTGCTGTCTTTGACAGTAATGCCATGTAGGAATACATATGGGATGAAAACACCTTTTCACGTAATGCATGTAAATCTGATTCAATTTCAGCTGCCAAGATTGGTTTATTTTCTTTCGATAATAATTCTTCAGATTTACTACAGATTTCTTCAATCTGTTCATCTGTAAAGAATACATCGCCAGCTGGAATAATAGTAACTTCCTCAATCTTTTCAACTGTTTTTTGTGTAGCTACATCAAAGAAGCGAATCGATTCAACTTCTGTATCAAAAAACTCAATACGAATTGGAGAGTCATAGTTAATCGAATATACATCAACGATACCACCTCTTGCGGCGAAGGTTAATGGTTGATCAATGTGAGAAGTCTTTTGATATCCACCCGATAATAATTTTTGTTTGAATGCATGCATGTCCAACGTATCACCTGTATGGATCTTGATACAACGATCTTTAAAATCTTCCGGAAATGGTAATTGTCTTAACAATGCGGATGGACAAGTAATCACTACTTGGTTTGGATTCGATAATAGTCCTGCTAAGGTCTCTACCTTTTGGGCAGTTAATTCTGGACTAGAGGCAATCGCTTCTACGCGTAACGATTCATCCGCACCAAAAAGAGCACAATTTTTTTCATCTAAGAGTGTTGCAATCCTCTCATATAAACGTTGTGCTGTATAGAGATTCTGTTTTACAACCAGAATTGGTCTTGGCTTCTTTTGGAAGGAAGTCGCAATGACTAACGCTTCTTCAATCAAAGAAGTATACGGAATCGGAGACTTTGCGTAATCTAACAGTTTTACAGCTGGATTATCCACCATTCTCTCATATAACCAATTTGGGATTTTCTGTATTGAACTCTTCAAGTAATCTCCTTTTTTATGTCTTCTTATTTTATCATCATTACTCTTTGAAAAACAGAAGAACACTTACCTAGTCTTTTTCAAAAACATAAAAAATTGCCACAAATCATGGCAATTTAACTTACTTCTTCTTTTCTTTGATGTTGTATTTGTTCATCACTTTATCTAAAGGTTCATTGGCCCAAGCAGCGGCCGCATCTGCAGCGATAGAGATGATTCGTTCAAACTCTTCACGTTCTGCCTTTGGAACTGGGGATAACACCCAATCTGGAACCTTCGCATGATTACCCGGCTCACTATGACCAACACCAATACGTACACGTGCAATTTGGTCCGTCCCCAATGCGTTGATGATAGACTTCATACCCTTCTGTCCACCACCAGAACCATTCTTGCGAATACGCAATGCACCAACCGGAATATCCATGTCATCATGTAAGATCAGAATATCCTCTGGCTGTAACTTATAGAATTTTACAGCTTGTGAAATTGCGCTTCCCGATTCATTCATATATGTAAGTGGCTTCATGAGTGTTACTTGTTCACCATTAATTCTAACACTTGCGATAAGTGCATTCCACTTTTCAGATGTAATGGAAGTCCCTAACTTTTCAGCTAATTTATCCACAGCTAAAAATCCACTGTTATGTCTTGTCTTTTCGTATTCCTTGCCAGGGTTTCCTAAACCTGCAATTAACTTCATTACTTCTTATCCTTCTCTTCTAAATCCGCATCCGTTAATTTTTCTAAGACCATTGTCTCGGATAGATTTTCAGATGGTTTCTGATCTAGCTTTTCAATATCACTATCTGTTAACTTCTCTAATACCATTGTCTCAGATAGATTTTCTTCTGAATTAGATTTCTTGTTTTCTACAACTTCTTTTTCAACAGGTTCTTCCGTTGTATTATCTAAAGTAATATCTAAACTTTGAATCCATCTCTTACCTACACCTGTTTGTGCAAACTGCTCTAACATAGGCTTCATTTCTTCTAATTGTTCAAACTTGGCTTGGTCTTGATAAATCTTATAGAGTGTAGCGTTTGCGAGATTCTTATAGATACCAATCATTGTGCGTGAATAGATATAGCCTTCATAGTCACCTTCAAGTAACTTTTCAAAGAATGTCTGACCACGATCATCAACAGAATCATAATATTTATCTAACTGGTCTGATAATGCTTTTGACAGTTGATTTCCTAATATTTCTTCATATGGCTGTAACTTTGCATGCATGGTTGTACGTAAATCATCTCTACCTACATGATGTAATACATTTGGAATTGCTAGATATAGGTAGAAGAATGAATCTTCATTTGTGTCGATTGACTTAACACCTTTTTTATCTTCAATTAAAGAATCGATATCTAGTTCCTGTAAAGTAGAATCAAACTCACTAAAATCTTGGTGATATGCACATCCCCAAAGTTTTAATACACGTCCTTTATTAGCAAACTCTGGATCATTCACTGTTGAAATCAATTGATCAACGCGGTTAAAGAACATATCCTTTTCATTAATCAAACGTACCGCATCAATAATCATCTTATTTTTGCCATTACGTTTTGATGAAATAAACATCTTAATTACTAAATATGCTATTGCAAAATACATTGCGAATGTTACTAATCTTGCTGGATTCATATTTTATTCCTCCCGTACCTATTTATATATTATACAGAATAATCCTATACTTGTTCAAAATTTGCGAATCATTTGTTATATGGTAAAATACCTATACACATTTAATATATAAAGGAAAAACGTTATGGAAAACGAAAAGAAGATCAAAACGAGATTTCTCAGTGTTCCGACACTGCTTAAATTCTTATTACTTGTATCTGTATGCTTATTCTGCATAGCTGTCTATGTAAATAGTCATCCAGAATTATTAAAGAAGACAACACCTACTCCAGAGCCTACAACAGCTGCTTCAACGGTGGAACCTACGGCATCAGCTTTACCTGCCCACTTAACAGACCCAACCAGTGTTACGGTATTGGTTGATAAAAATCACTCTCTATCACGTGACTTTGTGCCAACAAACTTAGCTACCCCTTATTTACAGAGTACTGCGGATGTCATCCAAATCCGCCAAGATGTTGGTGATGCGGCTAAGTCTATGATTTCTGCTGCGGAAGCTGCTGGTATTAAGTTATACGTAACTGCAGGATACCGTTCTTATGATGACCAACAAACACTTTATGAGGACCGTGTTAGTAAGTTGGGTGAAAAAGAAGCTTCTGATACAACAGCCAAAGCTGGTTATAGTGAAAATCAAACAGGTTTAGCACTCGACTTCACAGATACAGCAACTGGTACAAGCTCTGTAGATTTCGCAAATACACCTGCTGGTAAATGGTTATATGAGAATGCACATTCTTATGGCTTTATCCTACGTTACCCTGATAAGAAACAGGATATTACAGGATATTCCTATATGCCATGGCACTATCGTTATGTTGGTACAGATGTTTCTAATGCAATGTACGAACAAGGTGGATCCAATTTAACATTTGAAGAATTTTATCAGATAACAAAGTAGAAAATCTCTACTTTGTTTTTTGTATGTGTAAAAATTAATTAGTGAGTTTTTCATCTATTTTCATTCTAGCGTTGACATTTTTCACTTCAAAAAGTATTATTTATGAGCATATGTTCAATATATAGTAATTTGGAGGTGGCATGAATGAAGAGAACATACCAACCAAGCAAGAAAAAGAATAAAGCTACACACGGCTTTAGAGCCCGTATGGCTACTGTGGGTGGACGTAAAGTTATCAACAGACGTAGAGCTAAGGGAAGAAAGGTCTTATCTGCTTAAGAAGCCACCATTGGTGGTTTTTTTCTTACTGTAGAGGTTAGAGATGAAAGTAAAGAATCGAATTAAAAAAGCGGAAGAATTCCAATCTATGATTAAAAAGGGGGCAAAGGCCGTCAATCAGTCATTTGTCATCTATCATCAGCCTAAAGAAGGAGATGAATCTCGTATTGGAATTTCTGTATCTAAGAAGTTAGGAAATGCTGTACATCGTAACCTATATAAACGTCAGGTTCGTATGATGTGCCATGAATTGGTTGATTTTAAAAATACAAATTACGATATGGTCTTAATTATCCGCTTCAACTATTCTTCTCTTAGCTATGAGGAGAATAAAAATAACTTGGAAAAACTATTAATAAAGGCTAAAATTAAATAGTTGAAACATAAGGAGAAAATATGAAATTTACCCCTCGTACAAAGAAACTACTTGCCTTGATGGCAATTGTGACAATCGTAGTGACAGCTACAGGTTGTACAGCTCCAAAGGATGCTAACGGACACATTATTTTGATTTCCGAAAGCACAACTTTTGGTGAGATCTTCCAAACTGAAAACTGGTTTAATGCCTTATTTGTTTGGCCACTCAGCTGGGTATTAAACAAATTAGCACCAGTCATCACAGTAGGTGGAGCAATCGCTGTCGTTACTGCGGTTGTAAATGGTTTACTAGCAGTATTTACATTGAAGTCTCAGATGGGCATGCAAAGAATGCAAATGTTGCAGCCTGAGTTAAATAAGATTCAACGTAAATATGAAGGTCGTGATGATCAAGCATCTAAGATGCGTATGGCTCAAGAACAACAGCAGTTAATGAATAAGTACAACGTTAACCCTGGTTCTATGATGTTAGTACAGTTTATTCAGTTACCAATCATCATGGCAATGTTCATGGCTATCCAACGTGCAGAAGCAGTTGTCAATGGTACATTCTTAGGAATGAACTTACAGGTAAAGCCTAGCGAAGCATTCGGCTTACTATTTAAAGGTGATTTAAGTGGATTACCATACATCATCTTGTTCTTATTAATGGCTGTTACACAGGTTATCTTAGTATTATTACCAATGTACTTCCAAAAGAAGAAGGCTGCTGCAGAAGCTGAGAAACATCACCGTAAGCCAGAACCTACAAATAACCAAAACGTTATGATGCAGATGTACATGATTGTTATGGTACTTGCATTCGGTTTAATGTGGCAATCAGGTATGTCCTTATTCTGGTTCATCCGTAACATCGTAGATATTATTAAGACAATTATTGTCCAAAATATCATGGAGAACAATTCACAGAAAGAAGGCTTAAGATAATGCAAATCTATACTGCAAAAACACTTGAAGAACTTCTACAAAACGCCGCTGAAGAAAAGGGTGTTACAATCGATGAATTAGAATACACAGTTGTGGAAGAGAAAAAAGGATTATTGGGAATTGGTAATTCTGTATCCGCAAAAGTATTTAGTTCTGAAGATGTAAAAGAATTTATCTTTGATTACTTAGGTGAGTTCTTTACACATATTGATTTGGATATTGAAGTTGCGTTAGAGGAACTAGATGATAGTTATGTAATCAATCTAAATTCTGATAACAATGCCATTCTCATCGGTAAGATGGGTAAGACATTAGCTGCGTTCAATACTGTATTACGTGCTGCTGTAAACGCCGAATTTGAAAAGCGCATTGATGTATTAATTGATATCAATCACTACAAAGAAGAGCGCTATTACAAGATTCGTTCAATGGCAAAGCGTATCGCAAAACAGGTACAACGTTCAAAGGTTGATGTAGTGCTTGATCCAATGCCAAATGATGAAAGAAAAGTCATCCACAAGGTATTAGGTGATTGGCATAACATTAAGACAGAATCAGAGGGTGAAGGAAGTTATCGACACATCTGTATTCGTTATGTCGCTGATGAACCTCAGGAAGAAATTCCTAATATGTCTGAATAAGAATTCCTTAAAAGGAGTTCTTTTTTTATTGTCGTATATAAAATTTTACAAAGTGAAATATATATTACTTGTTTGAAAAAAGTGATGGGTTTATAATAATTTTAGTGAAATTAATCACAAGTATTTACCGGTAATACCTATGATAATTCCATATAAATTCATTTTAAAAAGGAGATAAAATTTTATGTCTGAAACGCAAAAGGAGACAGCAGGTTCATTCATTTTAAAGGTCTTAAATGGCGCAACAATCGCAATTGTTGTCGCGTTAATTCCTAATGCAATTCTCGCAACATTCTTAAAACCATTCGCTTCAAATCCATTATTTGCCAATTGGTTACACATTGTTCAAGTATTCCAGTACTTCACACCTTTAATGGCAGGTTATTTAATTTCTATGCAGTTTAAACTGAATCCAATTCAATCCTCTTGTGTAGGTGGTGCTGCCTATATAGGATCTGGAGCTTGGAAATTTGTAGAAGTTACAATGGATGGAAATGTTACAAACATCTTCCGTTTAGCAGGTATTGGCGATGTTATTAACACCATGTTAACAGCAGCTCTAGCAATTCTAGTTATTCGTTTAATCAGTGCTAAACTTGGTTCTCTTAACCTCGTATTCCTTCCGATTATTGTTGGAACAGGTGTAGGTTGGGTAGGTACTTTAACACTTCCATACGTTTCTATGATTACTTCTCTGATTGGACAGGGAATCAACTCATTTACAACATTACAACCAATTTTAATGAGTATCTTGATTGCGATGTCATTCTCACTTATTATCATTAGTCCACTTTCTACTGTTGCGATTGGTTTAGCAATTGGTTTAACAGGTATTTCATCTGCTGCCGCAGGTATGGGTGTAGCTTCCGCTGCTGCTTTACTTGTATGGGCATGCGCAAGAGTCAATAAACCTGGTGTTCCTATCGCCATTGGTTTAGGTGCGATGAAGATGATGATGCCAAATTTCTTAACAAATCCTATTATCGGATTACCAGTTGCGATTACCGCCGCAATTAGTTCTCTGAGTGTACCTATCTTCCAGATGGTTGGAACCCCAGCATCTGCAGGATTTGGCTTTGTTGGTCTTGTTTCTCCATTGGCTGCACTCAATGCAGGTAATATCAATGTTGTAATTATGTTAGTGGCGTGGATTGTTGTGCCATTTGTTGTTGGATTTATCGTAAATAAAGTTTGTTGTGATGTATTACATCTTTATAAGAAAGAAATCTTTACATTCAAAGGATAAAGGAGGAAATAAAAAATGTTTGTTTATATCGCAGGTGCAGGCGCAATGGGTTGTCGTTTTGGCTATCAATTGCATAAAGCAGGAAATGAAGTTGTTTTATTGGATATGTGGAAAGATCATATTCAAGCAATTAAAAATGATGGCTTAAAGATTGTTGGTGATACAGAAGATTGTGTCAAGATGACCATCATGGAACCAACAGAAGCTACAAAAGAAGCTGAGTTAATTATCTTATTTACAAAAGCTATGCAGCTTCCATCAATGTTACAAAGCATCAAACAAATTATTGGTAAGAATACAAAAGTACTTTGTTTATTAAATGGCTTAGGTCATGAAGATGTGATTAAACAGTATATTCCAGAAGAAAATATCTTGATGGGTGTTACAGTATGGACAGCTGGATTAAAGGGTCCAGGTGTCGCTAAACTCATCGGTAAGGGCTCTGTAAACTTACAATCAATCGATAAGAGTGGTGAAGAAGCTGCTAAGAAGATTGTTGAAGTATTAAATCAAGCAGGTTTAAATGTCACTTACGATGAAGATGTATTACCATCTATCTGGCGTAAAGCTTGTGTTAATGGCACAATGAACTCTACTTGTGCATTACTTGATTGTACAATTGGTGAATTCTTCGCTAGTGAGGAAGCAATTCGTGTCGTAGATACAATTATCCACGAATTTGTAATGGTAGGTGAAGCTACAGGCGTTAAATTAGATGAACAAGCAATTAAAGACTATGTTATGAAGACATCAGTAGCAGCTGCAGCTCATTATCCATCGATGCACCAAGATCTCATTCAGAATCATCGTCCAACTGAGATTGACTATATCAATGGTGCAGTTGCTAAAAAGGGTGATGCCTTAGGTATTTCTACACCATATTGCCATATGATTACAGATTTAATTCATGCAAAGGAACATGTATTAAAAATTAAGTAAATAAAAATTATCCCTGTGTACTTCGTTGTACACAGGGACTTTTTACTTCACATCTGTTGGTTTAGGATGATCTGGATTAAAGAATTGTGAATAAGAATTAAAACGAATAAAGAAATAAACACAAATCATCACAACCATTACTGTCTCAAAGAGACGATTGAACATTTGTGGATCATGGATATCAAAGAGAATTGCTTTCAGTAAGCCTAATGGTAACGCTAGTAACCAAAGATACTGTTTTTTATCTTTGACAACGATCCAATTAAAGTAAGTTTTCATACTTTTTCTCCCAATTATATCCTTTCTAATTTCAATATAATACGAATTGTTTAAAATTCAATCAGTTTTGTGATATTTCTTGGGGATAACTACTTAATTTAATGTATATAGTATTGGGTTATCAACAGCTTATTCACATCCCACAATCATAGGTTATCCACAATTGTGGATAACTGTTGAAAAGTCTAAAATATCCTTTATTCATCGCATTTTTTTATAAACATTATTCTGTGTATAACCCATTTTTTATCAAAGTTGTCCACCTTTTTTCTACTTATCAACATTGTCTATAATTTCTCCACATTTTTATCCACATTGAAATTTGTGGAAAACTGTGGAAAACCTCTATATTTCTTATCTATACTATATTTTCTAAATTATTATGTTGTGGATAAAAAAATTATCAACATTTTAACTATAGATTTATCCATAATAGAGTCTTAAAATAGTAATGCGTATTAATAAAGGGGATTTTTATGGAACAAAGGAATGAACAATATTTGAAGGAAGTATGGGACAATCTCCTTCAATATTTGAGTGATAACCAACTAGTTGATGGAGTTATAATTAAGAATTTTTTCAGACCTTGTTTTTTATATGCAATCACAGATGAAAAAGTTATTATTGTAGCACCATCTATTATTCATAAACAGATTATTCAAAGCCAAAATAAAGAAATTGAAGCTTCTTTTATCGATCTTTTAAATGTAGATCACAATTTCATTGTAGAAGTACATTTGAAAGATGAATTAGCAATTCATAAAGTAGTAACTGCACCTATATCCAAGATTGATACAAGTGACTTTGTTTCACTACCAATTCAAAAAGATCGTAATTTTGATAATTTCGTTGTTGGAGACTGTAATCGAGAAAGTCACGCTGCCGCATTAGCTTGTGCAATGAGCCCTGGCAAGTTCTTTAACCCTTTATTTATCTATGGTAATTCAGGTTTGGGTAAGACACATTTATTAATGTCGATTGCCAATTATGTATTGAAAGTAGATCCTACTAAAAAGGTTTATTATACAGAATCTCTAAAGTTTGTTGAAACAGTTGTTAATGCAATCCGTAATAATAAAATTGATGAATTTAAACAATATATGTATTCTGTTGATTTATTACTCGTCGATGATATTCAATTCTTAGCCGGTAAAGAAAAATCACATGAAGTATTCTTCACAATTTATAACGAATTAGTAAATAATCGTAAGCAAATTTGTATTGCGTCTGATCGTTTACCAAAGGAAATTAAAGGTCTTGAAGATCGTTTAATTAGCCGTTTTTCTAGCGGATTATCTGTTGGTATCGATTCTCCTGAATTTGAAACATCACTAGCAATTCTTCAAATGAAGATTAAAACTAGTAGTTATTCCATTGAAGATGTTGATCAAGATGGATTAAATTATATTGCATCTAACTTTTCAGGAAATGTCAGAGACCTAGAAGGTGCTTGGAATCGTGTATTATTCTATGCAATTCAATTCCAACCAGATGGAGGATGTATTCGTTTTGATACAATCATGAATGCATTAAAGAATCAATCTGTTGTATCCGACAAGACTGGTTTATCTCCAAAGAAAATTATCAAAGTTGTCGCAGATTATTATGGCTTAACAAGACAACAAGTTACTTCAAAAACACGTACAAAGAATATTGCGAATGCTCGACATATTTCTATCTATTTATGTCGTAAATTACTCGATATTTCTTATATTAAGATTGGTGAAGAGTTTGGTGGTAGAGATCACTCGACTATCATTAGTGCATGTACGAAAGTTGAATCACAAATTGCTAAAGATAAAGCAATGTCTGCAGCAGTAAAAGAAATTGAAGATTACTTGAAAGCATAATTTATTCACAATTTTATCCACTGTAAAATAACATGTTACAATGCTAAAATAGTATTGTAAATAAAGGCTTTCTAAGAGTTTTCCACATTATCCACATACTTAATAAGAATAAATACTTAAAATACTTTAAATACACGGGAGAAAAAATATGAATTTAACAATTTCCAAAACAGAGTTTTATAACACATTACAGTTAGTATCAAGAGCTATCTCACCAAATTCTCCACAGACATCTTTAAGAGGATTAAAGATTGATGTTAAAGATAAATCAATGGTTGTGACTGGTAGTGATGCGGATATTTCAATCCAACGTACAATCACATCAAACGATAAGAATAAGTTAAATATTTTAGAAGAAGGATCTATTTTAATTGAATCTAAATACTTACTAGAAATCGTACGTAAGATTGATAGTGAAGAAATTCATGTTGAAATTATTGATGGTTCTCTTACTAAGTTCTCAGGTAATTCAGCTGTATTTAAAATCAATGGTATGAATCCACATGACTATCCTACAATTGATTTTTCAAAACCTGCAAACTCTGTTGTGATATCTTCTAATATTATGTCAGATATTATTGAACAAACAACATTTGCGACTTCCATCAAGGAAACAAAACCTGTATTAACAGGTGTTAACTTCCATCTTTCTGATAATACATTATGCTGCACAGCTACTGACTCTTATCGTTTAGCAAAGAAGACTATTCCATTTACAAGTTCTGATAGTTGTTTCAATGTCACAATTCCTTCTAAATCTTTAAATGAAGTAAAGGCTACAATGATTGGTGATGATGGTGAAATTCAAATCTACTTGAATGATAAGAAAGCACAATTTGTAAATGAAGATATGATTTTACAAACAAGATTATTAGATGGTGGATATCCAGAAACAGATCGATTAATTCCTAAAGAATTCAAATATACATTAGAAATAAGTCGTAGTGATTTAATTCACGCAATTGACCGTACAACCTTCATTAAGACAGATAATATGACAATTAACCGTCTACAATGTTCTACTGATGAGATTGTATTAACGAATAAGAGCCAGGAAATTGGTGAATCCCATGAAACATTAGTTGGTACATTTACTGGTGAACCTCTAGATATTAGTTTCTCAGGTAACTATGTTATGGAAGCTGCTAGATCAATTAGAGGAGATAAATTAAAGATTGAATTTGTAGGGGAAATGAGACCATTTATTCTTAGCAGTGAAGAAGATCCTACTATCTTACAACTTGTTCTTCCAGTTAGAACTTATAACTAATTTAATATTTATCCCAAGAAAGATTATTGAAATGATAATTTCTTGGGTTTTTATATGTTTTATAAAAATTAAATGTAAAGAAGTATTGACATTATGTTTTGACAAATTATAATAAAAATGTAAAGAGTTCTTTACAAAACAAAAGAAAGCTTTCTATCATTAAAAGGAGAAAAAATAATATGAAAAAATTAGATGAGATGGATAGAAATATCCAATTACAATCACAAGCATGGGGTTATAAATTTGCACTATTATCTCTATCTGGATGGACTTTATTTAATATCTACCAGAAAATCGCAAATGGAGTAAAACTTGAGATGATTCCTTGTTTTATTCTATGTTTATCATTATGTGTTCAAGGATTCTCTCAGCTGGCAATGAAACATGCCATGATTGACGGTGATGAAGAATATAAAGAGCCAAATAAAGTTTTACAATCCATTATTACTGCTGTTGTAGTAATTGTAGTTGTATTAGCTATTGGAACATATTTTTTTAAGAAGGCATAAAATATGAAAAATAAAATTAAACAATTAAGAAAAGCTGCAGGATTACGACAAGAAGATATGGCGAAAATGTTAGATGTAAGTAGACAAACAATTATCGCGATAGAAAATGATAAATACAACCCTACACTTGAACTTGCAATGAAGATTGCAAAATTATTAAAGATGCATGTAGAGGATATTTTCTCATTAGATTAAGATATTTATCATGATAAGTAAAATAATTTACATACTGTGAAATCTATAGAAAAATATTTGAATAGATTTCACAGTCTTTTTTATACTTGTAATAATTTATAGTTTTAATGTTTTAATTGTATGTAAATCTTTTGTTACTATAGCTGTATCAAATTTTAATTCAAATAGTATTAATGATTTTCCTGCAAACTCTATAGTATTTTTGTAATCTGGGATTTTAGCAATAAATTGATCAGCAACATCAAAAATAGTTTTAGAACTTTGTTTAACTGTTCCTTTAGCTTTGACATGTTCATTTCCTGAGTGAGGAATTGTTGTAAATGCTACATGTGGATTTGATTCTATTTCTTTGATTTTATCGTTTCCTTTAAAAGAAGAAAAGTAAAGTATATTTTCATTTGAATCAAAATAATAATTTACTATTCTCACATTTGGAACATTATTTACCGAAGTTGCTAATGCTATCTCTGTTTGTTCAGCCATAATTTTCAAAAATTCAGTTTTTATATTCATTTAAGAAGATCTCCTTTTTGATATTTTAATTATATAGAATAAATGTCATATATTTCTAATCCTTTAAAATTGAGATATAAATAAAAGAAAAATAACAGTCTTTTTTTCAAAAAATTGTAGTAATTTTAGGTTTAATTTTTTGATATAAATAATGTTCACAAATGCCTTTGTATAAAGGATTTTTTGTGGTTTTTATGATATAATTATTTTAGTTTTTTTAAGGTTTTTATGAAGGAGTTTACGATGGAAAAAATCACAACAGAATACATTACTTTACAGCAATTTATGAAACTCTCTGGTATTGTTTCCACCGGTGGTGAAGCAAAGCTAAGAATTAAGGAAATGGATATTGTTGTGAATGGTGAAAAAGAGAATCGTAGAGGTAGAAAACTCTATCCAGGCGACAAAGTAAAAATTGAAGGAAAGACTTATGTGGTTTTCTAATGTATATCAAAAATATCCAATTAAGAAATTTTAGAAACTATGAGAATGCATATATAGAGTTTAATCCAAGTATCAATTTAATCACTGGCGCAAATGCACAGGGAAAGACAAATCTATTAGAGAGTTTAGTTTATCTTTCATTAACTCGATCACATCGTATCGTGGATGATAAGAAATTGATTCGTAATGATGAGATGTTTGCGGGGATTGATTGTAAATTTGTGGATACAAATGAAAAAGATATTGAAGTTATCATTCATCCGAATGGAAAAACTCTTATGATTCACAAAAGACCACTTAAAAAGAGTAGTGAATTTATTGGTTTGTTAAATGTTGTTTTATTCTCACCAGATGATCTTAGAATTTTTAATGATCAACCGAAAGAGAGAAGACGTGTGATGAATCAAGAAATCACTAAGGTTTCTACAAAATATCTATTATCTTTAAATCAATATCAAATGTATCTGAAAGATAGAAATGCTTTGTTAAAGAGTGAAAAAATTGATTTCAATTATTTAGATATTTTAGATGAACAAATGGCTAAGGTAGAAGCACATATTATCCGTGAAAGAAGAAAGTTTATTGAAGTAATTCAATCTGTGATTTCTAAGATTTATCAGGAGTTATCAGGTAGTCAAATTAAACTTGAAGTTACGTATAAAACTTTCGTTGAGGATATAGAAGAATTAGAAGAGAAGATTCTAGAGATTCATAGAGAATCACGTCAGAAAGATATGGAATATCATATTACAAAAGTTGGTATTCATTTAGATGACTTGATATTTAAGATGGATGATCAAAATTTAATTTACTTTGCAAGTCAGGGTCAAAAGAGAATGGTAATGTTGTCGTTTAAATTAGCTTTACTAAATTACATTAAGTTAATGACTAAGAAACAACCAATTCTACTTTTGGATGATGTGTTAAGTGAACTAGATTACAGTCGTCAAAAGAAGTTATTACAAATGGTACAGCGTGATTTTCAATGCATTATCACGACGACAGAAATTCCTGATTTTCTGAAACATGCAGACATGACGGAATTTCGTATAGAAGGTGGAAAAATCTTTCCACTTACAGGAGGTAAGTAATGAGCGATAAATTAGAGCAGGTAACGGAAGTATCTGAAGACAGTGAACTTGTATTAGGACAAGAGATGGATATGAAAGTTACCCACACTTATAACGACTCTGATATTCAGGTCTTAGATGGCTTGGAAGCTGTACGTAAAAGACCAGGTATGTATATCGCGTCAACTTCTTCAAAGGGTTTACATCACCTAGTTTGGGAAATAGTTGATAATGGTATCGATGAAGCAATGGCTGGGTATGCATCAACGGTTACTGTAACTGTTGATAAAGACAATATTATTACAGTTGAAGATGATGGTCGTGGTATGCCTACTGGTATTCATGAAAAAACAGGTAAGTCTACAATTGAGACTATTTTCACTGTCTTACACGCTGGTGGTAAATTCGGTGGTGGCGCTTATAAAGTGTCTGGTGGTTTACATGGTGTAGGTGCGTCTGTTGTAAATGCATTAAGTAGTTGGTTAGAAGTAAGTGTTTTCCATGATGGAAAAGAATACTATATTCGTTTTGAGAATGGTGGTCATCCTGTAGGAACTCTTGTGGAAAAGGGAACATGTCCTACGGATAAGCATGGTTCCACAGTTCGCTTTAAAGCAGATCCAACAATCTTTACAGAAACAGTTGTATATGAACATGACATTTTACGTGACCGTTTACGTCAGCTAGCTTTCTTGAATAAGAGTATCTGCTTAAAGTTTAATGATTTACGTGAAGAAGATGAATCTAAGCGTCATTATGTATTTAAGTTTGATGGTGGTTTAAAACAATATACTGAATTCTTAAATCGTAATCGCGAAGTTATAAATCATGAAATTATTTATAGTGAAGGTTATGAAAATAATATCCAGGTAGAAGTAGCATGTCAGTATAACGATGGTTATAATCCTAATATTTATACTTTCTGTAATAATATCAATACTGCTGAAGGTGGTACGCATGAAGAAGGTTTCCGTCTTGCGTTAAATCGTGTCATTAATAAGTATGCGCGTGATACAGGATTCTTAAAAGAGAAGGATGATAATCTTACGACGGATGACTGTCGCGAAGGTTTAACTGCTGTTATTAGCGTGAAACATCCAGATCCTCAATATGAAGGACAGACAAAGACTAAATTAGGTAACTCTGAAGTACGTAAGATTGTTTCAGATATCTTTGGTACTCAATTAGAACGTTATCTAATGGAAAATCCTGATGAAGCAAAAGCTATCTTAGAAAAGGTTGCGTTAGCTTCACAAGCGCGTATGGCTGCAAAGAAGGCTCGTGAATTAACAAGAAGAAAGAGTGCTTTAGAAGTAAGTCCACTTCCTGGTAAGTTAGCAGATTGTTCATCGAAAGATGCGTCTATCTGTGAAATCTATATCGTCGAGGGACAATCAGCCGGTGGTTCCGCAAAACAGGGAAGAGATTCACACTTTCAAGCAATTCTACCGTTAAGAGGTAAGATTCTAAACGTAGAAAAGGCTAGACAATCTCGTATTTATGAGAATGCGGAAATTCGATCTATGATTACCGCTTTTGGTTGTGGTGTGAGTGAAGAAATTGATCTTGAGAAGTTACGTTATCACAAGATTGTTATTATGACCGATGCCGATGTCGATGGTGCACATATTCGTACATTGTTATTGACATTCTTCTACCGTTATTTACGTCCATTATTGGAACAGGGTTATATCTATATTGCACAACCACCACTCTATAAGGTTCAAAAGGGTCAGACAGTGCGGTATGCATATACGGATAACCAGTTAGAAGAAGTAAAACGTGAACTAGGCGATCGTCTCAGTATTCAACGTTATAAGGGATTAGGTGAAATGAATCCGGAACAGTTGTGGGAAACGACAATGGATCCTAAGAATCGTACATTGATTCGAGTTGCAGTTGGTGATGCGGAAGCAGCTGACTATAACTTTACAATGTTGATGGGTGAAGAAGTTGAACCACGTAAGAACTTTATTGTAGAAAACGCACACTTTGCGGAAAACTTGGATATTTAGAAAGGAGATAAATTACAATGGCTTTAGATGATTTTATGGAATTTGACGAAAGTAATTTTGATCCTGGACATATTACAGAAACAGAATTAACAAAAGAAATTCGTCGTGACTTTTTGGAGTATTCGATGTCAGTTATCGTATCACGTGCATTACCAGATGTACGTGATGGTTTAAAACCTGTACAGAGAAGAATTTTATTCTCTATGCATGAGATGAACATCGGACCAGACAAGGCATATCGTAAGAGTGCACGTATTGTCGGTGATACGATGGGTAAATATCACCCACATGGTGACTCTTCTATCTATGGTGCGTTAGTTTATTTAGCACAACCATGGAATATGAGAACTGTATTAGTTGATGGACATGGTAACTTCGGTTCGATGGATGGTGATGATCCAGCTGCGATGCGTTATACCGAAGCACGTATGTCTAAGATTGCGGTTGAAATGTTACGTGATCTTGAAAAAGATACAGTTGATATGGTTGATAACTATGATGGTCAAGAAAAAGAACCTACAGTTCTACCATCACGTTATCCAAACTTAATCGTAAATGGTTCTTCTGGTATTGCGGTAGGTATGGCAACGAATGTTGCGCCTCATAACTTAGGAGAAACAATCGATGGTATTTTTGCGGTTATGGATAACCCGGAAATTACAGCGACTGAACTCATGAATTACATGAAGGGTCCTGACTTTCCTACTGGTGCTTATATCTTAGGTAGATCAGGTATCCGTCAGGCATTTGAAACTGGTCGTGGATCAGTAATTATGCGTGCTAAGACAAAGATTGAAGAAATGCCAAATGGCAAATCTCGTATCGTAGTCTATGAATTACCTTACATGGTAAATAAAGCTAGTTTGGTAGAGAGAATCGCAACTCTAGTTCGAGATAAGGTAATTGAAGGTATTACTGACTTACGTGATGAATCTAATATGGATGGTATTCGTGTTGTAATTGAATTACGTAAAGATGTTCAACCAGATGTTATGTTAAATCAGTTATATCGCTCTACTCCTCTACAATCTAACTTTGGTGTAAATAACGTTGTATTATTCAATGGTGTTCCTCGCCAAGCGAGTATGATTGATCTTCTAAAGGGATATATCGCATTCCAAGATGAAGTAATCGTACGTCGTACACAGTTTGATTTAAAGAAAGCACAAGATCGTGCACATATCTTAGAAGGTTTACGTATTGCGGTCGATAATCTCGATGCGATCATTCATACAATTCGTGATTCTCGTGATCCTAATGAAGCGATGTCACGTTTGATGGAAGGCTTTGGACTTGATGAGATTCAAGCAAAGGCAATCTTAGATATGCAGTTTAGAAGACTAACTGGTCTTGAACGTGAAAAGATTGAAAATGAATATCAAGATTTATTAATAAAGATTGCGGATTTCCAGGATATTCTTTCTAACCATGCAAGAGTATTACAAATTATTCGTGATGAATTGAGTGAAGTGAAAGCGAAGTTTAATGATCCACGTCGTAGTGAGATTATTGACGCAATCGCTGATGTAGAAGATGAAGACTTGATACCTGTTGAAAACATTATTATTACGTTATCTTCAAACGGATATATTAAACGTTTAACAACAGATACATACCATGTACAAAACCGTGGTGGTAAGGGTATCAAGGGTATGGAACTCCATAAGGATGACATTATTGATCAGTTTATCAGTATGTCTACCCATGACCACTTATTAGTATTTACAGATAAGGGTAAAGTATATCGTATCAAAGGATATAATGTGCCTGAATTTAGCAGAACAAGTAAGGGTATTCCTGCCATCAACTTAATTAGTATGGATAAGACAGAGAATATTCGTGCTCTTGTGCCATATAGTAAAGACCATGATTCCAAGTTCTTATTCTTTGTTACTAAGCAAGGTATCATCAAACGTACTACATTTGATGAATATGAAAACATCAATAAGAACGGTAAGATTGCGATTAAGTTGAATGAAGATGATGAACTTGCATTCGTAAGAAGTACTGATGGCAATGCGGAAATTATCATTGCAGGTTCAAATGGTAAGGCAGTTCGTTTCCTTGAAAACACAGTTCGTCCTCTAGGACGTACAGCACGTGGTGTGAAGGGATTCAATGTTGATGGTGGTTATGTCATTGGTCTAGCAACAAATCTTGAAGGTGAATATATCTTAACGATTACAGAAAATGGATTTGGTAAGAAGTCTGCGTTAGCTGATTATCGTATGACACGCCGTGGTGCACGTGGTGTTAAGACAGTTAACGTAACAGAGAAGTCCGGTAAGCTTGTATGTATGCGTGCTGTAAGAGGCGATGAAGACTGCATGATTATGACTGCTGGCGGTATTGTAATCCGTATATCTCTCAACCAGGTATCTGTATATAGCCGTTCTGCACAAGGTGTGAAGGTAATTAATGTGAAGGATGATATTGTCTCATCAGTAGCGATACTTGAACCAGAGGAAGATTCAGAAGTAGTAGATATCTCTCATAACGAAGTATTAGATGAAGGTGTCTTTGAAGATACATCAGATGATGAAGATATCATTGATAACGATGATGAAGAAGTAACAGATTCTGATTCAAAAGAATAAAAAATAGGATAGAGTGAATTTATCACTCTGTCCTTTTCTTTTTGAGTATAAAAAAACTTCCGTAGCAAAATGCAGAAGTTTTAATGTAAGATTACTTTTTCTTCGTAGTCTTCTTAGCTGGTTTAGCAGCTTTCTTTGTTACTGGTGCCTTTGTTGTTTTCTTTGTAGTTACTGGTTTTGCGACTGTCTTCTTAGTAACTTTCTTTGCAGCAGGCTTAGCAACTGTCTTCTTAGCTACTGGTTTTGCGACTTTCTTAGCCGGAGTAGTTTTTTTGGCAAGTTTCTTTTCAGTCTTTACTGTTGCCTTCTTAGTTGGTTTCTTTGAGGCAGTCTTTTTTCCATTCTTTTCCATATCTGCAATAATTAGATCACATAAGTAACCCTTTACAGATTCTTTAGCTTCAAGCCAAGCGATAACTGTTTTCTCAACTTTATTATTAAAGCGGACTGAGAATGAGCGGTAGTTGTTTCTGTTGTAGTTGTTGTTATACTCTAACTTCTGTTTGTACTGCGACTTTTTTGCCATACCTATTCTCCTTATTATTAAAACAACTGAGTTGTTTAATCATTTTAAATATATCACTGTTTTGCTACATTGACAAATTAATGTCAAAATGATTAAATTATTTTGTAAAAACGTCGATAGAGAATAGTAGTACAAAAGCATTTTCAGAAAGGTAACGGATGATGTGAGTTATCATTGTGATGTATGAATCCACTCTTGAGTGAAACTAATACTTTCCGGTTGTCCCGTTATCACTAATGAAGTGGTTAAATTGTTTCACGTGAAACAATTTAACAAAAAGGGTGGCACCGCGTTGACATCGTCCCTTTGATGGATGATGCTTTTTTATTTTTAGGAAGAGGTAAATTATGATAGATATTAATCTAATTAGAGAAAATCCAGATTTAGTAAAAGAAAACATCAAAAAGAAGTTCCAAGATGAAAAGTTAGTACTTGTTGATGAAGTACAAAGTTTGGATGCAGAGTATCGTGCAGCGAAAACACGTGGAGATACTCTACGTGGAGAGAGAAATAAGATTTCCAAACAAATCGGTCTCTATATGAGAGATAAGAATATCGAAGCTGCAGAACAGGCAAAACAATCCGTAAAGGATATGGATGCGGAATTGGAAAGTTTAGAAGTTAAAGAAGCTAAACTAGCGGAAGAAATCAAAAATAGAATGATGGTAATCCCAAATATCATCGACCCTTCTGTTCCAATTGGAAAAGATGATTCTGAAAATGTAGAAATCAAAAAATATGGAGAACCAGTCGTTCCATCATTTGAAATTCCATATCACACAGATATCCTAGAAAAACTTGCAGGCATTGATATTGATAGTGCAGGAAGAACATCAGGTAATGGTTTCTATTATTTACAAGGAGATATTGCTAGATTGCATTCATCTATCTTATCTTACGCTAGAGACTTTATGATTAATCGTGGATTTACATATTTCATTCCTCCATTCATGATTCATAGTAGCGTTGTAACAGGTGTTATGAGCTTTGCGGAAATGCAGAATATGATGTATAAGATTGAAGGCGAAGATCTATATCTTATCGGTACATCGGAACATTCAATGATTGGTCGCTTTATGGGGCAAATCTTAAAAGAAGAGGATTTACCATATGCTTTAACTTCATATAGCCCATGTTTCCGTAAGGAGGTTGGTGCACATGGAATTGAAGAGAGAGGTCTCTATCGTGTACACCAATTTGAAAAACAAGAAATGGTTGTAGTATGTAAGCCAGAAGAATCTAAGGATTGGTATGATAAGCTATGGCAGAATAGTGTTGATTTCTTCCGCTCTTTAGATATTCCAGTGAGAACGTTGGAATGCTGCTCTGGTGATTTGGCAGATCTTAAGGTGAAGAGTTGTGATGTTGAAGCTTGGTCTCCACGTCAGAAGAAATACTTTGAAGTTGGAAGTTGCTCCAATTTAGGTGATGCACAGGCTAGAAGACTTGGAATTCGTATTAAGGGTGAAAAGGGTAACTACTTTGCACATACACTAAATAACACAGTAGTAGCTCCACCACGTATGTTAATTGCCTTTGTTGAAAATAACTTAAATGAAGATGGATCTCTAAATATTCCAGAACCACTTAGACCTTATATGGGTGGACAGGAAAAGATTGTTCCTCCAACAAAGAAGAAGAGCTTCTAAAAACCAAGGATTGTTTCACGTGAAACAATCCTTTTAAAATACACTCTTGGACAAGTAGGATAAATTTGCTATAATCATACATGGCACAGCATACATACATTGAACCTGGTCAGGGCCGGAAGGCAGCAGCCATAGATGTCCCTGTATCGCGTGTGCCACTTTTATTTTATGAAAACACACGAAGAATATATGGAACTAGCTCTAGAAGAAGCTAGAAAAGCAGAAGAAATAGATGAAGTGCCTGTTGGATGTGTCATAGTATGTGATGGAGAAGTAATTTCACGTGGACATAATCTCAAAGAACAACTGAACCAGGCATATGCACACGCAGAAATGATGGCAATTCAGAAAGCTGCAGAAATAAAGGGTAACTGGTGTCTTAATGATTGTGACTTATATGTAACATTAGAGCCATGTATGATGTGTACAGGAGCTATCAATCTTTCTCGTATTAGAACGGTATATTACGGTACACAAGATCCAAAGGGTGGCTGTTTGGAGACGGTGATTGATTTAAAGAAGATAAATCGATTAAATCATTATCCTAATATTGTAGGGAATATCCTACGAAAAGAGTGCAGTGAAATACTAACAAAGTATTTCCGTAAAAAACGAGAAATAAAAAAACAGAAAAATAAAGCCAATATACAGTGAATTCCTACATGTGAATGTAGGAATTTTGTTATAATGAATATACTGGGAGAAAAATAATGTCAAAGCAAGCGTTATATCAAAAATATCGTTCTGCAAACTTCGAAGAAGTAGTAGGACAAGAGTATATAGTTCAATCGATTAAAAATGCAGTGCGTGAGCATAAAGTGGGCCACGCATATCTTTTCTGTGGCCCAAGAGGTACAGGAAAGACTACAATGGCAAGACTTCTTGCAAAAGCAGTAAACTGCGAACATCCAGAGAAGGCCCCATGTGAAGAATGCGATAACTGTAAAGCCGCAAATAACGGAATGCATCCAGATATTATTGAAATTAACGCTGCGAATGAAACTCACGTGGAAGATATCCGCGATTTAATTGATCGCAGTAAACTTGCGCCTATGCAAGGCCACCATAAGGTGTATATTGTGGACGAGGTTCATCAGTTGTCCAGCGCCGCATCCAGTGCATTACTGAAGACATTAGAAGAACCACCAGAAAATGTAATCTTTGTGCTAGCTACAACAGACCCACAAAAGTTATTACCAACAATTATTTCGAGATGCCAGCGCTTTGACTTTACAAAATTACGTAAAGATCAAATCAAGGATCATCTATTAGATATCGCTAAGAAAGAGAACATCTATTTAGATGAAGAAGCGGCAGAGAATATTGCAGTGTTATGTGATGGTGGTATGCGTGATGCACTAAGTATTATGGACCAATGTGCTTCCTATACAAGTGATCATATTACAGCAGAAGAAGTAGATCATATCTATGGATTAGCATCTGTTGAAGAAAAGATAAATTTAATTCATTCAATTCATGCAGGTAACTTAGAAGATATCTTAACAAGAATTAAGAAATATGAACACCAAGGTATCGACTTCCAAAAGTTTACGGATGGAATGATTGATATTTTAAAGGATATAGTAATTTATCATTCTACGAAGAAAGATAAATTACTAAAATTAATTTCAAAAGAACAGGCTGAAAATCTATCGGAAACCTTATCACAGAAAACATGCACGCATATAATTGAAAAGATGTTTGATTCTAAAGATAAGTTTAGAATTGCGACCTCCTCAGCAAGCTGCTTTGAAGTAATTTGCTTAGGTTTAGCAATTAAACCTACCACAGAAACAGTAGTGGTTGAAAAGCGTGTGGAAGTTTCATCTCAACAAAAAGAAAGTGAGTATGTTGTTCCTACAGTAAAACTGAAAGAACCGGAAAAAACGGTAGAACAACCACAGGAAATTAAAGTAGAACAAAAGCCATTAGAGCCAATAAAGACAGAGTCTTCTATAAGTTCTAATGAATTATCAGGCGATGAAATATTGACACTTCTTGTACAATGCCAGAAAGCAATTAAATACGAAGATGATGAGAAGTTCAACAAAATTCATAGCTTGTTTGATATGAATAGTAAGAAATATACATCACTACTAGAAGAGACAAGAATAGTAGCAAGTGGACTTGATTGTATTGTACTAGCTACAGACTCCAAAGTACTCGCAAATCGAATGAATGAACCAATGATGAATCAAGAGTTATATCAATTTATAAGAGAAACATTAGGAATTGATAAGATGTTGTATATTGCTACAAATGATGCAATGAAAGAAGCAACTCTTAAATTTATCGAATTAAAGAAAGCGGGTAATTTGCCACAACCAAAATCAATTGTTCGATACACAATTAAAAAACCACAAGAAGTATCAACAGAAGATAAAGTAAAAGCAATGTTTAACCCAGAAATTTTAGAAATAGAGGAATGAAAAATGGATATTCAGAAATTAATGGAACAAGCTCGCCAGATGCAAGATAATCTTGGCAAAATCGAAGAAGAACTAAACGCCACTGAATACGAAGGCAAAGCAGGTGGAAATGGCGTAAAGGTTGTTGTAAATGGAAGAAATGAAGTTCAATCTGTAGAAATCGCAGATGATCTCATGTCAGTAGACAACAAAGAAATGTTACAAGATTTAATTCTTATCGCAGTTAATGAAGCAGTAGATAAGGCGTTCCAAGATAGAGAAAATAAACTTGGTTCAGCCACAAGTGGATTAAAACTTCCAGGGATGTAAAGAATGTATCCAAAAAGTTTAACCGAACTGATTGAGCGATTGAAATTCTTGCCTGGTGTTGGTGAAAAAACAGCGGAAAGATATGCATTTTCTATCATGGAAATGAATTTACAAGAAGCTAAAGAATTTGCGCAAGCAATTAATAACGTTCATGAAAAAATAACACATTGTAGAATATGTGGAAATCTTTCGGAGAAGGATGAATGTGAAATCTGTCGCGATGATAGTCGTAATCAGAAGCAGATTTTCGTAGTACAGTCTCCTAAAGATGTTATTGCAATGGAAAAAACAGCAGAATATCGTGGCACATATCACGTATTAAATGGTTTGATTTCTTCAAGTAAGGGAATCATGCCAAATGACTTAAATATTGACTCATTACTTGCAAGACTTCCTGAAGCGGAGGAAGTGATTTTAGGAACGAACATTACAATTGATGGGGAAACGACCGCGATGTATTTAGATAAACTGATTACATCACGCTACCCACATGTGTTAGTGACTCGAATTGCACACGGACTTCCGTCAGGTGGAATGCTCGACTACGCAGATGAAATGACACTTGCACACGCATTAGCAGACCGTCGCAAGATGAAATAGAAAAGAGGTGTTTCTATGAACACAGATTTAAAGATTGCACAAGCAGCTGTCCTGGAGCCAATTGATAAAATTGCGCATAAAGCAGGAATCCCAGAAGAGTACTTGGAAATGTATGGCAAAGAAAAAGCCAAAGTAAACATTAAACTCATGGAAACACTAAGAGATAAACCAGATGGAAAACTGGTATTGGTAACTGCAATCAACCCAACAAAAGCAGGTGAAGGAAAGTCCACAACGACGATTGGGTTAGCGGATGGATTATCTAAGGTTGGCAAGAATGTGATGGCATGTTTACGCGAACCATCATTAGGACCAGTCTTTGGCTTAAAGGGTGGCGCAACTGGTGGAGGATATGCACAGGTAGTTCCAATGGAATCTATCAACCTGCACTTTACAGGTGACATGCATGCAATCACAACAGCCAATAACTTAATTGCAGCTATCTTAGATAATTCAATCTTCCAAGGAAATCCGCTTAATATCGACCCGACAAGAGTTACTTGGAAACGTTGCTTAGATATGAATGATCGTACACTACGTGACATTACAATTGCACAGAAGAAGAAATCGAATGGTGTTGAAAGAGAAGACCATTTTGTGATTACAGTAGCTTCTGAAGTAATGGCCATCTTATGTCTTTCAAAAGATTTACAGGATTTTGAAAAGAGAATTGGAAAAGCAGTTGTTGCGTATACATACGATGATCAACCAGTAACTGTGAATGATATTCAAGCTGCTGGTGCTGCTACAGTCGTGATGAAGGAAGCGATTAATCCAAACTTAGTACAAACTTTGGAACATACTCCAGCATTCATACATGGTGGACCATTCGCAAACATTGCGCATGGATGTAACTCAGTTATTGCTACTAAGATGGCTCTTAAATTGGCTGATTATGTAGTAACTGAAGCAGGGTTTGGTGCAGATTTAGGAGCTGAAAAGTTCTTAGATATTAAATGTCAATTAGCAGAACTAGAGCCTTCAGCGGTTGTAGTAGTCGCAACAATTCGCGCTCTTAAGATGCACGGAGGTGTTGAACAAGATAATCTTGATCAACCAAATATCGAAGCTATGCTTGCAGGCGCGAAGAACCTGCAAAAACACATTGAAACAATTCAAAGCTTCAAACTTCCATTTGTTGTCGCTATCAACAAGTTCGCAAAAGATAGTAAAGAAGAAGTAGATGCGTTACTTGCGTGGTGTCATGAAAATAACTATCCGGTTGCGGAAGCAGATGGATGGGCAAAAGGTGGAGATGGTATGCTAGATCTTGCAAATAAGGTTGTAGAGATTACAGACCATGCAGGCAAGTATCAACCAATCTATGATGTGGAAGATTCCATTGAAACAAAAATCACAAAGATTTGTGAAATAGTTTATGGTTCAACACTTGTAGAATTTAGCAAACTAACCAAAACAAAGATACAGGACTTTATCAAACATGGATGGGATAAGTTACCGGTATGTATGGCAAAGACGCCATTATCGCTGAGTGATGATCCTGCCCTTAAAGGAAGACCAGAAAACTTTGTGACACATATTACAGATATTTCGATATCTGCTGGTGCGGGATTTGTGGTTGTTTACACTGGCAATGTACTCACAATGCCGGGACTTCCAAAGATGCCTGCAGCAGTCAATATGGGTGTTGATGAAAATGGAGAAACCTACGGCTTATTCTAATTAATATAGAAAGGAGGAATCGTAATGGGGTCTATTGCATATGTAACAGATGAAAAGATGCTTGCATATCATCGCTTATGTCGAAATCAATCGATACTATTTTGGAGATTATCCAATAAGAAGTTTACAGATTTCCACAAAGGAGATTTATTATTCTTTTTTGCAAGACCAAATCATGGGCGTAAGAAAGCTTTGATAGGCTACGCACATTATGATTCTGAGATTAACCTTTCTTTGAAACAGATGTGGAATCGCTATGGAGATTCTACTGGATATGAAACACAGGATGGGCTCTATGCAGCGATAGAAAAAGCATCTCGTGGAAATATACCTCCACAGATGAACTGTTTGTATTTAACAAACGTTGTATTCTTCTTATCTCCAGTCTATCCAGATGATGTTGGTATCTCGATACAAAACAATCTTGAAAGTTATTGTTATCTAGATAAAGATAGTCCAAAGATAACAGCCAAGATTCTACAACAAGCACAAAAACATGGTATCGACCTCTGGAGTGCAAATCCAAATATCACCCCAGAAGAAATCTTTAAAGAAGATGCCACAAAACATTACCTAGCAGTCATCTCTCAAGAGATTGGACAAGATAGTGGAAATGAAAGACAACAACGTACGATAGAACGGTACGCAAAACAAAAAGCAAAAGAATCTGGTTGGGAGCTAATTCGTGGTAGTAATAGAGAGTGTATTCGCATGAATGGTAATGAAATACAAATTGCGATTCCTTTCGTATCACAAGTCAAAGAACAGCCTCAAAAGATTCGCGAATATATAGGACGGCTAACGATGTATCGTTTGTTGGCCAAGCATCAGGGTTTGGAAGGCAAAATCAGATTTGAAATACTTTCCCCAAATATACCTGACGAATTAAAGGAAATGGTGGAAGAAATAAACAATGAGTGATTTTGATATTATTGTTATCGGTGGTGGCCATGCAGGGATTGAAGCTGCCCTAGCCTCTGCACGATTAAAAAAGAACACATGTCTTCTCACGTTGAAGATAGAAAATATTGGTAAGATGCCATGTAACCCATCAGTAGGTGGACCTGCAAAAGGGATTGTCGTACGAGAAATTGACGCACTAGGTGGTCAAATGGCTATCACTGCGGATAAGACAGCACTGCAATTCAAGATGCTAAATGGCGCAAAGGGTCCAGGTGTACGTGCACTACGTGTACAATCAGATAAACTTGCATACAAGCGTATGATGCAAAATATCTGTTTACATCAAGAAAACCTAACCATCATTGAAGGTATGGCAACTAAACTAAACGTAACCAACAACAAAGTAACAGGTGTTACGTTAAAAGATGGCACAATCTTAAATGCCAAGATTGTAATAGTAACAACAGGCACATATATGGCAGGTGTAAATATGATTTCATCAGAAGTTACACCAGGTGGCCCGGATCTTGAACCTACAACTGGAGACTTATCAGAGTCTTTGCGAGAGTTAGGTTTGAGAACCTTCCGTTTAAAAACAGGAACACCGCCAAGAATCCTACGCTCATCAATTGATTTTAGTAAAACCAAGCTAGAACCAGGGACAGAAGGTTTCTTACATTTCTCAGAATTAACCACAAGAGAAGATGTATTACCATATGACAATCAAGTGTGTTGCCATATGACATATACAACCCCAGAAACACATGAATATATTTTAGGTAATCTTAATAAATCCAGTATGTACTCTGGTGTTGTAAAGGGAGTTGGACCTCGTTATTGTCCATCGATTGAAGATAAACTTGTGCGTTTTAAAGATAAGCCAAGACATCTATTATTCTTAGAACCAGAATCACTTGAGTTAGATACTATCTACCTACAGGGATTCTCTACATCTCTTCCAAGAGATATACAAGAAAAGATGGTACATTCACTACCTGGTTTTGAAAATGCAATCATTAAGAAATATGCGTACGCTATTGAATACGATGCAATTGATCCAATTCAAATGAAGCCAAGTTTTGAATCGAAGATTATCGAAAATTTATTTACAGCAGGTCAAGTTAACGGAACATCAGGATATGAAGAAGCTGCCGGACAAGGTTTACTTGCAGGTATTAATGCATGTATGAAACTCGATGGAAAAGAGCCACTTATTCTAGCAAGAAACGAAGCATATATTGGTGTCTTAGTTGATGATCTAACAACCAAAGGTACATTAGAGCCATATCGTTTATTAACATCACGTGCAGAGTTTAGATTGTTGCTGAGACATGATAATGCTGACCAACGACTGATTGAATATGGTCGTCAAATTGGACTGGTTAGTCAAGAAAGATATGATGCATATCTAGCAAAGATGGAAAATATCGAGAAGTTAGAACAACATCTATCTGAAACTACATTCGTACAAGATGAAGAAAAAGTACATGCATACCTCACATCACTAGGTTATGAAAGTGATGCACATATTGGTATTAATGGCATTGACTTGGTTAAACGACCAAACGTTACAACAAAAGAACTTCTCGCTACAATCGGAGAAGAAGTTGATGAAGAAATCGCTAACCAGTGTGATATCGAACTAAAATATGCAGGCTATATCGATAAAGCAAAACGAGAAGCCAATAAGTTAAAAGAGATGGATGGTATCAAGCTAGGAGTCGATTTCAATTATGATGAAGTTGATAATCTATCAATTGAAGGTAGACAGAAACTCACAAAATATAAACCGGCTACGATGGGACAAGCATCCAGAATATCAGGTGTAAATCCGGCTGATATTGCAGTACTTGCGATAGCAATCAAACAAGGAAAAGGAAGATAAGAAATGAAATACACAGACGTAGTATCAAATGTAAATGTCTATGGAATGGAATCTGCAGTTATGGGTTCAAAATATCCAATGGCTGTTGATTTAACAAAAGTAGACGGAACAATCGTTCCGCGTACACATGCACTTGCGAATGCGAAGCCGGGAAGTGGCCATGATAACTTCTTAAATGGAATTATCGTACAGTTCGACCTTACATTTACAAACAAGGCATGGGTAGAAGCGGAACGCTATCATTTCCTAGACTTTATCAGTTCACAATCCACAATGCACCGCATCACAAAGTTTAATTTAGATGAGGTGTATATCTCCTATACAGATCCACGCATTATCGAAATCATGAAAGAAAAAGTAAATTCCTACAACGAATTAACACAGAAGATTTCTGATAAGAAATTAGCTGGAGAAGATGTAACTGAGTTAAATGAAGAAGCAAAAGTAAAGTACCTTGAGATTCTTTACTCCAATCCAGCAGGTTTTAGAATCACTGCACGTATGACAACAAACTACCGTCAGTTAAAGACAATTTACGCACAGCGTAAGACACATCGCCTACCAGAATGGCGTGCATTCTGTGACTGGGTAGAGACATTACCTAACGCTTCATTTATTGTAAATAACGACGTAAAATAAGGCTTATTTATAATTTGTGGAAAACTATTTTATCCACAAATTAAAACATATTTATTTAAATTGTGGATAAATCAACTCTCCACAATTGTGGAGAAAAAAGTTATCAACATATTTTCATCTTTCACAGGGAACGTGATGGTGATAGAATAGGTCACACAGAGACTATGACAATACAAGAACTGATAGAAAAAGCAGCAGAGCTACAAATTTCGCTGTCAGAAATACAAGTTAAACAGCTTGAACAATACGCCCAACTTTTGGCTGAGTGGAATGAAAAAATGAATCTTACGGCCATCACAGAACATGGTGAAATATTAGAGAAACATTTCTACGATTCCATCTTGCCATTAGGAAAAGCTAAGATATTTGGAAATGTAGCAGATGTTGGAACTGGAGCTGGGTTTCCAGGGCTGGTTTGGAAAATCGTCAAACCAGAATTAGATGTGGCACTTATTGAACCAACAGGAAAACGGTGCACATTTTTAGAAGAAGTAATTCATCAACTGCATTTAGAAAACATCCATGTTTATAACACACGTGCAGAAGAACAGGTTAAAACAGACCGCGAACAGTACGATGTGGTAACTGCTAGAGCAGTCGCAAACTTACGTGTCTTATCTGAATTATGCATTCCACTTGTTAAAGTGAATGGATTATTCCTGGCGATGAAAGGCATGCAGGGGAATGAGGAAGCTAAAGAAGCAGCACATGCGACCAAGGTGCTTGGCGTAGAGCTAGAAGAAACACAGGATACATCTTTATATACAGGAGATATGCGAGTGAACTTATATTACCGCAAAATAAGTCACACGCCGCAACAATATCCACGCAATTACGGGCAAATAAAAAAGAAGCCTTTATAAGGGAGGGTTATATGCCAAGCATTTTAAGTATATTCGATCGAAAAGATACCAATCGCATCGTAGATATCCCAACGGAGAAAATTGTCCCATCAAGATATCAACCAAGATTGGTGTTTGATGAAGAAGCTTTACGTGAATTAGCACTCTCAATAAAAGAGAACGGATTAATTCAACCGATTACTGTTCGAAAGATTGATGATATATACGAAATTATTACGGGAGAGAGAAGATTCCGCGCATGTAAGATGATTGGTTTTAAAGAAGTGCCATGTTATATCATGTCACCAAATGAAAACCAAGCAGCACAGATGGCACTGGTTGAAAATATCCAACGTGAAAATCTAACCGCAATCGAAGAGGCGAAAAGCTACTTACAAATTATGCGTCAATCTGGCTTGACCCAAGAACAGGTAGCACAAAAAGTGGGTAAGTCACAATCCGCAGTAGCCAATAAGATTCGCTTATTAAATTTACCAATTGAGATTCAGGATGCGGTCATGGAAACAAAAATTACAGAACGTCACGCACGTGCATTATTAACAGTACCTAGTGATAGACAAAAAGAAGTGTTCCATCATATCGTCGCAGCTGAATTTAATGTAAGACAAACAGAAGACTATATCGCAAGTCTTGATGATATTCCAAAGAAGAAACATAAACATCAAAAGACAAAGGGTTTCTCTCGGAGTACACAGATTGCGGTAAATACAATTAATCAGAGTATTAAATTGATTAATAAAATGGGTATTCAAGCAAAAGTAGAAACGGAAGATAGACCAGAAGAAGTATGCATGATCATCCGTTTCCCAAAGAATTCATAGGGGAGAAGTATTATGGGAAAGATCATCGCAATCGCAAACCAAAAGGGTGGTGTAGGGAAAACAACAACATCCATGAATCTGGCATCTGGCTTATCATATATCGGTAAAAAAGTACTCTTAGTAGACTTCGATCCACAGGGAAATGCGACCCATGGTATCGGTGCACACAAAGTAGGCTTTGATAAGACGGTATACGATATCTTGATGAGAGATGAAAACGTGGATGATGTAAAAGTTACGCTACAGATGCCACCATTAGATGTACTACCATCAACCATCGACTTATCTGGTGCAGATGTCGATATGGCTCAATACGAAACAGGTCGTGAACAACTATTAAAGAGAAAACTAGAAGCGGTAAGAAATCAATATGATTACATCATTATTGATTGTCCACCAGCACTAGGTCTATTGAATACAAACGCATTAACAGCAGCAGACTCTGTAATGATTCCGGTACAGTGTGAATACTTTGCGCTAGAAGGATTAACACAGTTATTAAGTACGATTCGTTTGGTTCAGAAATTATGGAATCCACGATTATCTATCGAAGGTGTACTTCTAACAATGTTTGATGTACGTACAAAGTTATCTGTAGAAGTACAACAGGAAGTACGTAAATACTTTAAGGAAAAGGTTTACCACTGTTTCATCCCACGAAATGTACGCTTATCAGAAGCTCCATCTCGTGAACAATCAATTTTTGAGTATGATACCCGTTCGGAAGGTGCGCGCGCTTACGCACAACTTGTAAAAGAAGTAGTTACACAAAACGAAAGGATCAAACGATAGTAAATGGCAGAGAAAAAACAAAAAGGCTTAGGACGTGGTTTAGATTCTATCTTCGGATCAAATGTTGAACAGTTCCTTGATGACATTCAAAGTAGCGCGAAGGAAGTACCAGGCAGAAGAGAAGTAGAAATTGCAATTGAAGAAATCAGACCAAATCCTTATCAGCCAAGAAAAGAATTTGATCAAACTGCGTTAAATGAATTAGCAGATTCTATTCGAACACATGGAATCTTTACACCATTACTCGTACGTAAGAGTGTCAGTGGTTATGACTTAATTACTGGTGAAAGACGTTTACGTGCAGCGAAGATTGCCGGGCTTAAAGTCGTGCCTGCAATTTCTGTAGAATTTACAGAAGAACAAATGATGGAAATTGCCATCTTAGAAAACGTACAACGTGAAGACTTAAACGCAATTGAAGAAGCTGCAGCCTATGATTCACTTGTGAAGAAATTAGGCTATACACAAGAAAAACTGGCAGAGAGAGTTGGTAAATCTCGTGAATATTGTGCAAATATCATGCGACTCTTAAAACTTCCATCTGAGGTCCAAAAATTAGTCGTAGATAAAAGACTCGCAATGGGACATGTACGTCCATTACTTGGATTAAAAGATGAGACGGAAATGCTTGATGCGGCTGAGAAAATCTTGAAGGAAAAGATGTCAGTTCGTGAAGTAGAAGCCTATGTTAGAGATATTAATGCAGAAGAAGTAAAACCAAACAAAACAAAACCAGAAAAGAAACGCGATCCAATCATTCACGATTTAGAACATCAGATTTCTGTGAAGCTTGGCACGAAAGTAACAATTCAGAACAAAAAACTTACAATTCAATATACAGATACAGCAGATTTAAACCGTATCTTAGAAATATTGAATTGCTTAGATGAAGGCTAACTATTGTGAAAAAATACTTTTTCACACATATTTAAAAAAGAATATAATGCAAGTAACTGGAAGTAATAAATGACAAATCATACTTGGAAAATATACTATGCATTCGTTCTGATTAGTTTTGTTTTCTTGCCGTTCCACTGGCAATGGACGACAGGTTGGTTGTTAGGATCATTTGCCGCATTTATTATTTATAAAAGAACAGAGATTTTCGCAAAGCGAGTATTAAGTATGCAATCCTCATCTGGAAGCTACTTCAACTTCGCTATCAATTATGCATTGATGGCTGCAGTATTAGTCATCAGTGCCGTCTTTCCACAATATCTCAATGTTCTAACATGCGCGATTGGTCTTTCAACAATTAAATTAGCAATTATATTTCATGTGGCAGTCATAGAGAGAGGACGGTGAAGACATGACAATACAATCGGACGTATATGTAATCATATTGATTACAATCGTCCTAGCAATCGCGATGATATTATTGTCAAAGAAAATTAATAAGGCAGATCCATTAGAAAAACCAAAAGGTATCGTCGTACCGATTTTATTAGTAACGGAAACTGTATATAAAACGGTACGAACAAATGTAGGTAAGAAAGTAGCGGATAAATTGACACCGTATATCTTAACGTTATGGGTATATATCTTTATCAGTAATACAATTTCGCTATTTGGACTAAGTTCACCGACAGCTAATTTTAGCGTAACGATTACATTATCATTTCTAACTTGGTTAATGATTCAGGTTGCAGAACTAAAATATGGTGGCTTTAAAGCTTACATGCATGCATTCTTAGAACCAATAGCACCGATGTTGCCAATGAATATCATCGGTAAGTTCTCAACGATGTTATCCATGGCATTACGTTTATTCGGTAATATCACTTGTGGTTCTATTATGATGTCCCTGGTATATATGGGGACAGCAAATCTATCAAATGCAATCGCAGGATTAGTTGGTATCCAAGGAACAGTATTTAATTTCATGGCTCCAATTATCACCCCAATATTACATATGTATTTTGATTTATTTGCAGGGTTTATTCAAACATTGGTATTTGTCACTTTGACAATCGTACTTTTAGGAAACGATATTCCTGAAGAAGAAAAAGATTAAAAGGAGAAAAAATTATGGAAAAGGGTTTAATCGCAATTGGTGCAGGTATCGCAGTATTTACAGGATTCATGACAGGTTTAGGTGAAGGTACAGTAGCCGCTCACGCATGTGACGCTATCGGTAAGAATCCAGAAGCAGAATCAAAGATTCGTTCCACAATGATTTTGGGTATTGCGTTATCTGAAACATGTGCTATTTACGGTTTGTTAGTTTCTATTCTTCTTATTTTCGTATACTAATTGAGGCTTTCAGGTAACTATGGAAGTCAATATTGTAGAACAGTTATTTCCAAATGGTTTGACAGTGCTGACTCAACTTTGTAGTACACTTGTTTTATTTCTGATTGCAAAGTATTTTCTATGGGCATCAGTAAAGAGCTTCTTAAATGCTAGAGCAGAAAAGATGCAAGAAGAACTTGCGTTAAGTCAAAAGGCAAAAGAAGAAGCCTTGGCAGATCGTAAGGTTGCATTAGAGCAGTTGAATACTGCATCTACAAAATCAGAAGAAATCGTAAGTGCTGCAATTCAGCAAGCAAAGCAAGAAAAGAAACAAATCCTTGCCCAAGCTGATAAAGAAGCTGCGGCTGTAAAACAGCGTGCACAAGAACAGATCGAAGCAGAACGCAGAGAGATGTACGCATCCATGAAGAAGGAAATGGTCGATGTCGCATTCAGTGCAGCTGGTAAGTTGATTGGCGAACACGAAGGCGAAAAAGTTGACCGTCAAGCAATTGATGCGTTCGTAAAGGAAGCGGTTGGCGATGGTGAATGAGATAGCTGAACGCTATGGACAAGGACTGTTCGAGCTAGCAACTGAAAATAACACAGTTCGCGAGAAGAAAGCACAATGTGAATCATTGTTAAAAATCTTAAAAGAAAACAATGAAGTTGAACTATTCTTACGCGCAGTAAAAATAACAAAAGAAGAAAAGAAGAACTTTATAACAAATGTATTTGGTAAAGTTGTTGATCAGGATATTTTAAATCTACTAAAATTACTTGTTGATCGTGGAAGAGTTACATATATTGATGAAATTCTACGCAAGTTTGAAGTACTCGCAAATGAGGAACTAGGTATCGTAAAAGCGGTGGTTCATTCCGCACGTAAATTAAGTCAAGAAGACTTAAATAGAATTCAAGAAGCTCTGATTCAAAAGACAAAGAAGACAGTTACAATTGAAAACCATATCGATCCACAAATTATCGCAGGTATTAAAGTGACCGTCGGCAACAATGTTACAGATATCACAACAAAAACAAAAATTGAACGCATGAAGAATGCGATATTGAAAGGAGGACAGGCATGAGTCAAATCAGACCAGAAGAAATCAGTTCTTTGATCAAAGATCAAATTAAAAACTATGAACAAAAGATTCAGTCCGATGATGTCGGCTACGTTATTAGCGTCGGCGATGGAATTGCCATGGTCCAGGGCATCGATAAAGCAATGTCCTCAGAACTTTTAGAATTCCCACATGGCGTTATGGGAATGGTACTGAACTTAGAAGAAGACCATATCGGTGCCGTATTACTCGGTCACGATACTTTGATTCGCGAAGGCGATGAAGTAAAGCGTACTGGTAGAATCGTTGAAGTACCAGTCGGCGATGCATTACTTGGAAGAGTTGTAAATGCGCTTGGTGAAGCAGTTGATGGTGGTGAACCTATCGTAAGTAATAAGTCACGTCCAATTGAAAGAGTTGCGCCAGGAGTCATGACGAGAAAATCTGTATACCAGCCATTAATGACTGGTTTAAAGGTAATCGACTCTATGATTCCAATTGGTAAGGGTCAGCGTGAATTAATTATCGGTGACCGTGAAACTGGTAAGACCGCAATCGCAATCGACGCAATCATCAACCAAAAAGGAAAGAATGTAAACTGTATTTATGTCGCTATCGGACAAAAGGAAAGTACAGTTGCTCGTTTAGTACAGAAGTTACGTGAAAGTGATGCGATGTCATACACAACAATCGTTAACGCTGGAGCTTCGGCAAGTGCTCCATTACAGTACATTGCGCCATATGCAGGTTGTGCAATTGGTGAAGAATGGATGGAACAGGGTAAGGATGTATTAATTGTGTACGATGACTTGTCAAAACACGCAGTTGCGTACCGTACAATGTCCCTATTATTAAGAAGACCACCAGGACGTGAAGCGTATCCAGGTGATGTATTCTACTTACATAGTAGATTACTTGAAAGAGCTGCGAAGTTATCGGATGCCTTAGGTGGAGGATCACTTACAGCACTTCCAATCATCGAAACACAAGCTGGTGATATCTCAGCATATATCCCAACTAACGTTATTTCGATTACAGATGGACAGATTTTCTTACAGACCGACTTATTCGCAGCTGGTGTACGACCAGCCGTAGACTCTGGTCTATCTGTATCCCGTGTAGGTTCTAATGCACAGACAAAGGCGATGAAGAGTGTATCTTCAACCTTGAAGTTAGACTTAGCACAATACCATGAAATGTTGTCATTCTCACAATTTGGTTCCGACCTTGATCCAGTCACAAAGAAGATCTTAAGCCATGGTGCTAAATTAACTGAACTGCTCAAGCAAGGACAATATCAACCATTATCTATGACAGAACAAGTATTATCCTTGTTCGCTGCGAAGAACGGTTATTTGGACCGTGTTGAAATCGAAGATATCGCAAGCTTTGAGAAGAGTATCCACAGATACTTCAAAGAAAACGCAAAAGACGTATGCGATCGAATTGAAACAGAAGCAGTCATCAATGATGAACTACGTTCTAAGATTACGGAAGTGATGGATAAAGTAATCGAACAATACGTACTTGTTAAAGGGGTAAACTAAGATGGCACAATCTAGACAGGCTTTGCGTAGCAGAATTAAGTCTGTCAACTCCACCAAAAAGATTACAAAAGCGATGGAGATGATTGCCAACGCAAAGCTTCTAAAACAAAGAAAAAAGATGGAAGCCAACCGTGAATATGCACAACGTTTACAAGATACGGTCAATGATATTGTCGCAAACAACCAAGACGTTGAAAGTAAGTATCTAGTGCATAATCATAACCCACATACAATGACGATTATCTTCTGTTCAGATTTAGGCCTATGTGGTGGATACAACCAGAATGTCTTTAAGTTAACAAGAGAAACATTGGACCCTACTGACCCAGTATTCTTAGTTGGAACTGCAATCCATCACCAGCTAAAAGAAGCAGGATTTAATATCGTTAACGAAGAACAAATCTCATCAGATAAAATCTCATTTGCGGATTTAAAGAAATGTGTTGAGGATGGTGTAGCACGCTATCAGGCAGGTGAAGTTGGTAAGGTACAAATCTTATATACAAGATTTGTAAATACAATGACATTTACACCAGAGTTGGATGTGTTACTACCATGTACCATCAATCCAGATAAAAAGAAAGAAAAAACAGGAGAACATCAAGAAACACTATTCGAACCGGATCCATCTTCTATATTGGATAGCTTGATTCCAATGATGATTACTGATGTAACGTATTCAGATTGGATGGAATCCACAACCGCAGAACAAGGAAGCCGTCGTGTAGCGATGAAGGCAGCTTCAGATAACGCAGATGAGTTAAGCACAACGCTCAAACTCGAATACAATAAGGCAAGACAAGCCGCAATTACCCAGGAAATAACGGAAATTGTTGGTGGCTCAAGTGCCGTATAGAAAGAAGGTAAAACAATGAGTGTTACAGGAAAAATTGTACAGGTCATTGGACCGGTCATTGATATTCGCTTTGACCCGGAACACTTACCTTCCATCAATAACGCAATTAAAGTAAAAATTGACGATCAGACATCAATGACCGCAGAAGTAGCACAGCACATTGGAGACGATGTTGTTCGCTGCATTGCGATGTCATCAACAGATGGACTTGTTCGTGGCATGGAATGTACAGATACAGGGGCACCAATCGAAGTACCAGTTGGTGATGAAGTATTAGGACGTATGTTTAATGTACTTGGTGAGCCAATTGATGGATTAGGTGAGGTACACGCAAAACACAAATTACCAATTCATAGAGACGCTCCAACATTTGCACAACAACAGACAACTAGTGAAATTCTAGAAACAGGTATCAAGGTTATCGACTTACTATGCCCATATTCTAAGGGTGGTAAGATTGGTTTATTCGGTGGTGCAGGTGTAGGTAAGACAGTCTTAATGCAGGAATTAATCCACAATATCGCAATCGAACATGGTGGACGTTCTGTCGTTGCGGGTGTCGGTGAACGTACACGTGAAGGTAACGACATGTACCATGAAATGGAAGAATCTGGCGTATTAAAGAATACAGTTCTTACATACGGACAGATGAATGAATCACCAGGTGCGAGAATGCGTGTAGCACTATCCGCACTTACAATGGCTGAATACTTCCGTGATGAAGAACATCAAGATGTATTATTATTTATCGATAATATCTTCCGTTTCACCCAGGCAGGTTCAGAAGTATCCGCACTACTTGGTCGTATGCCATCTGCAGTAGGATACCAGCCAACCCTTGCGACAGAAATGGGTAGATTACAAGAGAGAATTACATCAACCGATCAAGGTTCTATTACATCCGTACAGGCAATTTACGTGCCTGCCGATGACTTAACAGACCCAGCTCCAGCAACAACATTCTCACACTTGGATGCACGTCTTGTATTAGACCGTTCCATCGCTGCGCTAGGTATCTATCCAGCGGTTGACCCATTAGGATCTTCTTCACGTATGTTAGATCCACTTGTCATTGGTGATGAACATTATGAGGTAGCTCGTCAGGTTCAACAAATCCTACAAAGATATCGTGAACTTCAAGACATTATCGCAATCTTGGGTATGGAAGAATTAGGCGAAGAAGACAAGAAGATTGTCGCAAGAGCACGTCGTGTTCGTAACTTCCTATCACAACCATTCTCCGTTGCGGAACAATTCTCAGGAATTCCAGGTATTTATGTGCCAGTCGCAGATACAGTTAGAAGCTTCAAAGAAATTCTTGAAGGAAAATATGATGATTTACCGGAAGCCGCATTCCTAAGCGTTGGAACAATCGAAGACGTTGTTAAGAAGGCAGAGTCACTGAAATGAGTATGATTCATTGCCGCATCGTAACACCACATGGTGTATATAAAGAGTTAGATACATCTATCCTAAACATAGAAACACAGGATGGTCAAAGAGGTATCTTACCTGAACATATGCCAATTGTGACAATGTTGCGAATAGGTAAGATGACAACAGTCGAATCCGGAAAACGAATGGAATATGCGGTGACTGGAGGACTATTCTACTTTAGAGATAACAAAGCTGAAATCATGGTCGACGCAATCGAAAACAAAGATGAAATCGATGTCGAACGTGCAATCGCTGCGAAGATCCGAGCAGAACAACGTCTACAGTCAAATGATAAGAACGTCGATCAAGTTCGTGCAGAAATCGCATTAAAGAAAGCATTGAACAGATTAAACGTCAAAGGATAAAAGAAACAGATGGTGAAGACATTCTTCATTATCTGTTTTTTATATATGGTATGATAAGACCATCGAGGTAACAATATGATTAAAAAATACTATCAGTCACTAAATAGTTTATTGTATGGACCGTTCATGACACCACTTGTATTCCTAGTGTTCGCATTAGCGTTTTTCTATCAAAAAAAGGGAATTCAAGAATTACGTTATGCGATGATGGTAGGTACAGCTATCTTGGGTGTCATCCTAGTTATGTACTATACAAAGAAATTTAAAATATCACGGGCACTAAAATCAATTCACAATATCGAAGAATACGAAAAAGGTGGTGTGATAGACCGTAGTTGGATCTTAAATGACCGTATGATTGCATGCATTGGATTAAACATGCATGAAGAATCCACAATGGACATTCAAGTGATGAAGGTCGAAGAAGGAAAACACGGTAAGTTAACCATCTACCTTACAAATAAAGAAAAAACCTTCTCACTTAGCTGTCGAGATAAAGGAGAAGCGAGAAGATTTGCAGGATACTTACAAAAGAGAAATCCAAATATCAAACTAGAAAATATTCAACCAGAAGGTAATGGTACATTACAAGATTTAGGCGCATTATAGAAAAAATGTGATGTATATAGTTTGTATTTGTCGAAAGGAGCGAAAATGATGAAAAACTATATCATTCATAAATTAAGGAAAGATACATGGAAAGGAACACTGTTACCTATCGAATACACATCAAAAGAATACTACGATGTAGATATGCAAAGAACAGATGATGGTTTTCAGATTTCAATTCAAAAGAAAAAATTTAAGAAACCATTTATACATAGTTTAAAGGACTGCGAATATCAGGATAAGCTTTACGAAGACTGGTGGGAAGATGCGGAAGCCTATGGTATTACAGAAGATAACAAATTACTTGCGGCAATTGAAATTTGCCCAGAAAGTTGGACAAATCGATTGATTATTACAGAACTATTTGTTGATGAGAAGTTGAGAGGGCAAGGGTATGGTAAGAAGTTGTTAGACATTGCCAAAAGGATTACAGTAGAAAAAAACTATCGTACATTGATTTTAGAGACACAATCATCAAATATAAATGCAGTTGACTTCTACCTGCATGCAGGTTTTACCTTAATAGGTTTTGACAGTTGTTGTTATACAAACACTGATTTAGAGCGAAAGGAAGTTCGTCTTAATATGGGATGGTTTCCTATAAATACAAAATAATGTAACTTAAATGTGAACCTCCTAAGTTATTATAGAAAACTTAGGAGGTTCACTTTATAATTGCATGATTATTTTTGTGGTAAATCAATTTGTGTAAATGGAACATTACTAACAAACTTAAATACTAAAGAAACAAGATTACCATTTACCTCTACAGGAACAGATACAGTATCATGATTGATACTCATAAAATACTTCTTATCTTTTGTTTGAATATAGTAAGAGTCTGTGTATTGTGTCTGTTCGTGCTCTAAAGTACCTTCTACGTAAACTTTATCGAGGAAAATCTTTACAGAATGATCATCGTAGATTTCCATGTTGTAAGCACCATTTGTATTTGAATCCATCGCTAGATAATGCCCTTTTCCTATAGAAATTGTTGTGTTTAACTTCACGAAGAGATAGATACTAATACAAATAGACGCAAATAAGATGAGTAAAAAACCTGAGATTAAAACCTTTGTGCTAGTTTTATGCATGCTTTCACCTCACAATTTTAAGAAATAATGATAAATAGTAGATGTATTGGTATCTTTAGTATATCGCTTCTAGAATGAGAAATGAATATTTGAAGCAAACTTCAAATATTTTCAAAAATACATAAAATTTGTAGTATACTTCAAATTTATTGATTCAATAATTCAACTTTTCTACGTTTTCCTTTGATAGTAAAATCTTCAAAACGAGATAAAATATCATCCTCTTTGCAAAGAATTGTAACAGTTGAGAAGCGGTCTTGAACTTCAAGTGTGCCAATTTCATCAAAGGAGAATATAGTACAAAGTGCACCGATGATATCTTTTGGACGTATCTTATCATTTCTACCTGCTCGAATTAGAAGTTGTGTTACTTGCGTAGAAGGCACAGCCTTTTTTTGATATGGAATCGATAAATCAACAGGATGTGTATCTTGTGGTGTATATGCTTGACTATGCATGCGAATATATATACCAACTTCAGATTTCATCTCTTCGGCTGAAAGCAGTGAAATGGAAATACCTTCATCACCTTGATGCGCAGTACGACCTGAGCGATGAATGAATGTTTCAGTATCAATAGGAATATCATAATGAATCACATGAGACAGCTCACGGATATCAATACCTCTAGCAGCCGCATCAGTCGCAACTAATACACGTATATCACCTTTGCGGAAGTCGCTCATGATGGCGATACGTTTTCTCTCATCAAAATAACCGGAGAAAGCAGAACTAAGAATATGATTGCGTAGTAGTAGATTTGATAATTCAACTGCGGTACTGCGATGGTTTACAAATACAATCGCCGATGTGATTGGTAGTGATTGCAAAAGAGATAATAATGTGTCTTTTTTATTTTCTGTCTCAAGATAGTAAGAACTAATCTTTTCATTCACCGATACACTTCCTTGCAGCACTTCTTCAAATGGTGTATCAAAGTAAGTTTGAATTGTGTCATTTTTTGTGGCAGATAAACAAATTGTTTGAACACCTTGAATTTCTTTTCGTAATTGATTTACATCTTCTGATTGGCCAGTTGAGTAAACTTGATCCGCTTCATCAATGATAAACAGTGATAACTTTGAAAGGTCAAAGGCACCTTGTGTATATAAATCTAATAATCTACCAGGTGTTCCGATAATGATATGCGGACGATGGCGTAGTGCGTTGAGTTGTCTATCGGAATCCATACCACCAATTAGTGTTACGATATGTACTTTTGTATAGGAAGCTAATAGCTTCGCCTCTAATGAGATTTGAATTGCGAGTTCTCTTGTTGGTGCGATGATTAAAACAGAAGTAAAATCATCACTCTCTTGAACCTGCTCAATCGCAGGAATAAGATAGGATGCAGTTTTTCCACTGCCTGTTTTGGCTAAAACAAATAGACTTTTTCCATCTTGAATCATTGGGATGACTGTTTCTTGAATCGGTAATAGGGAATGATAGCCCATTTCATTAAGGGCATTTTGTATAGAATTTGATAGTTTCATGGCTTAATCTTAGCACACATTAAAAAAACTTCTGAGTTAACATGCAGAGAGTTGATAAAACTAGTACAATAATAGTGGAAAACTGGAGGGTTAGCATGTTTCAGGATACTATAGCCGCAATCGCCACTGCCGATGCGATGGGAGCCATCTCCGTCATTCGTATTTCTGGTGGTGACGCAATTCAAATCATTACCGACTTAACAGGCAAAGATTTTAGTAATGCCAAGGGATATACAATCCATTACGCAACTATCAAAGAAGGGAATGAATCTGTTGACGAAGTACTCGTCAGCCTTTTCCGTGCACCGAAATCCTATACTGGTGAAGATGTTGTGGAAATCTCTTGTCATGGTGGCGTCTATATCACAAGAAAAGTATTGTCCCTGATACTTGGTGCGGGTGCACGTATGGCACGACGTGGAGAATTTACGGAACGCGCATTCCTTAGTGGAAAGATGGACTTGTCCCAAGCAGAAGGTATCAATGACTTAATTTGGGCAAAGGATGAAATTAACGCAAAGAGTGCAATTCATTCACTAAAAGGTTCTGTTGCGAAATTAATGCGACCATTGGAAGAGGATTTGACACAAATTATTTCCAATATCGAAGTAAATATTGATTATCCTGAGTATGATGATGTACATCAATTAACAGAGGAAGAAATTCTACCAAAGGCAGAGAAGTGGATTGATGATATTCATCGGATTATCGTAACAGCCCAACAATCTGCAGTGATTAAAGAGGGGATTAACACCGTTATCTTGGGGAGACCAAATGTAGGGAAGTCATCCTTGTTGAATGCATTGTTGGAAGAAGATAAAGCTATCGTTACGGATGTGGCTGGAACGACAAGAGACCTTGTGGAAGGAACTGTACGACTAAATGGCATTACATTAAATCTAATCGATACTGCAGGTATTCGTAAGAGTGATGATGCGATTGAACAAATTGGTATTACCAAATCCCTACAAGCATTAGAAAAGGCACAGCTTGTGATTGTTGTATTAGATGGTTCTGAAGAATTAACGGAAGAAGACCAAGAACTATTAGAAAAGACAAAGAATCATAATCGTATCGTTGTATACAATAAGAAAGATAAAGATAGCATGCATGCAGGTATATCTATCAGTGCTATTCAGAAAGATATTACAGAACTTACAAATGCGATTGTGGAGAAATATCAAAGTGAGTATATCGCAGCCAATAGCGATACTCTAAATAACGAAAGACAGATTGGCTATGCATTACAAGCAGAACAAGCAATGAACGATGCAGTAAATGCATTACATGCAGGTGTGGAGCTTGATTTAGTAACAATCGATTTGGAAAAGGCGTGGACTGCATTACGACAGATCACTGGAAAGGCAGGCAAGGAAGATCTCTTAGATGAAATCTTCTCACGCTTCTGTTTGGGAAAATAAGATGAGTGAATTACATTATGTAGATACCCATTGTCATTTGATGGGAGAAGAGTTTCAAGAAGATTTAGAAGAAGTTATCGCACGCTGTAAAGAAAAGCATGTGGATAAATTAATGATTATTACATTATCACTAGAAGAAACAAAACGAGCAATCGAATTTGCAAGACGTGACCCAGAAAACTATAAAGTTGCGGCAGGTATCTTCCCAGAAGATGTGACGAAGGTAGATGAGAACTATTGGAATGAATTCTGTGAGTTAGCCAAAGACCCAATGGTAACTGCAATTGGAGAGATTGGGCTAGAGTATCACTGGGTTACAGATGAAGCTGATCGTGCTGTACAACGTGAGTACTTCGTAAAGTTAATCGAACTTGCTAGAGAAGTAAATAAACCAATCCTAGTACATTCTAGAGATGCCATGCAGGATACCTTTAATATCATGAAGGAACATCACTGGAAGGGGTTATTACATTGTTTCCCTGGTTCAAAAGAGATGGCAAAAGAATTCACGAAACTAGGTTATTATATCGCACTTGGTGGGGCGTTGACATTTAAGAACGCAAGACACTCTGTAGATGTCGTAGAGACGATCGACTTAAACTACTTACTCAGTGAAACAGATGCGCCATATATGGCACCAGTTCCAGTTCGTGGTACTCGAAATGAACCATCCAATATTACATATATCATAGAAAAGATGGCAGAGATTCGAAACATACCAGTTGAAGATATGGCTGCACAAATCGATGCCAACTGGACTAGATTCCTGGAGGAAGCAGATGGATCGCATTCATGAGATAATTGTTGTGGAAGGTAGACATGATACACAACAATTAAAGAAGTACTTTGATTGTGAAACGATAGAGACAGGTGGCAGCAGTATTGACGATAAAGTCATTGAACAGATTCGCTATGCGGCAAGCACACGAGGTGTAATTGTCTTTACTGATCCAGATACACCAGGGAATCAAATCCGACATATCATCAATCAACATATTCCTAACTGCAAAAATGCATTTGTGGAGAAGCGCAATGCACGTACAGAGAAGAAGGTGGGTATTGAACATGCGGATAAAGAAACGTTGTGGAATGCGCTACAGAATGTTGTGACTATCACCAATGAACCAAAGGGTAGTTTAACGATGAGTGATTTATTTGAAATTGGTTTAAGTGGTCAATCTGATAGTGCAGAATTACGACGTAAAGTTGGAGAATACTACCATGTTGGGGATGGCAATGCGAAGACCATGCTTGCAAGGTTAAACTGTCTTGCGATTACCAAAGAAGAATTACGAGAGGTTATAGATCAATGAAAAAATTAATTTCAACACCATCTCGCACAAAAGAGATACTAGACCAATTTGGATTACGGGCGAAGAAAGGCTTTGGCCAGAACTTCTTGGTTGATCCAATTATCGTAGAACGCTGTGCTGAAATGTCACATTGTGAAGGTGCAGTTATCGAAATTGGTCCAGGTATTGGAAGTTTAACCGAACAACTCGCAATGCATGCTCAACACGTACTTGCATTTGAGATAGACGAAGGTTTAATTCCAGTACTAGAACATACTTTAGAAGACTATTCTAATGTAGAGATTATCTTGCAGGATTTCTTAACATGTGATTTAGATGAAGTTGTACATGCATTAAAAGAAAAGTATAAAACTGTATCCGTATGTGCAAACCTACCATACTACATCACGACACCAGTACTGTTTAAGATATTTGAAAATCCAGATATCTCTTATATTACAGTTATGGTACAGAAGGAAGTTGGTGATCGCTTTGTCGCAAAACCAAAAGATCCTGAATACAATGCCTTATCTGTAGAGGGACAATATTTATTCGATATCAAGCGTTTATTTACAGTGCCGGGAAGATCTTTTAATCCATCTCCAGCTGTCGATAGTGTTATTATCCAATTCGCAAGAAAGAATAACGACGCAAGCAATGAAGAGATTCGAGATTTCTTCGAATTAGTACGTGCATGTTTCAAACAGCGTCGCAAGACTGTATACAATAATCTGAAAGAATATTTGGATGACGGTTCTAAGGCAACAGAGATACTAGAGAAGGCAAATATCCCTGTAAATAAACGTGCACAGGAATTAACTATCGATGAATTAAAACAAATTCATGAGGTCATGAAATGAAAGAGCGAGCATACGCAAAAATAAATCTGTGTTTAGATGTTGTGGGAAAACGTGAAGATGGCTACCATGATTTAAAAATGATTATGGTTCCAATCAATTTCTATGATGTTTTAGAAATGGAATTTGCGGAAGAAACGACACTGGAATTAAATCGAGACTATCTACCGATCAATGATAAGAATACAATCGTAAAGGCGATTCATATCATGCAGGAAAAGTACAATCTAAAAGACGAATTTTGCTGTCGATTAGAGAAACACATTCCTACAAGAGCTGGCCTTGCGGGTGGTAGCGCAGATGCGGCTGCAGCGATACGCATGATTAATCGTATGTGTAATCTACATCTTACAAAAGATGAGATGATTGCGGTTGGTAAGGAAGTTGGTGCAGATGTACCATTCTGTATCCTTAATCGACCTGCATTTGTGGAAGGGATTGGTGAGAAGATTACAACTTTCTCATGTAGTCCAGATTTCTACTTATTACTGATAAAACCACGCAAGGGTGTATCGACTGCGGAAGCTTTCCATATCGTAGATGAACAAGAAGGTATTCATCCGGATTGTAAGGCGATGCAAGAAGCGCTAGAATACAATGATTATGAAGGCATCATCAGCAGTTTAGGTAACTCGATGGAAAATGCCGCAATGACACTTGTGCCAGAAATCCGAAAGGCAAAACAAGACTTATTGGACTTAGGCTTTGATGGCGTGCTGATGTCGGGTAGTGGTTCAACTGTATTTGGTATTACAAAAGATGTAGAGTTATTGGACCGTTCCATTGATATATTAAAAAAGAAGAGATACTTTGTTAGAAAGACAACAGTACATACGCGATAAATCATGCTTGCATGAAATATAGGAGAAAACAAAATGAAGAACGCAATTATTATGGCGGGTGGAAAAGGAACTCGCATGCACTCAGAATTACCAAAGGTATTACATAAGATTTTAGAAGTACCGATGCTAGGTATGGTCATCAATAGTTTGAAGAAATCAGGAACAGAGAGAATTGTATGTGTTGTTGGTTATAAGCATGAAGAAGTAGAAACGGCGATGGCTGGAAAGTGTGAGTTTGCAGTACAGGAGCCACAGCTTGGTACAGGGCATGCGGTTATGCAGGCACAACAACTCGCAAATGAAGAAGGTATCACTCTAGTCGCTAGTGGAGATACACCATGCGTGAAACCAGAAACATATCAGAAGTTATATGATTTGATTGGTGATGCGGACATGGCAGTCTTAACGGCGATTCCAGAAGATAACGGTGCGTATGGTAGAGTCATCCGCAGTGCAGATGGAACAGTTGAGAAAATCGTAGAGTTCAAAGACGCAAATGATGCGGAAAAGGCTGTACGTGAAATCAACACGGGTACCTATGCCTTCAATAACCAATCTCTATTTGAAGGACTCAAGCATTTGAATAATAATAATGCCCAACAGGAATATTACTTAACAGACCTTGTTGATATTTTAAAGAAATTAGGTAAGAAGGTAGTTGCGATTCCGTGTGATGATTGGCAAGAAGTTCAAGGTATTAATGGAAATGTAGAATTAGCACACGCCGCAAAATACATGCAAGAGAGAATCAACACAGAGTGGATGAAGAAGGGTGTTACAATCTATGACCCTAACACAACATATATTGGACCAAATGTAACATTTGGAACTGATGTAATTATCCACCCTAATACATATCTCTATGGAGATGTAACTGTTGAAGATTACGCAGAAATTTTACCAGGTACATGGTTAGAAGACACAAATGTTTCAAAAGCTGAAACAGTCGGACCATTTGTACGCCGTAAGGGTTGACGAATAGTTATAAAACATCTTTAATTAATAAGGATATACAACATTCATATGGGAGAAGAGGAAAATCATGGTTAAGGAAACTGTCGTATTCGCTCTAACATCAAGCACCGATCTAGCAGCGTCTATTTGTAAGCATTTGGGATTACCTTTAGGTAAGATCAAGGTTGAACATTTCGCAGATGGTGAGATTTTAGTCGAACCACAAGAATCTGTTAGAGGTCGTTCTGTTTTCATCATTCAGTCAACATGCAACCCAGTATCAGAACGTTTGATGGAAGTTCTTATCTGCATCGATGCATGTAAACGTGCAAGTGCAGGAGAAATTAACGTTATTATGCCTTATTACGGTTATGCTCGTCAGGATCGTAAAGCTAAACCACGTCAGCCAATTACATCGAAGCTAGTCGCAAACCTATTACAGGTTGCAGGGGCTCACCGTGTTGTAACATTTGACTTACACGCTGCACAGATTCAGGGTTACTTCGATATTCCAATCGATGATATTACAGCAGTACCAATGCTAGCAAGCTACTTCAAGGAATTAGAGATTCCAAAAGAAGAATTGGTAGTTGTTTCACCAGATCATGGTGGAGTTACACGTGCTAGAAGAGTCGCTGATTTATTAGATGCACCTATCGCAATTATTGATAAACGTCGTCCAAAGCCAAACATGGTAGAAGCACAGAACATCATTGGTGATGTAAAGGATAAGATATGCATCGTGATTGATGATATCTGTGATACAGCAGGTTCCCTTGTGGCAGGATGTGAAATCTTAAAGCGTCATGGTGCTAAGGATATCTATACTGGAATTACACATGGCGTATTCTCACGTGATGCAATTGCGAAGATTGAAAACTCACCTATTACAAAGATGGTGATTACAGATACAATTCCACTTCGTGAAGATCAAAAGGCAAGTACGACAAAGATTCAAGTATTATCAATTGCAGAAATGCTTGCGAATACAATTGAATCAATCGAAAATCATACACCTGTATCCAAGGTATATGAAGAATACTCATTCGACAGTTTTAAATAAGAGATACAAAAAGATGGTACACGCCATCTTTTTTCTTGAACTTATCAACAATAAAAAAGAACGGATAAACCGTTCTTTTGTTCGTACAATGTTCTTAATTAGAGCTTTGTTACGTTGGAAGCCTGTGGTCCACGATTAGACTCTGTGATGTCGAAGCTTACTGCAGCGCCTTCATCAAGTGTCTTGAATCCTTCACTCTGAATTGCTGAGTAATGAACGAAAACGTCCTTACCTTCATCAGTTGTGATGAATCCGTAGCCCTTTTCAGCATTAAACCATTTTACCTTGCCTGTTGCCATTGTGCCTTTGAATCTCCTATTCTATGATACGGAAGTAAATCCTGTATTCTCTATTATGATATACTGGCAATGTTAAAAACACAAGTTTTATTTACGTAGAGCGCATGAATAAAGGGGATAGAGAAGGTTTCAAACAATATAAAAGTATATTCTGTATCTTTGCAAAAACATACTTTCAACGTATAATAATACCGATAACAGCAATGAAAAGAAGAGTACATTTTCTTAGAAACGTAGAGAGTATGTGGTAGGTGAAAACATGCATGAAGGGGAAATGGAACATGGTCTTGGAGCTGGTCATGCGAAGAGTATGACCCGGAGACGTCCGTTACAACGAAGAGAGGCAGATGATTGATTCATCCGCAAGACAAAGGTGGTAACGCGTGCAAGACGTCCTTTCATTTGGGATGTCTTTTATTTTGAGGAGGTACGCAAAAATGGAAAACAAAAAACCGTATTACATTACAACCGCAATCGCATATACATCAGGAAAACCACATATCGGAAATGTTTATGAGATTGTACTAGCAGACGCAATCGCTAGATTTAAACGTGCAGAAGGCTATGATGTACGTTTCCAAACAGGAACCGACGAACATGGGCAAAAGGTAGAAGAGAAGGCAAAGGCTGCAGGTAAGACACCAAAACAATTCGTAGATGATGTCGCAGCAGTCATCAAACAACAGTTTGATGTTATGAATACTTCTTATGACTACTTCATTCGTACTACAGATGAATCACATGAAAGACAAGTACAGAAGATCTTTAAGAAGTTCTATGACCAGGGTGATATCTATAAGGGATATTATGAAGGCTTATATTGTCAAGAAGATGAAGCCTTCTACACAAAGAGTCAGTTAACAGAAGAAGGTAAGTGCCCGGTTTGTGGTGGTGAAGTTGTACCAATGAAAGAAGAAGCTTACTTCTTTAAGATGAGTAAGTACGCTGACCAGTTGATGAAGTATATCGATGAACATCCTCACTTCATTCAACCAGAAAGCCGTAAGAATGAAATGGTAAACAACTTCTTAAAACCAGGATTACAAGATCTTTGTGTATCACGTACATCCTTTAAGTGGGGAATTCCAGTAGAGTTTGATCCAAAGCACGTTGTATACGTTTGGATTGACGCATTATCCAACTATATTACAGGGCTTGGATATGATGTGGATGGTAATCATGATGAACTCTATAAGAAATACTGGCCAGCTGATCTTCATTTGATAGGTAAGGACATTATTCGTTTCCATACAATTTATTGGCCAATTATGTTAATGGCATTGAATGAACCATTACCTAAGCAGGTATTTGGTCACCCATGGCTATTGATTGGTGATTCTAAGATGTCTAAGTCACATGGTAATGTGATTTATGCGGATGACTTAGTGAAGTTGTTTGGTGTAGACGCTGTTCGTTTCATCATGTTACATGAGATGCCATTTGCACAAGATGGACATGTGACATATGACCTAATGATTGAACGTATTAACAGTGACCTTGCGAATAACCTAGGTAACTTAGTGAATCGTACAATCTCCATGCAGAATAAGTACTTTGGTGGAGTTGTTGCGAATCCAAATGTTAGTGAACCAATTGATGATGAACTGAAGGCAGTAGCTACAGGCACTGTGAAGAAGGTTATCGAGAAGATGGATGAACTTAGAGTGGCTGACGCAATCCAGGATATCCTTGATTTATTCTCTAGATGTAACAAGTATATCGATGAGACAACACCATGGGCACTTGCAAAGGATTCCGATAAGATTGAGCGTCTTGCGACTGTTCTCTATAACTTATTAGAATCTGTACGTATCGCAGCTGTATTGATGGAACCATTCTTCCCAGAGACATCCAAGAAGATTCTAGATAACTTAAATACACAACAAAGAGACTTTGAAACAATCTCTGAATTTGGTAAGCTTGAAACTGGTATCCATGTTGCAGAGAAGCCAGAAATCTTATTTGCACGTATTGATGAAAAAGCAATTCAATCTAAAATTGATATGATCAATGAAATCAATGCGAAAGCACGTAAGAAGGAAATTGAAAAGAAGCCAACTGTTACTGTAGAAGACTTCCAGAAGATTGACCTGCGCGTTGGTAAGGTCCTCTCTTGTGAAAGACATCCAGATGCGGATAAGCTCTTCGTACTAAAAGTAGACTTAGGTGATGGTGAAGTACGTCAGATTGTTTCTGGCTTAGCACAAAGCTATACACCAGGACAAGTCATCGGCAAGAGTATTGTAATGATTGCTAACCTACAACCAACAGTCATCCGTGGTATTGAATCACAGGGTATGTTACTAGCTGGTAAGGAAGAAAAGACAATCGGACTTGTTGAAGTCAACGGCTTAACTCCAGGCACAAAAGTTCAATAATCACTAAACCTGTATCGGGAATCTCTTGATGCGGGTTTTCTTTTGTTTCGGAATATGAAAATCAAACATATAATAGATATAGATTAAGAAAAGGAGAAATCTTCCATGGTCACCATTCACGAAGCAAAACAATCAGACATAAAAAGACTATTAGAATTATCTTTGATGTGGGAAAAAGAAGATAGTTGTTATGGATATCGAGCCAATACAGAAGATGACTTTCAAGATTGTTATATCTTAGCGGCGTATGATGATGAACTGATAGCTTATATTTTTGGCAAAGAGGAAATTCAAGATAAACAAACAAGTGTGATAGATAAAAACATGCATTACTTTGAGATAGAAGAACTTTATGTACATCCATCTTATCGCTCACGTGGGATTGGAAAACAATTGATGGAAAGCCTTGAAAAAGAACTGAAGAAAAAAGGGCTGGAAATGATGATGTTAAGTACTGCTACAAAGAATTGGAAAGCAATCATGCACTTTTATATTGATGAAATAGGAATGAATTTTTGGAGTGCAAAATTATATAAACGTCTATAATCCATTTGGATTCAAGCAATGTGATGTATAATACAAACAAGGAAGAAACTTATGGAAAAATTTACAATCATAACAAGATTTGATGACCAATCAAAACAGATTGGTGACAAAATCAAACAAGTATTACAAAGTCATCAATATGAATATAACCAAGAAAATCCAGATACAGTATTTGTGGTTGGTGGAGATGGAACCTACATCAAAGCAATTCATGATTACATGGAACGCATACCAGATGTGAAGTTCTTAGGTCTACACACAGGAACGCTAGGTTTTTTTACGGATTATCATGATAATGAAGTTGATGAATTACTAAAGATGTATTTATCTGGGGAATATGAAATTAGCGAATATCCACTACTTGTCACAGAAGTAAATGGAAATGTTTACCATGCGGTAAATGAAATCCGTGTTGAGAATATTGCACGTACACAAATCTTAGATGTTTATCTCAGTGATGAATATTTAGAGACATTCCGTGGTACGGGTATGTGTGTATGTACACAACTTGGCTCTACTGCATATAATCGCTCTCTAGGTGGAGCAGTAATTCAAGAGGGTTTAGATTTAATCGAGCTTTCCGAGATTGCAGGTATCCATCATAGTAAATCGCGTTCACTGTATGCGCCGATTGTATTAAGTAAAGATACGAAAGTAAAGTTAAGTTCTGAAAGCTTTGAAAAAGCAATTCTTGGTGTAGATTCTGATGTTTATCCAATTGATGATATGAAAGAGTTTGAGATTCGTGTTTGTGATCAAAAGCGTGTACGCATGATCAAAGGAAAGAAGATTTCTTATTTTAAAAAATTAAATTCACTATTTTAATAGGAGGCTAGTATGCAATACATGCATTCATATTTTCAAATCTTGAAATTTCCACTCATTGTAATTGCATTTGCTTGTTTCCTGTGTGGTGTATCAAATTTGATTCTTCATCCTACATATGGATTAGTCACTATCATCGCAAATGATGGTGTTTTCTTGGTGGGGGAATCATTAGGAATTATCGCTCGTACGATCTTAATGTATGCGCCATTATTTATTTTATTAAGACTATTAACACAGAAGAAAAATAGTTCTGTAACAGTCGCTACAGGTGTAGTTGGTTATTTTGCATTCCATATCGCAACAATGTTTGTGCCAGCACCGGTTCTACCATCATATGCATATAATGCGGTTTTCAATATTGGTACAGCTACTTCGTCAGTTAGTTACTTATCTGGTTCTGCCCATTATCCAATATTAACAGGTATGATTGGAACGATTATCGTAACGATGATAACGTATATCGCATGCCAAACAAATCATCATGGGATTGGACAATCATCTCCAATTAAACAGTCTGATGCGCTATTGAAAACAGTTGTATATTGTTTATTGGCAGGTGCAGTATTTGGTGTAATATGGCCATACTGTATCCTATTTATTGTACGGTTAGTTAACTACATTTCTTCTGATTTAGGTAGCCCATTCAATATGATTCTTTATGGAATCACAGATCGTTTCCTACAACTATTTCACTTGAATGCGCTCATTCGACAACCACTATGGTATACGGCATCGGGTGGGTCATGGACAAATATTGCAGGTGCTACGGTAGTGGGCGACGCAAATGTATGGACAGCACAGTTAGCTGCAGGAACCCTTACATCCGGGGTAGGAAGATTATTCGCGCCGTATTATGTTATGAATATCTTTGCGCTTCCAGCAATGATTTGGGGGATGTATAGTATTGGTACTTCAAAAAGGCAACGTGCAAAAGTCAAAAGACTCTGCATTGTAGGTACACTAATTTCTTTAATCTCAGGTACAACAATTCCTCTACAAATTATGATGTTTATGGTAAGTCCATTACTGTTCTTTTTCCATCTTGGATATAACGGATTTTTATACGGATTATTTTCAACACTACATGTCAATCTAGGTTATGTTACAAGTGATACCAATGCAGTAACCGCAACGATAGGAACACTACCAGAATTATTAAGCTATTTAAAATTTACAAGTTTATATCGTAATTTGATTATCGTTGTAATTATTGGTGTGATTTCCGCAATCGTATACTTCTTAGCTACAAGATTATACTTCCGACATCTATCTACAGGTCTAATTGTTCGTGATGAAGGTGAAAAGATGGTAAAACAAATCATCAAACATATTGGCGGACAAGAGAACATCAAACATGTTGAGGCTGATGTCACTTCACTTGTGATTACGGTCTATGATAAAGAGATTGTACATGAAAAAGAACTAATGGATCTAGGTTCAATTAGTATCACACGAGATGAAAATGTATATACATTACTCTATGGCGCAAAATCATATTTCTTGCAGAAGGGGATTATTAACTCCTTACGTACAGTGATGTAAATAAATATATTTCTCTACAGTGAATTTTAACTGTAGAGTTTTATTTATATTGGATTTTATAAATATGTTTCGAGTATAGTCGAAACATATAACGATTTTGACTTCTATTTCGACTATACTCGAAACTATAAGAAATAATTAATGTTATTTCGATTATAGTCGAAATAACACAATGCAAACGATAAATGCCAGTTTTACATTGGTCTTGGACCATAAGGAATGTACATAACTATGCTATAATACATATGTTTTGAGAGGCGAATATGGCAGAAAATTATACACCGATGATGCAGCAGTATCTTGCAGTCAAAAAAGAATATGAAGACGCAATCTTGTTCTATCGCATAGGCGATTTCTATGAGATGTTCTTTGATGATGCGAAGATTGCTTCGAAAGAATTAGACCTTGTACTAACAGGAAAGAATGCGGGTGTTGAGGAACGTGTACCGATGTGTGGTATTCCACATCATGCGGCAGCTGCGTATATCCCAAGACTTGTATCCCGTGGTTTTAAAGTTGCGATTTGTGAACAGACACAAGATCCAAAAGAAGCGGTTGGTCTAGTTACACGTGATGTCATTCGTGTGATTACACCAGGTACTGTGATGCAAGAAATCTCTGATGAAAAAGCCTCTGTATATTTAGCTGCGATTACTGATTATGGATATGGGTATTCTCTTGCGATTGTAGAAATGAGTACTGGTGAAAACTATGTACAGAATATCGAGCATAAAGATGTGTTGTTAATGCAGACACTACTGCGTTCAAATGTACGTGAAGTTGTAGTACCTAGTGATTTTAAAGAAAAGACGCTCAAGAGTTTTAGAGAGCTGCAGATTGTCATTTCTTATTGTGATGAAACACGTATCAAAGAGGAGTATCTACCATTGACGGAAGGTATCCTCAAAGATTATGACATGCAAGCATATGGACGTATGCTAAACTATCTGGAAAATACCCAGAAGCACATGTTAGGTCACTTACAGGTTACACGCATCGAACGTGAAGATGAAGTGTTATATATGGACTTTGCGACACGTCAGAATCTAGAGCTCGTCCAGTCTTTACATGAAAATGGTAAGGCAATTACACTATGGTCATTTTTAGATGCGTGTAAGTCATCGATGGGCTCAAGACAGTTACGTAAATGGATTGAAAAGCCACTTGTTTCAAGAGAGAAGATTGAAGCACGCTTTAATAAGACAGAATGGTTAATTCAAAACTTCATGCAAAGACAACAATTACGTGATAGTTTCAGTAATATTTATGACTTACAAAGACTAATTGCTAGATGTGCGATGAATACGGCAAATGCGGTAGATTGTCAACGTTTGACAAAGACCTTAGCAGAAGTGCCATCTATCATGCATGCATTAGATGAGACTGTCTTTGATGAAAAGCGTAAAGTTGATCCGTTACAAGAGCTTTACCAGAAGTTGAAAGATGCGTTTGTGGATAATCCACCTGTACAAATTAGTGATGGTGGAATGTTTAGAGATGGTTATAATGCCGAGCTCGATGAGGCACGTAAGATTCAACATAGCGGTAGAACTTTCATTGCGGAATTAGAAGCCAAAGAAAGAGAAAGAACCGGTATTAAGACACTCAAAATCGGCTACAACAAAGTCTTTGGTTATTATATTGAAATCTCCAAAGCAGCCGCACAAGCTGTACAGGATGATTGGGGTTATATCCGTCGTCAAACATTAACAAATAACGAGCGTTTTATCTCTCCAGAATTAAAGGAGAAAGAAGACGCAATTTTACATGCGGAAGAAAATGCGATTCGAATTGAGAAACAATTATTCCAAATGATATTAGATGAAATCCGTGCATACTTACCAAGATTACAGAAGTTAAGTAAGTTTTTGGCAGAGGTTGATGCACAGGTTGCCATGGCAGAAGTATCTGCCAAGTACGGTTATGTACGTCCACAGTTTGATGAGGACCGTCTCTTCATTGAAAATGGGAAGCATCCAATCTTGGATGATATGATGAAGAATCCAAAGTATGTCGCAAACTCCACGGATATGCATAAAGACCAGGATATCTTACTGATTACTGGTCCAAACATGGGTGGTAAATCAACCTATATGCGTCAAACTGCATTAATCGTTATCATGGCACAGATGGGATGTTTCGCTCCGGCGAAGAGTTGTATCATGCCTATCTTCGATAAGATTTTTACACGTATTGGTGCTTCGGATGATATCCTTAGTGGACAATCTACATTCATGGTAGAGATGTCAGAAGCTAACCTTGCCTTGCAGGAGGCGACCTCCGCATCTTTAATCTTATTTGATGAGATTGGTCGAGGCACATCTACCTATGATGGTATGGCATTAGCACAGGCAATGATTGAATATATCGCAACTTGTATTCACGCTAAAACAATGTTTAGTACACACTATCATGAATTAACCGTGATTTCGGATAATCTTCCAAATGTGAAGAATATGCATGTAGTCGTCAAAGAAAATAACGATGAAGTCACATTCTTATATAAGATGGCAGATGGCCCAGCTGGTCATTCTTATGGTATTAATGTCGCAAGACTTGCGGGATTACCAGATGCAGTATTAAATCGGGCAAAAGACTTACAGAAGGAATTAGAGTCAACCAAGAGAGTTGTACAACAAAACTATCAATTGGTAGAAATGCATAAAGAAGATCCACGTACAGAAGCTTTAATGGAGAAACTCAAACAAGTTGACCCAGATAATCTTTCCCCGCGTGAGGCTTGGGTGATGTTAAGTGACCTTTGTGAGGAGGTAAAGAAGTAATGGAATTAGATAAGATTACAATACGAGGTGCCAAGGAGAATAACCTAAAGAATATTTCCTTGGAAATACCTCGCAATAAAATGGTAGTGATGACAGGTCTTTCAGGAAGTGGAAAGACCTCACTTGCCTTTGATACGATTTACGCCGAAGGACAAAGACGCTATGTAGAATCCCTTTCCGCATACGCAAGACAGTTCTTAGGTGGTGTTGAAAAACCAAATGTTGAGTTAATTGAAGGATTATCTCCGGCAATTTCCATCGACCAGAAAACTACGTCCAACAACCCACGTTCTACGGTTGGAACTGTAACAGAAATCTATGACTACTTGCGTCTTCTATACGCAAGAACAGGTGTACCATACTGTCCTAATCACAATATTCCAATCACAGGGCAAACTATTACAGAAATGGTTAATCAGGTGATGGACTTACCAGATCGTAGTAAGTTAACTGTACTTGCGCCTACGGTTAGAAATAAAAAAGGTAGCTTTAAAGATGTATTTGCGAAGCTATTGAAAGATGGTTATATCCGTGTGCGTATCGATGGCGAAGTTGTGATGTTAGAGGATGAACCGGAATTAGAAAAGAACAAACGTCATGATATTGATGTGGTAATTGACCGTATCGTTAAGACAGATGAATCTAGATCACGTGTATATGATTCCATAGAAACAGCACTAAATCTTGCGGATGGACATGCGATTGTCCTTAATGGGGAAGAAGAAATGGATTTCTCTACGCACTTTTCTTGTCATATCTGTGGCTTTACAGTGCCAAAACTAGAACCGCGCTTATTCTCATTTAATGCGCCAATCGGTGCCTGTGATAACTGTCATGGTTTGGGTATTACAGAAGAAGTCGATGTGGATAACTTAATTCCAGATCGCTCTAAGTCTATCCGTCAAGGTGGTATTCGCTACTACAAGAACATTATCGGTACAGATAATATCGAATGGCAGACATTCGCAGTCCTGCTAAAGCATTACAAGATTGATTTGGATACACCAATCAAAGATTTTACAAAGAAACAGTTAGAAGTTATTCTCTACGGTAGTGATGCGCCTATTCGTTATACCATCACATCCTCAGGTGGTAATAGTTATAATCGTAATGACTTCATCGAAGGAATTAAGAATATGATTGAACGTCGTTACGTAGAAACAACCAGCTCTATGAGTAAAGAGTGGTATCACTCTTTCATGGTAGAGTCAGTATGTCCGAAGTGTCATGGACAAAGACTCAATCCAGAAGCACTCAGTGTACGTGTTGGAGATAAAAATATCTGTGAGTTTACACAACTATCCGTAGGCAAAGCACTAGATTGGATTAACAATCTAAAGCTAGATGTTGAAAAGACAAAGATTGCGGAGTTAGTACTCAAAGAAATTCGTAACCGTTTATCCTTCTTGAAGGATGTAGGTCTAGAGTACCTATCACTTGATCGTTTGGCAGGAACACTTTCTGGTGGTGAAGCACAACGTATTCGTCTAGCAACTCAAATTGGTTCAAGACTATCAGGAGTTCTATATGTATTGGATGAGCCATCCATTGGCTTACACCAACGTGATAATAGTAAGTTAATCAAGACTCTTCAAAATATGCGAGATCTTGGAAACTCACTTATTATCGTGGAACACGACGAAGATACGATGTTACATTCAGATTGGATTGTGGATATTGGACCTGGTGCAGGTATCCATGGTGGCGAAGTCATTGCGAATGGCACACCAGAAGAAATCAAGAATTCTCCAAACTCCATTACAGGACAATATTTATCTGGTAGAAAAGTCATTTCTATGCCTGAAACACGTCGTAAAGGTAGTGGAAAGGTTGTAGAACTGAAGGGTGTATCTGAACATAACCTGAAGAATATTAATGTAAAATTCCCGCTAGGGAAGATGGTACTTGTAACAGGTGTATCTGGTTCTGGTAAGAGTACATTAGTTAATGATGTATTCATGAAAGCCGTCCAACAAAACCTTGGAAAACAAAAAGCGAACCCAGGTAAGTATAAGTCTATCAAGGGACTTGAGAACATCGATAAATTAGTACAGATTGACCAAGATCCGATTGGACGTACACCACGTTCAAACCCTGCTACATACACAGGAGTATTCGATGATATTCGTGATATATTCGCTAAGACACCAGAGGCGAGATTACGCGGTTATGAAAAAGGAAGATTCTCCTTCAATGTCAAGGGTGGACGTTGTGAAGCTTGCCAAGGGGATGGTGTAAAGGTAATCTCAATGAACTTCTTGCCAGATGTTTATGTGCCATGTGAAGTATGTCATGGTAAGAGATATAACGAAGAAACATTACAGTGTACTTATAAGGGTAAGAATATCTATGATGTATTAGAGATGACAGTTGAAGATTCTTTAGATTTCTTCGCAAATCATCCAAAGATCAAGAATAAATTACAAACACTCTCTGATGTAGGATTAAATTACATCAAGCTTGGACAGTCCTCTACAACACTTTCTGGTGGTGAAGCACAACGTGTTAAACTCGCCAGTGAATTACAGAAGCGTCCAACTGGTAAAACTATCTATATTTTAGATGAACCTACAACCGGTCTACATACAGATGATGTGAATCGTTTAATCGCAGTGCTTGAAAGAATTGTGGACAACGGGGATACAGTTATCATCATTGAACATAACCTAGATGTAATTAAGTGTGCTGACTGGATTATTGATTTAGGCCCTGAAGGTGGCGATGGTGGTGGAACAATCGTTGCCCAAGGAACACCTGAAGACATCATCAAAGTCAAAGAAAGCTGGACAGGTCAGTATTTAAAGAAAACAATTGAGTGGACAAAAGAACACCAAAAATAAATTAAAAAGCAGGATATAGTTAATTAGAGCAGATGCACTATTATAACTAGCCTGCTTTTTGATTCTACAAAATAATGTTATAAATAATATAAGGATTGGCACATCAATGCCAAAGAGTTATTACATGAAAAATTGGCTATGGTTATTAAAACCTTATATAAGATATGCAAAAAAATATTTTGTTTTTTCGCTAGTATTCTTTGGAATATTAGTGCCTTTTCTAAATTTTTGTGATGTTATCTTTCCTGAATTTATTATTTCTTCTATCGATACAAAGAGTCCTGCTGTAAAAATTATTATTGGTATTATTGGATTTCAGCTAATTGATTTTTTGATTCCAGCAATTGAAGATTTATATAATATTTATTTTAAAGATGTATCAGAAGCCCTTGTAGAGGCGCATATCAATAGAGAAATTTATGAATTTTCTGCGAAAGTAGATTATTGTCATTTAGATAAGTCAGAGTTTTATGAAAACTATACCTGGGCAATAGAACATACTGCAGAACAATCGAGTAAAGCATTCTCGGTACTAACCAGATGTATTGCGTCAATAGGGCAAATACTATCCTTAGCAGTACTTTTATTTACAATTAATCCTATTATCTTGGTTTTAATTCTAATTGGGACAATATTAAGAACATATGGATATTTTAAATATAATGAGTACTATATTGAAAGGCAGAAGAAAGTTGTACATACCAATCGAAAATTCTCTTATATACAGCGTTTATTTTATTTAAAAGAGTATAGTGCAGATATTCGTACAACAAGATTAAAAGATATTATTCTAAAACAATATGATAGAAATATCTCACAACAGGAAAGTTATATGAAAGATTATGCAAAGAGCCTTTGTAAATGGGCTGTATTCAGTGGCTTTGCATATCATTTTATGATGTTATTGTCCATGCTTTTCTTATTGAAGAGTATAATAGAAAATTCGTTACTTGCCAGTGCCGTCTGGATAACTGCAATCTTATCTATCAACAAGATTAGTGATTGTTTAACAGAATTATTTGATCAAGTTAAAGATATTCATCAGATTGATATCTATGCAAAGCGAATCCAAGAGTTTTATCAATTGAAACCGGTAATTGAGGATTGTGTAGGAAGTACAGTACAAATTCCATATGAAATTACATTTCAAAATGTGAAGTTTGAATATGATAAAGGGAAACCGGTATTAAATAATGTAAACATTCATATTAATGCCGGAGAAAAGATTGCGATTGTTGGTAAAAATGGTGTAGGTAAATCTACACTGATAAAATTATTACTTAGACTATACGATCCAACAGATGGGTATATTAAAGTAAATGGCATAGACATCAAAAAGTATGATACCAAAGAGTATAGAAAGTATATTGGAACAGTATTTCAAGACTCAAATGTATATGCATTTTCTATAAAAGAAAATTTAGATATTTATTCAGAACATCAAAAAGATGGCATATCCTTTACTATAGATAAAGTTCACCTCATGCAACAATTAAAAAATCATGAAAATGAACTAACAAAAGAATTTTCTGATAATGGAATTGTATTGTCAGTTGGTGAGATACAAAAACTTGCGATTGCTCGTATATTGGATGGTGAATTTGGATTACTATTATTTGACGAGCCAAGTTCGGCATTAGATCCAATAGCAGAAGAGCAAGTTATGAAACTAATATATAATATGGCAAGTACTACAACTACGATTGTAATTGCACATCGACTATCAAGCATTCGTGATATGGATCGTATCTTAGTTGTGGATAATGGAATGATTATAGAGGAAGGTAATCATAACCAACTAATGGATACAAAAGGACTGTACTACCAAATGTGGAATACACAGGCTGAAAAATACAAATAGTGATAAAGGATGGCTGAAAATTGCCATCCTTTATATAAGGTATTTACAATTAGAATTCTGCGTATATCATCGCAACAATATCATATCCAGGGCCATCGTAACCATATTGGTTTTTGTGCGATGGCACTACGGATAGAGCCGTGGAATTCCTTATAGATATCCACAAGGAATGTAATGATTGTTCCGACAATCACAATGATCCAGTCAATCGTATCCAAACGTAAGAAGGGTAATGTTTCCGTAAATGTGGATAGATTGAAGTTTGTAAAGATACTGCTAAACATCGTTCATCCAACTGCTAAAGTCTGAGCTCTGAAGAATAGCTCGCCAATGATGACGATAATAAATAACTTTATAAATCGAAAGAGACGTAAGCCAATCTGTTTCTCATCAATCTGATGTTTCTTAAAGAAAGTATCAACAGGTTTCTTTAATAGAATCTCTAGAATCATAAATAAAAAAGATAATATAAGTATAAATAAAATATTTGAAATGTTGACGGACGCTATTCACTGAATCATTCACCTCTTCTAAAATAATTCATTATCTATTGTATGTTTTATTGATTGTTTTTTCGAGCCGTTTTATCAAAAATCAATAAAAAGATAAAAAATACCCAAGTATTCTAAGAATACTTGGGTACACATTGGATATGGCAAAACTAACATGGAGAATTTTCAATATGGTTTCTAAACAAGGAAATACATACCGCAAGGAATAAAGAAATTCCTAAAACAAACGCATCACGTGAAGTATGACTGTAGTCCGCTGTATTTGGTGTGTGTTCTAGTGTATTTGGTGAAGTAGGTGTTGTTGGGGTAGGAACTCTAGTATATACATGGGTTCGATCAACAGGATTCTCCATGCGACTATCATCGCGTGTACCTACAACAAGATTTACAAAGAGATGTTGTACAGAATCCATGCGATATAAATCATGGATAAGAGGTGAAAGCGAGTAAGTAACCCGATATTCACCAACTGCTAAGGAATCATCTGTAGCTGTTGTATATAAGATATCTTGGTAAGTGTTATCGTAGTAGACAGGGTTTCCATCATGGTCGATTACACGAAGATTACCATTTTCGTCATAAGAAATATTATAAGAAAGTCCACTAGGTTCCAAGACAAAAACACTTGGAATATTATTTGCGTCTTTCTCAATGACAATATCACCAACTTGCGTAGCGTTAGCGCCAGAGAATAGTTGAGTTACATCTTGTGCTTTGAGTTGATTTAATAAGCGTTGTGTTACTTTATCTACATCTAAAGTAGGGACGGCTGCCGCTTCGTCTGTATGGTTATATGTATAGGATGAAATTGTGGCTGGTGCTGGTTGAAGACCTTCATCCATTGTCTTAAGGGTTGTGCCATCATCACTAACATAAGCAGTATGGGCTAACTTGTAATAATAGTAAGTACGTGTGATATGTATGGCAGGGCGTACCAGATTACCATCGCCCTCTTTTCCTTCTGGGATGAGATAGTGGAAAACTTTCTTGTGGTCTAGGATATCGTTACCCAATACTGCAGGTGCTGTGTAGAGTCCATTCATTTCTGTTTCATTTCCATTACTATCCACAAAGGTAGTGATTTGGCGGTCCACATCAGCGATACCTACATGTAATTGGTAGATGTAATAGAAGCCATGTACAGCATCATATGTCAATGTCTTTTCTAGTGAATATTGACCAAGTGGTTGGCTTGGGTCAATGACAGCTTGATTATCACGACCAACTGCGCCTGCAGGAATTAGGCCGTTAGCAAGGTCGGTGTCAAAATTATTTTGGAAAGTCGCTAAATCATTATCGGTATCAAACTCAAAAACTGGTAGTAAGATGCGATGGTCTGTGACGGTAGATAGTTCCGGATGCGCGTTGATATAGTTTGTTACGGCATCTTCATCCGTTGTATATTTCAAAGTATAATCAGAGAATAAAGAACTATCATATTCTTGAGAATCTAAAACTGTAAAATCAGATACTTTCTGAAAAAGTGCAGTGGTTGGATTTTCCACAAAGGATTCATATGGTTTGATTTGGTTTGGGCTTGTAAGTGATGAATGATCTCCCTGTACAGTTGTATAGTCATCCACTTGTGGTGTATAGGTATATGTTTTGGTGGCCATCTTCCAATAGTCGCTAAACGCATCTTCTGGTAACCCATTAGGAGTATCACTTGTATATGCCGTAATTGTTTCTGCTTGTACAGATAATGGACGACTAAAAGATGTACCAACAAATATAGTACATAACAATCCATAGAATATTGATTTACGCAAAAGTTTACATGCATTCATCAGATAACTATAGCCACCTTTCCAACGACTTATTATATAATCTCGAATTGATAATAACAAATTAATAATTTCTTTAGATTTAAAATAGATTACATTACACAAGATATGTTGAAAAACGCAACTATCATAACGCATACCAATTTAAAAGAATAAACAAGTTACAGTATATACCTAAATTCTACATATGAAAGAAATGTACTATGACCTGTTTAAGGAGTAAATCATGGTTACTATTAGGGGCTATTTGAGGGATTTTGGTGGTTATAGATGTATATGTTTGTATAAAACTAACATATCTACATGATTTATAAGTCATGTTATAATAAGTAATATTGATGGAGGACGATATGTCAGAAAAAACTTATGAGAAAAAAGTAGGAATTCGTGATATTGTATCTTTCTTTCAGTTAGAACAACTAACAGGAGATGATTCTTCTTTAAATAGATGGACAGTTATTCAGGACTTAAATCGCCCTGGATTTGAACTTGCCGGTGTGTTTAAGAGTACGGAACCTCGTCGTATCGTTATCATCGGTAATAAAGAATCAGAGTTTATTCGAACGATGAGTGAGGAGGACCAGCGAGCTAGATTCCAGTTCTTAATGGATGGTCTAACTCCATGTATTATTATTACGAGTGGAAATGAGATTCCACCTATACTAAGAGAAGTCGCAATACATAACAACTTCCCTGTGTTACGTACAAATCTAGAAACGTACCGCTTAACTGCGGATTTAATCACATTCTTGGATGAAAAGTTAGCACCTATCGATACAATGTCTGGTGTTTTGATGTCTGTATATGGTCTAGGTGTCATGATTCTTGGTGAGAGCGGTATGGGTAAATCTGAAACTGCTCTAGACCTGATTCGTGATGGTCAGGTACTCATTTCAGATGACCGTGTAGATGTACAGCATATCCAAAATAGTATTTATGGACACGCACCAGCAATCACAAAGGGTTTACTAGAAATCCGTGGTATCGGTGTTATTAACGTTGAAAAGATGTTCGGTGCTTCTGCGGTCGCAGATCGTGCTGAAGTAAAACTTGTTATACGCATGGTACCATTTGAAAGAGATGCGGAATATAACCGTATTGGTGATGAAACACAATGCTATACAAAGATTCTTGGTGTTCTTGTACCGACAATTGTGATTCCAGTCAGTGCAGGTCGTAATACCTTTATTTTGGTTGAATCAGCAGTTAGAAACTTTAGATTGCAAGAGGCAGGCTATAGTGGAGCTGCCGAAATCAACGAACGATTTTCTCGTTTTGTAGGAAAGGATGAATAAAATGACATTTTTCCCCGATGATATAACTTTATTGAAGATAGGGAATTTTCGCATTCCAACATATCTCGTGGCAGCGCTATTCGCTGTAATTGTAGTATTTATATTCTTATTAAAAGAAAACAAGAAACATGGTTATAAACGTATCGTAGCAGTTGAATTATTCTTGTTCTGCGCTGCTGGTGGCTTTATCTTTAGCCGTTTATTCTGGGTACTAGGTAATCTTTCTGAGTATATGAAATATACGCCATACATCTTCTTGATTACTGACGGAGGCTATGATGCGACCGGTGGATTGATTGGTGTAGCGTTAGGCACATGGGTTTATACACGCGAACACTATATGAGTTGGCGCCGTGCACTCGATATGACGGCACCGCTTGCGATGTTGATGATTACGATTACAAGAATAGGTCGAGCAATATCCGCACATACATTATGGTTTGTAATCGCACTAGACTTTATTGGTTTCTTGATTATTTGGTTTGAAATTCACCGTTACCGTGAAGGTAGAAGACGTGGTGAAACAGCAGCTACTACATTTATGTGGTTCGGCTTAATTTCATTCTTGGCTACCGTATTCAAGTGGGATGTACGTGGTACACATGATGTCATCATGGCGGGTCTTAGTGTAGTGGTTGCCTTACTTGGCTATATCTATCTACATACACACCCATTAGATAAGCCAGTTATCTTATTTGATTTAGATGGAACACTGATGGATAGCCGTCGTATGGTATTGTTGTGCTTTGGATATTTCTTCAAAAAATACAGCAACATAAAAAACTTTACGATTGATAAACAAAGAAAGGTATTCATTCAGCCTTTGCGGACATCCTTCAAGGAATTCTTCCCTGAACAGGATGATGCCAAGCTAGCTGAAGAATACCGTACATACCAAGGATCATTCTCATGGTCCAATGACGTAACACTATTTCCACATACAGAAGAGGTTTTACATGACTTGTGGGAAGATGGTTATAAGTTAGGTATTGTGTCTTCACGTTTAACAGAATCTTGTGATTCATGGCTAAGACAGTTTAAGTTATCTTATTTCGATGTGGTGGTTGGCCGTGATCAGTACAATAAGGCAAAGCCATCTCCTGCAGGTATCCTATATGCATGTAAGAGATTAAAAGAAGGTCATGATAACTGTATCTACATCGGTGATAGTAAGTCAGATATCTTAGCAGCCAAGGCAGCTGGATGTTATGCGATTGGTTTCTATCCAAAGCGTAATGATCCAACAGCAGACGAACGTGACAAGTTAAAACTTGGAGAATTAGAATCTGCACAACCAAATGCAATTATCGGAGATTTATCTGAACTAAAAGAGATTTTAAAAGAGACACACGGTTGGACTTACGAAAAGTTATAAAAAATGTACCAAGTCGGATGAATAATCTGGCTTGGTTTTTTATATGTGTTGTTATACTTTCCCTAAAGATGGTTGATAGAAAATGATATAATTTGAATAAAGAATAGCCATCTCAAAATTTAAAAGATAAATGTAAACATATGTTGCGTATATATAAAGTTCTTGTGATGGAAGTAAACTAATAAGGATAATAGAATGAAGTTGTAAATGAGAGGGGAAAATCACAAATGAACATCTCAGAGAAGATTAGAACCCTACGTAAGTCAAAGGGAATGTCTCAAGAAGAACTAGCAGGGCAAGTTAATATATCTCGCCAAGCGGTTTCACGTTGGGAAAATGGTACAGCTTTACCAGATGCAGATAATATTGTTCAACTGAGTAAGTTATTCGGTGTCACAACAGACTATCTATTAATGGATTCATATGAAAGCGATGAAGATTCACCAAAGATAAAAGAGAATAATAAAATACTGCATGCAAATCTAACTAGACTTGCAATCATTTTTCAGGCTGCCTTTTTAAATGCATGTATCTATCCATGGGGTGATTCGAATACAATCGTCTTAGAGACAGTTATGAAATTATGCCCGTTACTTGCATGTTCGATATGGATGGCAAGTAATCATCGATATGAAAAAGATCTAAAACAAAGAGCGAAGAACACGAAGATTGAATCATTGTATTGTTTAATCCAAACTGTTGTGTTTGTTTTGGGTTATACATTACATATAGGTTTATGGTCTACATTGATGATAATCATAAATACAAATGTATACATCTTTCTTGTGAATCCTAAGTATATGAATCGTAAATTAACACGATAATTCCATAGGTGATAAGAACACACAAAAAGAGTAGAAAGAAATCTAGGAGGAAGTATGAGTGAACTTGAGAAATATCGGATGTTGAGTGTAGGAAAAGCGTTTGGTGACCGTGCAAAAATTGCGATGGCTTTACTAGATAGCAAAACAGCCTATGAAGAATTAAAGGAAGAGGCAGCTCAAAGCATGGTAGCTGGAAGTTATAGCTGTGCTGGTGGTGATCCAAGTGTAATACTGGAACAAATCGCAATTGAAATGATATGTAGAGATACTCGTAATACTTGGTATTTACCCGATACTGTAAAGTTCTGGGATAGACGTTTTGGGAGCCTGTTAGAAGCGAAGTTTTTCTGTTATGACGATGATGCGGAAACTTGGAGTAAGATCTTATATAAATTCTTTATCAAATTACAATGGATGCCTAAACGAGAAGACTATCGCTCCACAAGAAGTTACAACAATGTTTGGGGATTCTTTGCGGAAATTCTAGCAGTAGTAAAACAGAATAATCATCCTGAATTTGATAAGTATTATGAAATTGCGGTTCAAAACGGAATGGATTCAAGTGTCTTAGAGAAAAAGTTAAAAGAACTAACCGAAGTAAAGCAGTCTTTTATTGAGATAGAAACAAACTAATTAACAGTTAAAAATGGGTTCTATATCACATATGTGGTTAGAACCCATTGTATATTTGGTTATAGTAATTTCTTGCGAATATTTTCGTAGATTGTCTCTTCTGTGGTTTGTAGTAATTCTTGTGTTGATGGATCAATACCTGCAAAGCGAATAGAGTCGAAATCTTGCGTTAACTGATTGAGTTGCTTTGTGATAGATTCTGCTTTTTGGCTCAGAGAGTAGTATGTTTCAAAATCACTAGACTTTTCCCTTGTGACATATTCATTAAATACAAGTTTTTCTAGTAATGGCACCAAAAGTAATTGGTTAACATCTGTAAATAGAGACATATCTTTTGTAACATTTGAATGTGGGAAACAATTTAGATAATGAATGACAATGAGTTCATTGGGACTTAAGCCTGTTTCCGTTGAGATACGTTGTAATAAACGCTCTAAGAGTTTTGTGGTGTAGTAGTTATGTAGTATCGCATCTTGTTTATGGTCACTTAGTTTTGCGACTGGAACGATTTCTTCTCCAAGTTTCTTTGTAGAGAAGGAGATGGCTGAGTCATCTGTCGCAAAGCCTACTAAGAAGCTCATAATTTCTGGGCGTTTGCGAGTATATTCTTTCTCATCGTAGATGGATTTATAGAAGTTATCATAGTATTTAATGACAGATAGTTTCATGTCTACGATGTTACGAATATCGAAGCGGCTTTGGGACACAAGAGAACCTTCTGTTTTTACATAATAATAGATTGGTAACTGTAATGGAGCGACATGTTTTACGTGGAGTAGATATTCAAGGTTGAAGATAAAATCCTCTGACCAAGAAAGGCTAGCATCCATCTTGAGATGATAGGCATCAATGATGGATTTCTTATATAGCTTATTCCAAAGTACACCGTAATAATAATCCGCTGGATTTTGAATCATGTAGTCCGCAAATTCATCTCTTGTAAGGACTTTGTCAGAGTCAATTCTTCCTTTATGGGATGTGTTTTCTCCTACGACACGATAGAAGTCTGCGATAACTAGATCTGCCTTTGACTCTTCCATTGTACGGACAAGTGATTTAGTGGCGTCAGTTGTAATCCAATCATCCGCATCGAGGAATTGTATATATTTTCCTCGTGCATTTTGTATTGCGAGATTACGGGTATTTGATACACCTGAGTTTTCTTTGTGGATGACTTTGATACGACTATCTTTTGCGGCGTATTCATCGAGAATCTTTCCGGATTCATCCTTACTTCCATCATCTACGATGATTAGTTCGTAGTCGCGATATTCTTGATTCAAAATACTATCGATACAGCGATGTAATACAGTTTTATCTCTATCGAGTGGTTTTGCGGCATTATATACAGGGACAATAATACTAACAATTGGTGTGTTCATATATAACTCTCCTATTAACGTTACTATTATAAATAGTATAATAAGAATGGTATAAAATGAGAAGAACAGTTATGACTTTCACAAAATTGAGAAGGTTAAACTCGGATGATAAAATAGGAACGAGGTAATTGGATATGGAAGTTAGTAAGAGAATCATACTTGTAAGTGGAATGAGCGGTGCTGGCAAGAGTACAGCAACCCGTATTTTAGAGGATATGGGGTATCACATTATTGATAACTATCCAGTCGTGCTCGTGGACCAGTTCGTGGATATGATAGAGGCCTCAACTGACCCAAGATATAGTTATATTGCGTTAAGTACATCGGCAGAAGACTTCCCAATTTTCTCTCGTAAGTTAAATGGAATAAATGCGTCCGTTAGTGTACTTTTTATCGATGCCAGTGATAGCGTACTATTAAATCGATATAAGAGTACAAGACGTATTCACCCATTATTATTAAGTAATACCGCAAATACCCTTGAAGAAGCTATCACAGAAGAAAGACATAGATTCAAACAGAATCTTGATAATAATGTGATTACAATCGATACATCCTTCTCATCTGAAAAGGAGTTTAAGAAAAAGCTAGAATCATATTTTGCTAAGAAGCAGATACCTTCATTCTCGATTTCTTTTATTTCCTTTGGTTATAAGTATGGTGTACCACTCGATGCAGATTTGATGATTGATGTACGTTTCTTGCCAAATCCATTCTGGGATGAGAAACTTCGTTATTTCTCAGGAAATGATAAAGAAGTATATGACTATGTCATGGATAAACCTGAGACACAGGAATTTATTCAGCGTTTATTAGCATTTACAGATTATGCATTTGAACAGTATACAAAGGAAGGTAAGAATCATTTTACTGTTGCGATTGGATGCACAGGTGGACAACATCGTTCTGTTACTATCGCAAATTTCTTATATGATGTATATAAGGAAAGATATAACTGTTATTTAGATCACCGTGATCAGAAGGAATGGCTAACGCATGAAGAAGCATAAAGTTGTCATTATCGGTGGTGGACATGGACAGTCATTAATCTGTCGTGGTGTTAAGACCATTTCAAATATTGATTTAAACGCAATTGTTACAGTCGCCGATGATGGCGGTAGTACGGGACGGTTACGTAAGAACTTTCATATTCCTGCGATGGGTGATATTCGAAATGTCATGATTAGTATGGCAGAAAGTGAAAATATGTTAAGTTCCTTGATGGATTATCGCTTTGATGATCCGGATGGAAAAGAAGATGATATTCTTGGCCACAACCTAGGAAATCTTATCCTAACTGCACTTACACAACAGACTGGTTCTTTTATGACAGCCATTCAGGAAGTGAGTCACATCTTAAATGTAAAGGGTAATATCATTCCTGCAAGTACGGATGTAATCACTTTGTATGCACGCATGGAAGATGGAGTCATTGTGCGTGGAGAAGCGAATATCCCAAATCATAATCACCACATTACACGTGTGTTCTATCAGGATGAAGTACATGCATGTAAAGAAGCGGTTGAGGCGATACAAAATGCAGACCTTGTAATCTATGGTATCGGTTCTGTTTATACAAGTATTTTGCCGAATGTTATCATTCCAGAAATTCAAGAAGCGTTATGTAGTACAAAGGCAGAGTTAGTATACTTCTGTAATGCAATGACACAACCAGGTGAAACAGATGGATATACTGTAGAAGATCACGTAGATGCGTTGTTATATCACCATGCTCCAGTTGATAAAGTGATTGTAGCGTGTGATGAAATACCAGAGAAGATATTAGAACGTTATTCTGTAAATGGAAGTACAAAGGTCAATCTTGTGAAGCAAGACCATCCATATCAGATTGTAACAAAGAAATTACTAAGCTTCCGTAATGGATTTATTCACCATGATCCAGAAAAAATTAAAGCAGTGATTCAAGAATTGCTGGAGGTGAGGTAATGTCATTTGCGGCAGAGGTAAAACAAGAAGTAGCCCAGAAGATTATGGAGGGTAATGATATACGTGCAGAACTATCTGCACTCATTCAAATGACGTCATCACTTTCCTTATCTAATCGTGGTATGACTTTATTAGTGAGTCTAGAAAATGCGGCTGTTTCACGTACGATTTATCGTTTGGTGAAAGAAAGATATGGCGTAGAAATTAGCTTGTTTGTAAAAAGAAAGATGAATCTTCGCAAGAATCGTATTTATGGTATGCGTATTATGAGTGCTGCTCCAAAGATTTTGGAGGATTTAGGAATTTATAGTACACGTGGTTTACTAGATAAGCCACTTGCAAAAATCGTACAGACAAACAATAATGCACGTGCCTATTTGGCAGGAGCGTTTATGGCAGGTGGCTCTATCAACTCGCCAGAAAAATCATCTTATCACTTGGAGATTACAGCTACCAGTGAAGAACATGCATTATTTATGGTATCCCTGTTAGAGCGATTTAACATTCATGCAAAGATTACAACACGTAGAAAGAAAGTTATTCTGTATGTGAAGTCAGCTGAAAAAATTGCGGATTTCTTGCGTTTAATCGAAGCTGACCAAGCAGTCTTGAAATTTGAAAATATTCGTATCTCGAGAGACTTTAGCAACTCTCTTCAACGCATGAACAATATGGATTTAGCCAATGAAGTAAAGGCGGTTGCGGCTGCGAGTGGACAACTGGATGATATTCGAATCTTAGAAGAAAATCAGAAGATAGAAACATTAGACCGTAAACTACAAGATATCATCGCACTCCGTAAGGCAAACCCAGAAGCTTCCTTAATGGAGCTGTGTAGTATCTATGAACGTCAGACTGGAGAAATTGTATCGAAATCAGGCATGAAACATCGCTTTGTAAAGATTCATGAGCTAGCGATGAAAGAGGTAAAACAAGATGAATAGAACACAACTACAGACAGCGGTATCCACAATTATTTTAATGGTTATCGTTGCACTGATTTTCCGCTACCTATGGTGGCTTATCCTATTATTACTATTACCTATTGTAGGATTTGTGATTTATGGGCTGATACAAGCCAGAAGATTAAATAAGCAGATGGAAAACACTACTGCAGAAGAATTGGATATTGATCGTACTTTCTATCAGTCATATTCAAACCCTAAGAAAAATCAAAGTGATATCATTGATGTCGAATATGAGGAACATACAGACGGAGAATAAGACTATGGAAAACGTAACCACTGAAATATTAGAAAATGATTTTACAACTTTACAAGTGATGGATTGGCCTATGGTTCAAGAATATTTACAGCGTTGTAAATATGAAGAATCAAATCACAATATTATTAATATGATTATGTGGTTACAGACATATCCGCTGTTTTACTATAAAAGAGAAGAGTACGTATTGCTGTTGGGTATACATGAAGGATGTTTCTTCATGTATATGCCACTATGTGAAAAACAATATATCGCTGAAGCGATAAAAAAGGGTAAGGAAATCTTTGACCACTATGGACATGACTTTACACTCAGCTGTTTTACAAAAGAGATGGTAGATGAAGTCATTAAACTTTATCCAGAATATACAGCCATTCATGAAAGTTGGGCAGATGATTATGTCTATGATGGAGAACGTTTACGTACCTATGCTGGTAAGAAGATGCAAAAAAAGCGCAATCATTTGAATGCGTTCTATAAAGACTTTGAGGGTAGATGGTCATACGAAACTCTTGATGAGACCAATATCGATGATTGTATTGGATATTTGAAGGATTGGAAATCAGAAGATCCAGATGATTTCTTACAGAGTGAGAGAATTGGTACATTCCGCATCTTAGACTTGTATGATGAATTACCTTGTAAGGGCGGTTTGATTCGAATCGATGGCAAGGTACGTGCTTTTGCGATTGGATCAATGTTATCAGACCGTATGTGTCAAGAGAATATCGAGAAGGCAGATGGAGATGTTAGAGGCCTTTACCAATGCATCATGAAAGAGATGTTGAGTCATGAATTTCCTGGCATTGAACTCGTGAATCGTGAAGATGATACAGGTCGTGAAAATCTAAGAGCTGCTAAACTGTCCTATCACCCAGTCAGTATTATTGAGAAGTATCGTATTAAGAAAGGTGTTGAATCATGATTACAAAAGCAACGAAAGAACAAGCTACCGAAGTAAAGAATCTTTGGAAAGTATGTTTTCCACAAGAGGATGAAGGTTACATCGATTACTATTTTAAGAATCTATTTGTGCCAGAAAATTGCTTTGTATACGTAGAAGAGGGGCATGTTGTCTCGGCAATCATTCGCGCCCCACATGCGATGATGTTTAATGATAAAGTTTTACGTACTAGCATGATTTTAGGTGTTTGCACATTACCTGCATACCGCAAGCGCGGATATATGAAGCGTTTAATGGAAATTGTATTAGACGCATGCGAGCATACTGAACTGATTACGCTCATTCAGGCATATGATCAGAAACTATATGAACCATATGGGTTCCGTAATATCTACAATCGCTCTACCTATCGTTTAACACGAGATGATGTAAAGCGTAGCACAAACTTTGGCTGTTCCTATGAACCAACAGCGATTGATTTACTAAAGGTATACTCTGCATTTATCCGTCGATTTAATGGTTACTATGCAAGAGACCTAGAATACTTTGTAAAGTATAAGAAGGAAATCAACGCACAAGGTGGCAAGATTGTAGCCTACTACAATGGCAAGGACCAAATCAGAGGATATGCGACAATGTTGCCAAAGGGAGATGTTCTAGAAATTGAAGAACTAATCTATCTTGATTCCACGGCCCTAATGAAACTATGTAACGCAGCGCTATTTGAAAAGGATGTTGTGGAATTACATGTATCAGAAGCAGAAGACTTAACACTTGTATTCCCAGAGACAAAAGTTGAGACATACGGTTCTACAATGGCAAGACTCAATGACGCAAAGCTATTCTCAAAACTTGTAGGTAGAGATATCTCTACGGTTGAACAAGCATTTGCGACAAGTATCAAGCCACTTAATCTAAATGAATTTGCATAAGAAGGGTGTATATCCTTCTTTTTCTGTGCTATATAATAAATAAAAACAGAAATCTATATCATTGAGGTGATTGTTATGAGAAGAGATCGAAATCCATTTTTGATTATTGCAATCATAATCTTATCCGTTATAGTTGTAAGAGCTTTGGTACGTGGGGCGTTATTGAGATTACCACAATATCCAGAATACTTTAGTGAACAAATTATTAACTCTACAGATCAAGATACAATCAAAGAAATCAAAGGGACAAAACTAGAAGAGTTTCATTTAAAATTTAATTATAGTGATGTCATTGGTTGTAAAACAGGGGTTCCTCCTTGGGATTGTGGGATAGAGAACCTACAAATTACAAATATTTATGTTCAAAGAAATTATTTTGCACATAAGCAGTATATTGGGAAATATTTTGAATATATTGTAAATTCATATCGAAATAAGAAGGGATATACCTTTCGATTGTATGTCACGAAGGAAAATTTACCGCATCAATTTACAAATTTACATCCTGTCGATTTGGAAAGAGAAGAGTACACCATAGGAGGGAGAATCGTAACGGTACAGAAGTTATCTGACGAGGGAGATAAAGCACTGAATTTTTATCTGACTAGTGACGATTGGTATGGCTATAAACTTATGGGACTTATCGTTTATGAAAACCAAGAAACAATTGCGGATAGTACATCGGATATTCAAGAGATTCTTGAAAAGTTATTAAAGGACCATTGAAAATAAGTATAAAAAGTCTTTAAATTCACATGGTGCTAATTTATATAAAAAGTTAGAAGAATTTTTAGTGAAATTCATCACGTTAGCGCTTACATTCAAATGGTCTTAATTGACCGAAAACATATAAAAACATATAATATAAATGCAACAAAAGGAGGTCTTTGAAAGACAATATGACAGATGTAAGAGTTGCTATTAACGGTTTTGGCCGTATTGGCCGTCTAGCTTTTAGACAAATGTTTGTAGCTGAAGGTTATGAAGTTGTTGCAATCAACGACTTAACAACACCTCACATGCTAGCTTACTTATTAAAGCATGATACAACACACGGTAAGTGGGATCATGAAATCTCTGCAGATGATGAAAAGGGAACAATCACTGTAGATGGTAAGGAAATTACAATTTATAAGGAAGCTGATGCTAGCAACCTACCTTGGGGTCAATTAGACATCGATGTAGTTCTAGAATGCACAGGCTTCTACACAAGCAAAGCTAAGTCTGAAGCACACATCAAGGCTGGTGCTAAGAAGGTTGTTATCTCTGCTCCTGCAGGAAACGACTTACCAACAGTAGTTTACGGTGTAAACGAACATGTTGTAACAGCTGAAGACAAGATTATCTCTGCTGCTTCATGTACAACAAACTGCTTAGCTCCAATGGCTAAGGCATTAAATGATTTATATCCAATCCAATCTGGTATCATGACAACAGTTCATGCTTACACAGGCGATCAGATGATCTTGGATGGACCACAGCGTAAGGGTGACTTACGTCGTTCCCGTGCTGGTGCTTGCAATATCGTTCCTAACTCAACAGGTGCTGCTAAGGCTATCGGTCTTGTAATTCCTGAGTTAAATGGTAAGTTAATCGGTGCTGCTCAGCGTGTTCCTGTTCCTACAGGTTCAACAACACTCTTAGTCTCTGTAGTTAAGGGTAAGGATGTAACTGTTGCTTCTATCAACGCTGCAATGAAGGCTGCTGCTTCTGAAAGCTTCGGCTACAATGAAGAAGAAATCGTTTCTTCTGACATCGTTGATGAAACACATGGTTCTATCTTCGACGCTACACAGACAATGGTAGCTAAGATTGATGACGACACATACCAGGTACAGACAGTTTCTTGGTATGACAATGAGAACTCATATACTTCTCAGATGGTTCGTACAATCAAGTACTTCGCAAACGTTAAGTAATTAACCTAAGCAATCTAAAAATCACACTTCTTATGAGGTGTGATTTTTTTGATCTCTTTATTTTTGATATACAATTTTACCATTAACTATTGTCATGTATACATCTAATGAGCGACAATCTTTTGGATTGGTATGCAAAATATCACCATCGATAACTGCAAAGTCTGCAAGTTTTCCAACTGTAATTGATCCCAAATCATCTTCACGGTAGAAATCATATGCTCCACCAAATGTCCAACTTTCCAGCACCTCTGGTATAGTTAAGCAATTTTCCTGATTGAAGGGATTTCCACCTTCAGGGAATAGACCTGTTACAGAGTAATAAACAGATTCGGGTATATGATCAATAACGAGAGGGAGGTCAGTACCACAGCATAGCGGAACACCATAGTCTTTCATCTTACGGCGATTCCAATAATTTTTTCCACGTTCTAAGCCAATCTGTTTTTTTATCATTCCGACTTTGTCATCGTAGCTAGTGATTGATTGAATTTGTGGATAATATTCGCAAATAATACCAAGGTCTGCCATTCGTTTTAAATCAACTGGATCACTAAATTCTGCTTCCGTTATAGCATGTCGATTCACTAATTTTCCGTTATTATCTTTTTTGCATAAATTAAAGATATTAACAGCTTTTTCGACTGCTCCATCACCTTGAGCATTTAGTGAGAATCGAGTACCAATTTTATCGGCTTCAAGTACTTCATCCTGAATTAACTCCCAATTAATATCAAGTTTACATTTATAATTTTGATTCTCGTATGGTTGCTTTAATAAACCATTTCCCTGAGAAATAGAACCATCTGTCATACGATTAAAACCTGAAAACCGAATAAAATCAGAATTGTAATTGGCCATCATCTTTTTAGCATATTCAAAGTTTGCATTCACGCCTACTGGTTGGGACATAAAATGTACACGTAAATTTAAATCTTCCTCAGATTCAAGCTCAGACAAGATATTTTGGAAGCCACTAAATTTATCAAACCCAATTTCTTTGACGGAAGTAATACCGCGCGCATTTAGCATAGCCATATATTTTTTGAATAAGGGTTTAATAAAATTCTTATCTTTAAGTATTTCGTCTAATAATTTCCAGAATACTTCATTACAATCTGCAGTTAAATCAAATCCATAGTGATTGATTGCGGTTGTATTTAGCCAAAAATGTTCGCCACTTGTAGAAAATAGGACAATACGACAATTTGGGAATAATCCTTCTAATTCTTCAGGGCTTGGGGTGTTAAAATTATCGGATATTCCATGACCAAAGATATGATCTTGATGGGAATAGCATGTTTTTAGAACCTCAATAACATCTTTTTCCGTTTTTGCATTTGAAAGATCGATACCGATGTATCGCAAAGACCAACCGGTAAAGAATGTGTGTGCATCAAAGAAACCAGGCAAAATAGTTTTCCCGGAAAGGTCATAAACCTTATATTGATTTTCTAATGAAGAAGGAATATAACCTTTTTCGACAGCATGAATTCTATTGTCATGAATAATAATATAGCCGTTAATAACATCTTGTTGATTAGCACAAAAAATTTGATCTGATTTTAAGATATAGTTGTTAATAGACATTTCTCCTCCTGGGTAAAAGCCAAAAAAGCATATAAATATATATGCTTAGTGCAGAGAAATTTGTTTAAAGTGTATATGCTGACTTGAATATAGCATAAAAAATAAATAAATTACAGATTATTCTGATTTAAAAGTTTCGAATCCATACTCAGCTTTATCGCATGGCATATAGGATGTCGTAAACTCAACAACATTTCCACTTGTATCATGACCAATATATTCAAGGTTATAGATGTAACTATCAGAAGATATATCCATAATTTTAGTGATTGGGTGGAAGGCTTTCTGAATAGTTAGTTTTTGCTCAAATGAAATTGGGAAATGTTCCTTTTGTTTCATGTAGTCATAGAGTGAGGCTTTTGAAAAATCATGATCTTGGATATCATCAAAATATTTGAAGGGAAGATAACAGTATTCAAGAGCAATACTTTCATTATCAATTTTACGCAAACGATGTAATGCATATATTTGTTCACCGTGCTTTAAATTAAGTTTCTTTTCAATATAAGTTTGGTCTTTAATGATACCCTCTTCTAAGATAGTGTTTTTTAGTGTTAAGCCATGTTTATTTATAAAAGCCCCCAGGCCGATACTTTTACCTGTAGAATGATCATTTAAATATAAAATTTTATTTGCAATTTTTTTTGTAACAAAAGTACCATTGTTTTTTACTCGAAATAAATATCCTTCGTCAATTAAAGCATTGATAGCATGTTTAACTGTCATGCGGTTAATATGATAGAGGGAAGACATTTCACGCTCACTAGGTATTTTTTCTCCTGGTAAATATTCACCATCTTTAATACGTTGGATGATTAAATTTTTTAATTGGATATACAAAGGAATTTGGTAGTTCATAAATATCACCTAAAATAATTCAAATGAAAAACGTTCATATTTCATATAGCTTTCGGTAAATGCAACAACATGATTGTGATTATCATAGATGCATCCGGATAATAATGCTACATGTGCATTACTAGAAAGTTCTAATGCATCGCGATAGCTACTTTCTGCCTCGATAACACGAATTCTTTGCGTGGTTCTAAAGAATTTAATGTTAAATTTTTCTACTAAGATATCATTTAAATTTTCAATATAAGATTTATAATCTATCAACTCGGGTGCTAAATTTGTAGGAATGAAACAGTAATCCATACATATTGGCTCATGATCGGCAATCAGTAAACGCTTAATTTCAAAAAACTTAGTACCAAGTGGTAAATTTGTCTCTCGACATAAATACTTATCAGCTTCAATCTCAATAAACTTCAATAATTTCGTTTCGTATGTGGATGCATTATCTTTAATTATTTCTGACATTAGACGAATAGTATTAACATTTTTTGTAATACGCTGTTTAGCTACAAAATAACCAATTTTAGGTACCACATAAATAATTCCCATTTCTTCTAAAATTTTCATGGCAGACCGTAGGGTCAAACGCTGAATTGAGAATAATTCGCATAGTTCACGTTCGCTTGGAAGTTTATCTCTATATTTCAAATGGTGATCAGCGATATATTGCCGAAGTTCATTACTGATCATAATATCCAAAGTCATAACTTTCATGAACTTATTTTAACAACTTTATATACTTTTTATCAAATACATATATGTAAGGGGTTGCAAAGGTAAAACATACTGGTATAATAAAGTTAAATAGTGGTATATATGTAAACCAAAAAGGCAGAGATGGGTTTTAAAGTGTAGATATGCCACAAGAAAAAGGAGGACACATAATATGTCTAATCAGAACACCCAAGATTTGAAACGCAAACTTGGATTAGGTGCAGTTATTGCACTTGGTGTTGGAACAACAGTAGGATCTGGTATTTTCTCATCCTTATCAGAAGTAGCTGGTGCAGCGGGAAGTAGTTTAACGCTAGTATTAGCATTTTTGATTGGTGGTTTGTTACAGATTCCAGCAAATTTTTGTTATGCAGAACTTGCATCGGCGTTTCCTGAAGATGGTGGACAATACGTCTATTTCCGTGAAGCTGGTTCTCGTCCGTTAGCTTTCCTATGCGGATGGATTAGCTTCTGGGCAACTGACCCTCCATCAATCTCAATTATGGCTTTAGCAATTGCAAACTACCTAGGATTCTTCTTGCCAGTTCATGGTCTAATTCTAAAATTAGTTGCAGTTGCATTAGTAATTGTATTCATGATTATCCATATTCGTAGTGTTGAAGGCGGAGGAAAATTCCAGACAATCATTACTGCATTAAAGATTCTTCCTTTTGCATTAATTATTGGAATTGGATTATTCAATATTAACTCTAATTTATTCTTATCAAGTAAACCATTAGAAGGTGCCGCAACAGGGTTTGCAGCATTGTTAGCAGGAATTTCTGCAACAACATGGTCTTATGATGGTATGGGTGCAGCTTGCTATATGTCTGGTGAAATAAAGGATCCAGGTAAGAACTTGCCAAAGGGATTAATTTTAACTGCTGTAATCGTACTTGCGTTATATGTTAGCTTAACAGTAGTCTCCTCTGGTTTATTATCAGTTGAGGAACTAGCTGCTTCAGAAGCGCCAATTGCTTTACTAGCATCTAAGATTCCATTAATTGGTAACGCAGCAGGTGTCGTTGTAGCTATTATGGCTATTATCGTTGTAATTGGGTCACTTTCAAGTTGTATTATGTTCCAACCTAGAATTGAATATGCAATGGCAAAAGATGGTTTATTCTTTAAACATTTTGCACAGGTACACCCAAAATATGAAACACCAGCATTCTCAATCGTTGTACAGTGTATCGTTGCTATTATCTTGATTTTTGCAACAAATTTATCTGATCTATTAGGCTACTTTACATTGGTTGCACTATTAAAGAATTTCTTAACATTTGGAACAATCTTCGTATTACGTAAAAAGGAACATTACAAACCAGTATACCGTATGCCGGGTGGAGTATTAATGCCAATCATTGCAATGTTTATGACAGGCACTCTCATTTGGTCAACATTCATCTGGGCTCCAATTCCTGGTTTGATTTGCGCAGGTTTAGCTGTAGGAACAGGATTGCCAGTTTATTATTTCTGGGAAAATCAAAACAAACAAAGAAAAAATGAGGCTGCTATATGAAATTAGCAGCAATTGGAAGTAACTGTGTTGACTATTATCAAAATATGAATGGGGGTACCGCCTTTCCTGGTGGTGGCCCCGTTAATATGGCTGTGTATACAGTACGATTAGGAGGAAAAGCCTCATATATTGGTCCCGTAGGAAATGATGAATTTGGACATGTAATGTACAATGCAATCAAAAGTAAAGGGGTTGATGTAAGTCACTTGCAATTTAAAGAAGGAAAAACAGCAGTTACACAGGTTGAACTTATTGATGGGGAACGAGTTTTTGGCGACTATGATGAAGGGGTTCTATCAGACTATCATTTGTCAGAAGATGATATTTCATTCATATGTAAACATGACATCGTAATATGCGATCTCTGGGGGAAGGTTGAAGGCTATTTTGAGGAGTTACACCGTAAAGGAATTCTAACAGCTTTTGATTGTGCAACAAGACCAGATGATGAAGCATGTAAAGTTGCAATTCCACATAGTGATTACGTATTCTTCTCTAATGATGAAAGTTCAATGGATCAGCTAAAAGAACAGATGAAGGAAATCTATAATAGAGGTCCTAAACTTGTTATAGCAATGCGTGGAGAAAAAGGTAGTCTGTGCTTTGATGGGATAGATTATCATGAAATGGGCATTGTTCATTGCGATGACGTGGTGGATACAATGGGGGCAGGAGATAGTTATATTGCAGGCTTCCTAAATGCAATCATACATGGTGAGTCTATTATTGAAAGTATGCATGCAGGTGCAGAAAATGCAACTGAAACAATAAAATATTTTGGAGCTTGGTAATGGCAGTTATCAGAATGACATTTTATTCCACTGCGTTAAAGGTGACAACAAACTGCAATATTTTAATGCCTGATAATTCAAATGATGTAACACCAATATGTAATGGTCAGTATAAAACCTTATATCTATTACATGGTTTATCCGGTAATGCTGAGGAGTGGCTGCGTTTTACAAAATTAGAATATTATGCAAAGAAGTTTGGCTATATCATCGTTTTGCCTGAGGTAGGTAGAAGTTTTTATACAAATATAGATGGGATTCAATACGCAACATATATTGCCGAAGAACTTCCTAATTATCTAAAGCAGTGGTTTAAGATACCTACACAAAAAGAAAATACTTTTATTGCAGGAGAAAGTATGGGTGGCTATGGAGCGCTAAAGATTGGTATGACTTATCCAAGTCAATACACATCAATTGCGGCTTTGTCTCCTGTGATTCATTTAGAAGAATTACGTTGCATGGTTGAGGATAAGATATTCGAAGAGATGGATACGACGGAAATAGATAGAATAATTAATCAAAAAGATTATTTTGATATTTATAAATATCTAGACCATGATTCAAATAGTATTTACCCATCTCTTATTCAGCTCTGTGGAACAGAGGATTTCTTGATTGAGAGCAATCGTAAGTTTTATGGATTTGCAAAGAATAAGATAGATATTACTTATCGAGAGTTAAGTGGTGATCATGAGTGGCCTGTATGGGATATTGCAATACAGAAAGCTCTACAATATTTTGAAAAATATGATATTGATCACTTTAAACTATATTGAGAAAGGGAGAGATTAGATATGATAACAACAAATTTATGGAAAGAAGACGAAGGTGCTAATCTCCGTAACTTTCATGAAAATGAAGATTTAAAAAGTGTAAATGGTGCTTTAGCACTACGAAAAGATATTGAAAAAATTATTGATCAAATTTGGAATGAAGGATTTGATAATATTTTCTATATTGGTATAGGAGGAACATATGCTTCCGCAATGCAGGTTGAAGTATATATGCGTGGTAGGAGCAAATTGCCTGTCTATGTAGAAAATGCAGCAGAATTTTTAACAACGGGGAATAAGCGGTTTACTAACAAGTCAATTGCAATTTTATCATCTGTATCTGGTAATACACTAGAAATGATTGAACTTGTAGATAAGGTACATGAAATTGGTGGAAAGGTATTTAGTTTTATTGATACCCCAAATACAGTTTTAACGCAGCCGGATAAACAAGATTACCTAATTTTATATCCGAAAAATGAGCAGTTAAAATTTTATATGACAGCAAATTATTTTATGTTTAAAAATGGTGAGTTTTCCGAATATGAAGACTATAACCAAAACATGGAAGAAAATTTGGCAAAGGTATTAGTTAATGTAGAAAAGCAAGTAGATGCATGGGCATATCACTATGCTAAACAAAAAGTAGAATTTTTGGATAAACATCCAGATTTACCACACTATTTTATAGGTGCAGGTAATCAGTATGGTGCAACATATTCCTATGCAATGTGCTATTGGGAAGAGCAAATGTGGATACGAACAAAGTCTATTAGTTCTCCTGAATTTTTTCACGGAATGCAAGAAATCATAGTAAAGGATACACCAATTACCTTATTCATTGGCGAAGATGAACAAAGACCATTATCAGAAAGAGTAGCAAGATTCTTACCTCAAGTAAATTCAAATTACATTATTATTGATACAAAAGAATTTGAATTGGGAGGAATTAAGCAAGAATATAGGGGCAGTATATCGCATCTTGTTATGCATGCAGTTAACAATCGTATAGATGCATATATGGAAAAGTTCTTAAGACATCCTTTAAGTATTAGAAGATATTACCGTCAGTTTGATTATTAACATAATTTTTGAGATAAACAATAAATATTATCGGTTTAACCGGTAATATTTATGTTTTATATCATATTTTTAATAGGTAGAGAAACATCAGTTTTCATAAAGAAAGATAGGAGAGAATTTTATGAAATTTGGGTTATTTACATGCGGATATCAAAGATTTGATATTGAAAAGGCATTTCAAGATGCACAGAGATTTGGATATGACTATATTGAATTATGGGGTGCAAGACCACATGCATATCCTTATGATCTTGAAATATGTGCAAATAGAATCAATGAATTAATAAAAAAATATAATATGCCTGTAACCGTATATACACCAGAATTAAACGCATATCCATTTAATTTGATGTGGGAAGATGAAAGCATGCGTGATAATTCTTTGGAATATGTATATAAATCTTTAGATTTTGCAAAAGCCATTGGGGCAGAATACACCTTAATCTCAGCTGGGCATGCTGGTTTTGAAGCTACTGAAGAAATAATAAAAGAACGTTTATATGATAGTTTAGAGAAGATAATAGCGTATGCAGAAAAAGTTGGTATAAAAATTGTGTATGAACCATTAACAATATATGAATCAAATGTAACAACTACATCCAATCAACTACTGGAATTATGCAATCACTTTAATTCTCCTTATTTCTTTGCAATGAATGATATTGTTGTACCGTATATACAAGGAGAAAATATTATTGCATTTAATAAAAAATTAGGAAGCAAATTAGTACATATGCATATTGTTGATAGTGACGGACAATCCGAAGATCATTATTGTCCGGGCTACGGTAATTTGCCGTTAAAGAATTTTATGCAAGAACTAAGTCAGAGTGGATATGATAGGACAGTAACAATTGAGTTAGTAACAAAATATCTAAATGAACCTAGTATTTACGCAAAACTAGCAATTGATAACTTAAAAGAAGGACTATAAATATGTGGATGAATGATTTATGGCACAAAGACAAAGTCATTATAGGGATGCTTCATCTAGACGCATTGCCTGGAGATCCAAGATATACTTCTAGTGATAGTCTAGATATAATTGTTGAACATGCAAGAATGGACCTAAAATCACTAATTGATGGTGGAATAGATGCAATATTAATATCAAATGAGTTTAGTTTTCCATATCAAAGAAAAATGGATTATGTTACTGTTGCATGTATGGCAAGAATTATTGGAGAACTGAAAAAAGATATTATAGTTCCTTTTGGAGTTGATGCTATATCTGACGGAACCGCGACATTGGAACTTGCTAGAGCTGTAGATGCTGATTTTTGTAGAGGTACGTTCTCGGGTGTGTATGTTGGGGATGGTGGCTTTTATAATAATGACATTTCTAAACTCTTAAGAAGAAAAACGGAACTACATTTAGCTAATCTAAAGATGCTTTATTTTATTAATCCAGAATCTGACAAGAATTTAGATACAAGAGAACTGGCTGAAATCGCAAAATCGACAGTGTTCAAAACTGGAGCAGATGGATTATGTATATCTGCTAGTGCGGCAGGACAAGATGTTAATGAAAATTTAATTCAATGCGTTAAAGATGCATGTCCAAATGTTGCAGTGTTAGCGAATACAGGATGTAGACCTGAAACAATAGAATCTAAATTAAAGTATGCAGATGCTGCAGTTGTTGGGACATATTTTAAGATAGACGGTAAATTACAAGATAGTAATGGAAATAATTTAAGAGTAGATGTAAATAGAGTTAAAGAATTTATGGATGTTGTTAATCGAATTAGAAAGGAATAATAAGATTATGGCATCAAAATATTTTGTTGGAATTGATGTAGGAACAAATGAGACAAAGGGTATTTTGATTGATGAACTGGGGCGTGAAGTTGTATCAGCATCTACAACACATGGTGTTGAGAATCCAAAACCAAATTATTTCGAGCACGATGCGGATAAAGTTTGGTATAAGGATGTTTGCATTATCTCTCAAAAACTAATAAATCAATCGCAAGTTGATCCTAAAGATATTAAGAGTATTGGAATTAGTGCACTGAGTTCAGATTGTCTACCTGTAGATATTGAAGGAAAACCATTACGCAAAGCAATTCTCTATGGAATTGATGCACGTGCAATATCCGAATGTCAAGAATTAACAGAGAAATGGGGAAGAGATAAAGTTATTGAACTTTTTGGAAGACCGTTAGGATCAAGTGATATCGCCCCAAAGATCTTGTGGATAAAAAATAATGAGCCGGATGTGTATAGAAAAACACATAAGTTTTTAACGGCCTCCTCTTACATAACTTTTAAACTAACGGGAAATTATACAATCGATAACTTCTTAGGCCTAGCAAGTTTTAATCCTCTGTATAGACGCGATGGCTCCATTAATGAGCAATATATAGATGGAATATGTACTGCAAGCCAGCTTGCAGTACTCAAAAAAACAACAGATATTGCTGGGTATATTACAGATGAAGCTTCGAAAGATACTGGATTGGCAATAGGAACAGCAGTTATTACTGGTGGAGATGATTCTGGAGCAGAGGCTATTAGTAGTGGTGTTATGACGCCTGGCGATATGTTAGTACAAATGGGTTCGACAGCATATATAATTTTATGTACGGATAAATTGTATGATGATAATCGCCTCTGGCGGGAAGAATTTATAGTTCCTAATACATATGATATATCTGCCGGAACAAATACATCAGGTGCTTTAACAAAATGGATTAGAGATACTTTCTATCCGGATAAAGTTCAAGAACAAAAACAAGGTGGTATTAATGCATACCAAGCTATGATGGAGGATTTAAAGGAAATTCCTATTGGCAGTGAAGGGTTGGTTGTATTACCTTATTTTGCTGGAGAGAGAACACCAATTAATGATGCGCATGCAAAAGGAATCATCTTTGGATTGAATCTAGCACATACTCGTAAACATATTATGAGGGCAGCATATGAATCTGTATGTTATTCGATTAAACATCACTTTGAAATATTTAAGGAGTTAGGGATTCCTATAAATCAGATTATGGTAACAGGTGGTGGCACAAAAAATGAAGTATGGATACAAATGTTATCTGATGTACTAGGAATCAAACTACAGACACCATCTGTGACTATCGGTGCAAGTTATGGTGATGCACTTATGGCCATGATAGGAGTTAAGCATATTAATGATTTTGCAGAAGCAAAAAAGCTAATTGAGACAGGCAAAGTATATTATCCAAATTTGGAAAACACCAAAAAATATGAACCTTATTATAGGATATACATTGAGCTGTATAAACAGAATAAGGAATTAATGACTATGATGGATGAAATAAATTAACTTACCTAAAAATCACACTTCGCATGAGGTGTGATTTTTTACGTTTTCTCTTTTTGATATTGAATATATGTATCTTACATTGTAAATTATGCATCTTAGCGAAAATGGCGAGACAGTATGAAATACTTGCGATAATATCACAGTAGAAAAGATACGAAAGGAGAATCGAAGATGAAAGTAAATGTAGAACTATCAAAAGAATTTTCCCCTCCACATGTAACGATTTATACGGATGCGATTACGGATGAAATACAGAGAGTTATTGATGTACTCGACTCTAAGGATATACCGCTAATCGTGCAGAGTGAAGATCGGATGATAGTCTTGAAGGCGGAAGAGATATATATGATACGCGTGGAGGGTGGAGATACTGTTATCTATACTGAAAACGAGAAGTATTATTCCCGAAGACGTTTGTATGAGATGCTTGAGCAGATCGGGACTTGCTTCATGCAAATATCGAAACAAACAGTCATTAATCTTTCTTGTATAAAAAGTATAGAGACAGGCTTTGGTGGCACTTTATTACTAAAGTTAAAGAATGGTTCTTCTGATTATGTATCAAGAAAGTATTTACCTGATCTAAAAAGATATCTAGGAATTTAAGGAGGCTAAACATGAAAACAAAGAAACAAACACTACTATTTAACATATTTGTATCAATGGGCGTTGCCGCAATAATATTTATTATCGTTGGAGTTATCATTGATCGTATCTTCCATGGAAATATCCAAATGACAAATTACGCATTTTCTAAGATGGCTATCGCAACAGTGGTAATTGGACTTGGCTTTGGGCTACCTGCAATAGTTTATGACAATGAGAAGTTATCTCTTTTTACACAGACAATTATTCATATGGGGACTGGTTGTATTATTATGACAGTTACAGCTTTCCTTGTAGGTTGGATTCCTATGCATCGTGGACCACTACTGATGATTGCGATACTTTTAGAAGAGATTGCACTTGCATTTGTTATTTGGTTTCTATTTTATCTACAACAAAAGAAACTGGTAAAACAGATGAATCAACGAGTGAAAGAAATAAATAAATTATGAATAGTTTAACGGTCTATCATAAGTAGGCCGTTATTTTTTTGGTTTGGGATGATAAATTATAATTAACGTATTAAGATAGAGAGGTGCTTTTAAGGAGATTTATTATGAAGTGGTATGAGAATGCGGTGTTCTATCATATTTATCCATTAGGATTAACAGATGCACCGAAGAATAATGATTATCAAATTACAGAACATCGTTTGAATCAATTGGGCCCTTGGATCAAACATATCAAGGAAATTGGCTGTAATGCGTTGTATATTGGACCATTATTTGAATCAGTTGGACATGGATATGAAACAACAGATTACTATAAGTTGGATTCTAGACTTGGTGATAATGAGGATCTAAAGAAGTTTGTAAAAGAGTGTCATCATCAAGGTATTCACGTAATCTTTGATGGTGTCTTTAATCATACGGGAAGAGATTTCTTTGCGTTTAAGGATATTCAACACAATCGTGAAAGCTCTCAATATAGAGATTGGTATTGTAATGTGAATTTCCAGGGGAATAATGAATATAATGATGGCTTCTCCTATGATAACTGGGGTGGTTATAACTTACTTGTAAAACTCAATCAACACAATCCTGCGGTTAGAAAATACCTATTGGATGTGGTGAAATATTGGGTGAGTGAGTTTGATGTGGATGGAATTCGATTAGATGCGGCAGATGTATTAGACTTTGGTTTTATGCATGAGTTACGTATGCTGGCAAATGAAATCAAGCCTGAATTCTGGTTGATGGGGGAAGTGATTCATGGCGACTATAGTCGTTGGGTAAATTCTGATATGTTACATTCTGTGACAAACTATCAATTATATAAAGCGTTATATTCTGGGCATAATGAACATAACTATTTTGAGATTGCCCATACAGTGCGTTATCTATTAGATAAAGGTAATCTACCATATCATCTTTATAACTTTGTGGATAATCATGATGTGGAACGTATTTATACAAGACTACTCAACAAACACGAATTTGTACCAGTACATATTTTGATGTATACACTACCGGGTATTCCTTCTGTTTATTATGGAAGTGAGTTTGGTATTGAAGGAAGAAAAGAGAAACATTCCGATGTGGTTTTACGTCCTGCAATTAACTTGGAAGATTATCCAAATGCACTAGATGAGAATGGCTGTACCAATATCATCGCAAGACTTGGTGAAATTCGACAGAAGAATTCTGTATTTTCAGATGGTATATATCAAGAACTACGATTAACAAATCGTCAGTATGCTTTCTCACGTACAAACGAGATAACACAGGCAATCGTTGTAGTGAATAACGATGAAGTAGATTCATCGTTAGATATTCCGGCAACTGGAACTTATACGGAACTGCTGAGTGGAGAAATTCAGAGTGTTGATGGAAATCTACATGTTCATCTGCATGCATGTTCAGGACAAATCTGGATGGAAGACTATGATGAAACAGTAACCAGGAAAAGAGAAGTTAAGATTCCGGAAATCAAGCAAGTTGCAGTAAAAGAGGAAACAATCAAGCAGGTAACTGTCGATCATAGTAAATCTTATGAAGAAATGAGTATTGAAGAACTACAAGCATGTGTTCTAGAAAAACTTGCGAAGAATGGTCCTGTAACAGAACAAATGAAACGTGATGTCGCAAATAATGTTTATCATGATTCATTGATTAACTGGGTAAAGAGCTTTCAAAATTAAAAATACCGCAGCTGCGGTATTTTTAATATTTAGGCTTTACGTTCATGCATTAGAATAAATGGAATCAATAGAACAGCACAAGAAATCCAGATAGTTGGATAACCTAACTGTTTGGATATTACACCACCAAGACCAGCACCAATTGCGAATATTACGATAATTCCGAAGTAATGCATGGATTGGTGAAAGTATGTTTTATCATTTGTACGAAAGAAAGCGGATAATCTTGCGGTGGCACTCTTGATATTACCGATGCACATGGTACTAGCATATGTGTTTCCGTTTACCTTACGGAAAGATTGTACTTGTAAGGCGCAAGAGAATGAAACAAGCATATTTGCGATATTGTTAAGACTACCAGGGATAAAACCAACAAGTAATAACGTGATAATCTCAATGAGTACAATAAATTGTCTCCAGTGAAGAGATTTCTTTTCTTTTAGTCGACCTTGTAGTTGTTCAGCGACAAATACACCGACGATAAAAGCGAAGATAGGCAATAGATAATTTAGGCTATGTGCGATATTGCCCTCCATCAAATTCTGCGTCATTAAGACTAGGTTACCGGTTTGTGCATTTGCGAATACATGGTCTCTAGTATTAAAAGTATAGGCATCTTGTAATCCGCCGCTAAAAGCGAGAAAAGTAGAAGTGATAAATGCATCTGACATTTGTTGTTCTTTCATGGTTCACCATCCTTAAATCATTCCTAGAAAGTTCAAGTCTTATATTAGGCTTAATTATTTATGAATACAAGTCTCTTAGATGGAATGTGAAGGAACCTATGTAAGAAATATGTAAAGGTGTTATGATAATACTGGTTATTATTTTTTACGCACATCATCGATTTCAGCCAAATTATTTTTAAAGTGGGTAAGGGAACATGAAAAAGAATAATTTATTTCAACGTTTTCGCTATTGGCTAGATAAGCGAATGGCAAGGGGTACGGGTAGTATGATTCGTGCTCTATTATTTGCGACTATTTTTATGATTTTGTTTTTGGCGAGTATTTTGATCTTATTTGGGGCAAGTGATGAATGCTCACCATTACATGCAATATGGGATAGTTTTGCGACCGCAATCAATGCGGAAATTCCTTCTTCTGGTGATGGCTCGCTACTTTTTATTATCATTAATGGAATTGCGGCAATCATTGGTCTTTTCTTTACGAGTATCTTGATTGGTATTATTACAACTGGTATAGAGACAAAACTACAGCGGCTTAGAAATGGTAATGCGGAAGTGTTGGAAAATAATCATACTTTGATACTTGGATGGAATGATACAACATTTGCGATACTTGCGGAGATTATGGAGTCTAATCTGAATCGAGAGATGCAAACAGTTGTGGTACTTGATGATGCATGTGAAAAGGCTGAGATGGATGATCAAGTGCATGCTTTTATCACTGAAAAAGATAAAGAGCGTGAAAGAATTGCAAAAAAGAATCATGAAGTATTTGTTCCTTATGCAAAGCATACACAGGTATTATGCCGTTACGGAACGACAGTACATTCTAGTAATTTAGAAAACTGTAATATTCAAAACTGTAAGTCAATTATTGTAAATGAAGATGATGACGATGAAACAATCAAAGTTATTCTTGCATGTAGTGGAATCATTCATGAGCTACGTATGAGTGGGGTAAAGGGAAAGAAACTTCCTTATATTACTGCTGTCATTCATGATAAGAAAAATATGAATACTGCAAGACTTGCGGGTGGAAAAGATTTGGAAGTAATCTGTTATCCGGAGCTAATGTCACGTATTATGGCAAACTCTAGTAGAGCTGCAGGATTATCACATGTATTCACTACCTTATTTAACTATGAAGGAAGTGACATCTACTATGTAGATAAGAATTCAATAAAACTATCTGGTAAAAGAGTAATTGACTCAGATGGAAGTAAGAAACATATAAATGATTTGACACTCTATGAGTTAAATCAGTATTTAACCAATGCGACTATTATTGGAGGCTCGCATGGTAAGATCAATAATAAAGTTGAGCAGGGACGACTCAATGGCAATCGTTGGGAGGGAATGGAATCATGTCTATTACCAACGATGAAGAGTAAGCTAGTCAAAGATGTAGATCACTTCTATGTATTACAGATGGATGATAATCCGATTGAAGTTACAAAAAAAACATGTACCGTTTCTTGCAAAGAGGTTAAAGAGAAAAACTTTAGTCCACACACAAGACCAGATGCGATTATCGGTGTAAGTACCTTATTAATACAAGTATTAAAGGAACTTGAAACATTCTTGCATGAAGATACGCCTGTATACATTCTTGAAACACAAGAGAAATTAGATACGTATCTAGCATATGAAGAGATACAAGAGGAAATCCAGAAGATTACAAATGTCCGTCTAGAGTGGATTCCATTGGATATTGACCACTATAATAGTTTATACGAATTTATGAGTGCACCAGAACATAGAGAAATTCGTAGCGCAATGATTCTTTCAGATAATATTTTTGTGGATGAGAATTTATCTAGACAGCAGCAGAAAGAGTACGCAGATAACCTTACAATCTCTCGTCTGTTATCCTTACGAAAGATACGAGCAGATTTATTGCCAGAGCTATTTATCACCTGCGAAATGAATTATGACGAAAACAAGAATCTTGCGGAACGTACAGGAGCAGAGGATTATATAGTGGGTAGTAATGTGGCTGCGTCTGTTATGACACAAATTTCTCAGGCAAGAGAATTGCATCGTATCTTCTATGAGATTTTAGATTGGAGTGGATCAGAAATCTATTTACACAAAGCATTTAAATATCTTGACGTTGAGAATCAGAAGAATATAAAAGAGAAGATTGACCTTCCAACGCTAGCTGCGAAGCTAGCACAACAGAATGCAGTATTTATCGGTTATTGTAAATATGGGCAAAATGGTAAATATCTAAAACCAAAACTAAATCCTCCAAAATGGAATCAAAATGGTACAGCAAGTGAAGTGACCTTTAGCAATCGTGACTACATCATCACAATCGCAAATCAAAATGAGTGATAATCTTAATCATGGCTAAACGTACAGCTTAGGATACGGTTACTATTTTAGAGTTTATCAATATGATACAATTTGTTGTATAAATAAATTATTGAGAGATACATTATGTATAATGCAAAAAATAGTCAAATTAAATTCTACGATGACACAATCAATTATGTTTCATTTGGTTATGGAAACAAGAATTTATTATTGATACCAGGTTTGAATACCGAGCGAATAAAAGGAAAAGCTTTACAACTTGCTTTTTACTATAGAAATTTTTTGAGAGATTATAAAGTTTTTATATTTGATCATAAAGAACATCTCAATGAGAATTATGAGATTAGCGATATGGTGGAAGAGATTGCTTATTGTATCAAAAAGTTGAATTTAGATAAAGTTGATGTTGTAGGGGTATCTCAAGGGGGAATGATTGCTCAACTATTAGCTATAAATTACCCTGACATTGTTAGAAAACTAGTTTTAGTGGCAACTACATCAAGAAATAATCCTACAACAAACAAGGTCGTAGATAGATGGATTGTTTTAGCTGAAAATGGTGAGTTACAAGAACTGCAAGAAAATATGCTTGAAACTGTTTATTCAAAAAGATATATAGCAAAAAATAAGTGGTTATCTATTTTAGTACAATTTCTATTTAAGCCAAGATTAGATCAGCTTAATAGATTTATTATTTTAGCTAGATCATGCTTGAAATTTAATACTTTTGATAAATTAGATAAAATTCAATCTAAAACTCTGGTTATAGGTGCTGCATTGGATCAAGTTATACCAGTAGAATTTTCTAATGAACTTGCTGAAAAAATTAATTGTCAGAAAATTATTTTTGAAAACTCTGGTCATGCAGTACATCAAGAAGTTTCTGATTTTAATAGAACAGTTTTAAATTTTTTGATAAGTAGTAATTAAGAATTTAACTTTTCACTTGCGCATGGCGTAGCATTCACTAACCCTTTGGGTGGAGTATATTGAAAACTATACTTGTAACCATTAAAATAGAAAGGCAGGAGGTAAATACGAATGCTAAATAAATTTCCAGAAAAATTAACACTTCTTCGAAAGCATTACGGTCTTTCACAGGGTGATGTCGCAACAAAAATCAATGTGAAATTTACCGATTATATGAACTGGGAAAATGGCAACAGTATCCCATCAATATCAAATATTCGTAAGTTATCAGTATTATTTGGTGTTCCGGTTGAAACATTTATCGATAATCGAAAGGTAATTGAATTACCTGAGGTAAAGGTGGTGCCACAAGTACAACCGCAACAACCAACAATCGAACAAAAGCCAGATGAAACAGTTAAAGCTGATACAATCCATACGCAAAGAGTCAATTCTGTTAAAAATGACTTAGGCAGTACACGTGTAATGGATGCAGGTAAAATCAAGACAGCCGCTAAGGTAACAGAACCAAAGGAAACTAAGAAAGAAGATAACCAAAAGAATCGCAAGAAGATTTCTTATGCCATTATGGCGGGATGCTTGGTTGCGGTAGTGGTGGTTATCGCAATTATCCTTCGTTTTACAACCGGTGGAAAGTCAGGCTTTACAGTTGAAACTTCAGAGTTAAACCGTATAGCGGAAGGTGATACCTTTACATTATTTATTGATAAGAATAATTCTTTAGAAGTCTATGGTGATTTCCAATATAAGAATGAATTCCAGGATGTTGTACAGGTCAGTGCTTATGGAAGTCATGCGGTTGGCCTTAAGAAAGACGGTACAGTCGTAACAACCGATAAGAATGAGGAAGTTGCGAAGTGGAAGAATATCAAAGCTATCGCTGCTGGCAAAGACCATACGGTTGGTCTAACAAATGATGGTAAGGTTGTTTGTGCAGGTAGTGATCTTGCATGTCAGGTCAGTGATTGGTCAGATGTGGATAGTATTTACGCTGGCGATGATGTGACATTTGCGATTGTAAATGGACAGGTAAAAGTATCTGGTAATTCTGCAAACTTCAGTGCAGTTAGTGATGCGAAGAAGTTAGCTGTTGGATATTCACAAGTACTAGTATTAAAGAAAGATGGCAGTGTATCTGCTGTATCCCTAAAGGGAAACAGTACAAGTGATGTGTCTAGTTGGACAAAGATTTCATCCATTGCAGTTGGTAAAAACTATGTAGTTGGTGTACATGAAGATGGTACGGTGAGTGTTGTTTCAGATGATAAAGATTTAAAGGAAGCTGTTGAAACTTGGACAGATGTGAAGTATATCGCAGCCTACGACGATACACTCGTTGCGTTCAATCGTTCTGGTAAGATGTATGGTTATGGTGATAACTCTAGTAACCAGTATGATAATTCGCTCAAGTCAGATGCTAAGAAACTATCACAAGTGAAGAACATTACATTCACAGTTACAACAGCAAACGTAAATATTGCTTGGGATCCAGTTGAAAATGCGGATTACTATGAATTAACAGTTAATACAAATCCAATTACTGAACATAAGAATATTATTTCTAATAGTGATAGTATCGCATCCTCATCTTTAAAGGATGGAGAGACATATGTTGTAACAATCACGGCACATTCTAAGAAGGAAGATAAGTATAAGACAAGTGAGAAGACATCTATCAACTTTGCCTATAATGCAAAGACAGTACAGCTCAACTCACCAACAGATATTACTGCGACAGGATTGCAGAATGCATGGCACTTTGCGTGGTCACCAGTAGAGAATGCGGATAAGTATAATATCTCAATCGATGGAACAGTAGCGGCATCAAATGTTGATGGAACATCCGTTACAATTGATGGTATCTCATTTGCGGAAGGCTCCGAGCATGAGATTAGTATTACAGCACTCTCATCTAACCCTGCATACACTGAAAGTGTGCCAACGAAGGCAAAGATGAAGTATACTATCAGCAAAGGTAAGATTAAGGTTAATCTTGAAAAGCCAGATGGTAGTGGCGTTGGTTCTAAGACATATGAACTCAATGTAGGTTCATACTATGTTCAAAATATTATCAAACCTAGTGATATTCCAAATGGATATAAACTACCGCAAGAACCAGTTTCTGCGGAAGTTATGAATGGTCAGACGACAGAAGTAACGATTAAATTAGAAGCAAACTAAGGCAAGGAGAAACACATGGACAGACTTTGGTATTATACAAAACGAGGTAGCACAGAAAAATTTGGCCCATTTACAGACGCTGAATTAGTGCAGTTCATCAAACAAGAAATTCTTTGCAAGGATGATTATATCTGGATGCCTGATTTGAAGAATTGGTTGGAAATATCAAATTCAATCTATGCAATCTATTTACCAGCTTCAGATACAACAGTAGAAATATAAAGAAAAGAATGTGTTTGTAGGAAAGCCCTATAAATACATTCTTTTTGTATACATGCATTATTTTCTACGAATGCTTTGAAGTGTTGTTGTACCAATGATTGTACCAAGACTAAGTGCGACAAGAGATAGAATACAATCAAATGCTTGTACTTCTGCTAGTCGGATATTGCCAGTTACTAGTGATGCGATCATATAGTGGAACATGTCTCCGGGAATCAATGGAATAATGGATGGGTAGATAAAGTAAGCAGTAGGAACCTGAAGCTTACGAGACATAAATTCACCGTAAAGTGAAGCAGCAAGTGCAGAAATTAAAATGATGATAAAGCGATTATCCAGAAAACTAGAAAGTGAGATATTTACTAAACGCACTAAGAATCCACCAAGACCTGCATATAGTAATTTATCTTTGCTGTGAATCCCAAAGGTAACACTAAAAGCTAGTGAAGCAATAAAGGAAAATAGTAGAATCAATATGTTGTTTACCATGCGCCTGTACCTCCCATTAGAATTACAGCAAAGTACATGCCAGCTGCTAGAGAGGCACTTTCTAAGAATACATTTAGTAATTGTAGGATACCATTGAACTCATGGCCACAGATTAAATTACGAAATGCATTGACTAAAGGGATACCTGGAATCATGAGTAAGCTGATAGAAATCAAAGTCCACTGTGTATCTGCAATCAATCCTACTCTAACTAATAGAAAGGATAGAATTGTGCCTAAGAACATACTAATAATATTGTTAATAATCTTATCAGTACGTAATTTAGAAAGGCCAAGGTTTATCCAGTATAGACAAAATGAAACAAGTGCAGTCGCTATCATATCAGTTGGTTTGCCACCTAGAATAAAACAAACACAAGTGATGGCAAGTACTTGGCATAATAGAGTTGTTGCAACACTATACTTCTTTACGTTTTGAACTTGGGCTAGTATATTCTGCAGTTGTTCAGTAGGGATAGGGTGATTACTAACTTGGTGCATAATATTGTTTAAAATGCGTAACTTTTCCAAGTTGATAGATATTGTAGAAATATCTAACTGCTTCATATATGTATTTCCATCAGTACCACGGAAACAAATACTTACATACTGATGTGTCATAACAGTGCTAAGTTCAGTTAACTGATATGCATGTGCATTCTTTTCGATGGCATACTCTACATGTTCAAGGGTTGAACCGTTCGATAGTAGTGCATGTGCTAGTTTTGTCAGATAATTTAATATCTGTTCCATTTCTAAACGAGTATTCATCATGTTCTCCTTATTTGGCTTTTAGTATAAATTCAACATTCACTTATTAGCAAGAGGAAGTTTAGAGATAGTAATTTCATAGTTATTGTTCGAACGATGTTATAGTAAAACGGGGTGATAAATATGAAAGAAAAAGTTGGTTCAGTTTATTCAATTGCACAAGATAATCCACGGGTGACAAGCTGTACTGTCTCAAAAGAAGTAATGAGTCAGGTCAGTTATTACTCACTTGCGGAGAATACAGATATCAGTGCAGAAATCTACCCATATTACAAATTGATCTATGTTCATACAGGAAGAGCAATCGTCTATACAAACGACGATGAGAAAGCTGTTAATGTCGGTGAAGCAATTATCGCACATATTAATATCCCTGTAGGAATCAAAACAGATCAAGGAACCATTTATACTGAAATCATGATAGGAGAAAATAGTATGATGAACAGCGCAGTAAAACCAGGTGAAGTATTTGGCTTAAAGGATTTAGTACCATATCAAGACGGTAAGATTGTAAACATGGATGTTGCACACAACGAAAAGATGAAGTTTGTTGTGATGGCATTCGATGCAGGAACAGGCTTATCTGAACATGCAGCACCAGGCGAAGCGCTAGTATTTGCGTTAGACGGTAGTGCAACAATTATCTATGAAGGTGTAGCACATGAAATTCATGCTGGCGAACAATTCTGCTTTGCAAAGGGTGGCTTACACGCAGTAAAAGCAAACGAAAAGTTCAAGATGGCTTTATTATTAACTTTATAAGAATAGTAAAATGTCTCTGTGATAGAGGCATTTTTATTTTTGAAAAAAAGAAAACTGTACTTTCTATTATAGAAATACAGAAAGTACAGTGAGGAAGAAACCTACAAATATAAACCAACCTAATAGATAACTCTTAAGATAATGCTTGCATAATGCAACATATTCACGAATCATTGCGCTAGGCCAGAAGTAGAGTGCAATAGGAGCGCCGATACCAATTGCTGGAATATCTAATGATCGACAAAGGAGTAATGCACGATAGACGTGAAAGTTGGAAGTGACTACCGCAATACGCATTCGACCACCTCTACGCTTGATAATTTCATAGGAATTACGCATGTTTTCAAATGTATTAACACTCTTATCTTCCATGATAATTTGATGATTCTTAATCCCTTTATCAATTAGGTATGTACGCATGGCTTCCGCTTCAGATACTTTTTCATCAGAACCTTGGCCACCAGAAACAACGATATAACAAGATGATACTGATTTGTTAAATACACGAATTGCTTTATCAAGACGATTGGCAAGCAGTTTTGTTGGTGTTAAACCATCAATTAATCCAGCACCTAATACAACAATGTAGTCAAAATCAACATGTCTTGGGAGTACTTGGATGAATATGGAATAGAACATAAATGCGACGAATACAAGTGAGATATATAAGACACTAAATCCAAATCCCATTTTAAGCAGAGTTGGAAAATCTTGTATTAGATGAATCGAATGATCTATATAGTTGTTAACAGCCACTATCATTGAAGTTATGAAATAAAATTCGCCAACTAAGATAAAGATTCCAAACGCTATGGATAGGAAACTTGTAATATGAAACCCTTCCTTAAGAAGCATCTGTACACTATTTACCATCAATAAGAATGGAATGATAAATATCAAGAACATAAAGGTGGTGACAAATATACTTGAATATATAGTCGCAATCCTGGATATACCTGAATACTGCACAGAGAAAACAAAGAGTGCAAATAGTAGGATTAATAAAAATACTGCATTTCGAAAACGTCTAGAATCCTTGAAAAAGGAGTATAAGAATATCGCTAGTGATATGATCACCATAAATTCTGGTGTAAGAATATAATTCATGAATGTAAACATAGCAAAATAGTAACATGAATATGTTTCTGAGAGTATAAGAATCATAGTGATATAAAACAAATAGTTCTCATACTTGTATTGTAAAGTTTAATTGGATAGGAATATAATCTACTCGTAAGGTGTAATGATTTTAAATTGAGTACATTGTTTATATTTCATTTATTTGTATTTATGAAAGTGAATACATATAAATATGTTGGAACAATGAGTTTAATTTAATCTAATTAGGTCTACAGTTTTTGTGTTAGATATTGATGATTGCACCTTCATATCATTTTGAAAAGGAAGAGATAGGAGGTTTTTTGTGTTTGATCAAGAAAGAATCAACGATATCCAAAACATGATTGGATATACATTTAAGAATCAAGAATTACTAGAGCAGGCTTTTACTCGTCGTTCTTACAGCATGGAAAATGGCGGCGAAGACAATGAAGTCTTAGAATTCATTGGTGATTCAGCCTTAAACATGGTAATGGTGAAAATCCTTAGTGAAGAATTTGGGTATTTCAACAAGATTGAGAAAAGAATTGCTTACTATTATTCGACTAAAGTCTATGACGGTACTTTCTCGTCTAATAAGGATGAAGGTGAATTGACAGAAATTAAGAAAAGACTTGTTAGGAAATCAACACTATCCAATGCCATTGATAATCTTGAACTACAGTACTACTTAGTCATGGGAAAAGGTGACAGAAAGAGACATGTTGAAAGATCTAACTCAACAAAAGAAGACCTTTTTGAAGCAATCATCGGTGCTATCGCGCTTGATTCAGAATGGAATATTAGTACAATTCAAGAAGTTGTGACAAATATGATTGATATAGATGAGATGCTGGGTGCTGATGAAGATAGTTATATATCGGATATCCAAAAGTGGTCATTAAAGCATTACGATGTATTGCCTGATTATTCGGTTTGTAAATATTTACCAAACGAAATGAATGTTGGGGCTCCAGAGTGGGCTAAACCAATGTGGTCTCTTATAAATCAATTTAAACGAGGAGTATTTGATTCAAATACAAGATATGCAAGTTTACTTGCATTAGAGGATGTTCCATGTTGGTTTATTGGTTATGGACACTCTAAAAATCAAGCAAAAGAAGAAGCTTCTAGACTTGCATATGAATATTTAGATGACCAGAATCGTTTGTGGACAATTCAAGATGAAATTGAGAACCCATGTAAGAAAATGGCTATTAATCAACTGGAGACACTTGCTAGAAGAGGTTATTTTTCTCTTCCAACATATAATTATTATGAAGATTATGATGAGGACGGAAATCCTATTTGGAGATGTGAATGTCATATAGAAGAAGAGGATATTTATTATTGGGCAACATCATCCTCGAAAAAGGATGCGAAAAAAGATGCAGCATGGGGAATGCTAAAACATGTATTGGACATGGAGGAGAACTAAGTTATGAGTAAGTGGTGCTTCAATTATGAATCTGGTGAGTATGAAGAAATTGATAGAGATGGATTTAGTATTTCGCAAGGAAGATACGTGTTTAATTGGGATGACTCAGAGTTTAGACGTGAGGAAGAGGAAGAGGAATTCAATCGTTGGGGATTTCATCACTCTATTTGGGGTGATGAAGACGATTAATCACCATTTTCAAGATACAATGCCTTTTAAGCTTCCTATAATTACGCTATAATCAAATAAACCGTTGATCGGAAATAGTACTACAATATACCGGCTTAAGAGAGAGGCACATTTGGTGAGAGTGCTTTGGCAGATGGTGTTGATGGGAATGCCTCCGAGAGGGTCTTCTTGATATGTAGAGAAGAACGTTGCACTAATGTTATCAGTGAAATTCTAAAGAGTGGATACGCATAGCGTCTTTTTAAGAAAGACGCTTTTTTAACAGGAGGAAGAAAATGATCAGACTGTATAATACAAAGACTTTACAAATCGAAGAGTTCAAGCCAATTCATGAGGGACATGTGGACATGTATGTGTGTGGACCAACTGTGTATAACTATGCACATATCGGCAATGCAAGACCAATGATTGTGTTTGATGTATTGAAGCGTTTATTTGAAGCAGAAGGATATAGCGTTACGTATGTATCTAACTTCACGGATGTTGATGACAAGATCATTAAGAAAGCTGCTGAAGAAAATACAACAGAAGCAGTGATTGCACAGCGTTACATTGATGCGTATCAGGAAGTACGTACATTACTCAATACAGAATTGCCAGATATTACACCACGTGTTACAGAAACAATGGATAAGATTATTGACTTCATCGACAAACTTGTTAAGACAGGTCATGCCTATGAAGCAAATGGGGATGTATACTTCTCGGTTGAATCTGTACCAACATATGGTGAGATTTCTCATCAGCACTTGGATCAACTAGAGGCTGGTGCACGTATTGAAACAAATGACCAAAAGAAAAATCCATATGATTTTGCGCTATGGAAGAAGACAGATATGGGTATCAAGTGGAATTCTCCATGGGGAGAAGGTCGTCCAGGCTGGCATACGGAATGTGTTGTCATGATCAATGACAATATCGGTGATTGCATCGATATTCACGGTGGTGGTATGGACTTGAAGTTCCCTCACCATGAAAATGAAGCAGCTCAACAAGAAGCTATGCATGGCAATACACTGGCTAACTATTGGGTACATAATGCCATGGTAAATATCGATGGACAGAAGATGTCTAAGTCGTTAGGTAATACAATGTGGGCAAAGGATGTTGTGTTATCTTTAGGTACAAACCTAACAAGATGGTTAGTATCCTCTGTACATTATCGTAAGGAATTAAACTTCTCTGATGAGACAATCGAAACTGCTCGCAAGGAATTAGATAAGGTGTTAACACCACTCAAGCAAGCATATATCAAGGCTGCACTCGCAAATTATGTCATGGGCGATGATTATGACAAGGAATCTTATCGTGCATTCTTGGATTGCCTAGATGATGATATGAATACACCAAATGCGTACGCAGTTATCTTTGAGACGGTTAAGAAATTAAATCAGACACTACGCCAAAGAGAGATTGACTTTGCGCAAGTAACTCTTTACCGCAACGCTGTGGAAAAAATGTTGAATGTATTGGGTATTGTTGTGGATAAACCGGTGATAGGTGAAACTGAGAAAGAATTATTTGCGAAGTGGAATCAAGCTAAGGCAGATAAAGACTTCGATAGTGCTGATAAATACCGTAATGAATTAGTGGAAAAGGGCTTATTGTAATGAACCCATTAGAATGTAATGGTAGAACACTAGCCTTTCTTGGTGATGCGGTTTGGTCTCTTGCGGTACGTGACTTCTTGGTTCAAGAAGGACAAGGCAAAGGAAAGATGCTACAAAAACTTAGTATTTCTTATGTTTCCGCAAAATCACAAGCAAGATTCTATTCGCTTCTTCACGAAGAAAACTTCTTTACCGAAGAGGAAGAAGCGACGTATCACCGTGGACGCAATGGTAATACAGGTAGTGTTCCAAACAATACAGATGTTGTGACATATCGGATGTCGACAGGATTTGAGGCAATCTTAGGTGCTTTATATCTTGAGAATAATCAAGAAAGAATAAGACAGATTTGGGACAAAGTACGGACACTTTAGGGAGGACTTCTATGGCACAATTTGTGTACGGGAAAAATGTTGTAAAACAGATGTTGATGGATAACTCCAAGATCAAACAAATTTACATGTCAGTAGACGATAGGGATGTAGAACAGTTGGCTAGAAAACAACGAGTACAACTCAAAAGAGTGGATAAGAAGACATTAACCCAGATGACAAAGACAGACCGTCATCAAGGTGTTGTGGCTGAAGTTGATCCATATCGTCTATATAGTGTAGATGAAATCGTGCAGAGTGTTTCCGAGGATGGTAAGGGTCTTATCATCATGTTAGATGAATTAGAAGATCCACATAACTTGGGGGCGATATTGCGTACAGCTGATGCAATCGGTGCTACTGGTGTCATCTTTAAGAAGACCAATGCAGTAGGCTTAACGCCTACCGTTGCAAAGGTTAGTGCTGGCGCAATTGATACAGTGAAATGTGCGTCTGTAACCAATCTTTCCAGGACACTAGAAGACCTTCAGAAAAAAGGTTGGTGGGCTGTTGGGACAGATATGGATGGACAGGACTATCGTTCTGTAAAGTATGATTTCAATACAGTGTTGATTATTGGAAATGAAGGTAAGGGTATCTCAAGACTCCTGCGTGAGAAGTGTGACTTTGTGGTATCACTACCAATGAGAGGAAAGATTGAATCGTTGAATGCGGCAGTATCTGCTGGTATTCTGATGTATTCGATTTACAACATGCGTTTCCCACTATAGGGGGAGTGTTGTATGGAAAAGGACAATCCGAGTGAACTATTATATATGTGCAGGATGGGCGATGCGCATGCGCAATATCGCTTATTTGCACAGTATGAAGGTTTACTTACATCGTTGGTGAATCAAACGATACAGGTGTATCCGCCAGTGAAGAACTATAAAGATGATTTATTGCAGGAGGCGCGTCTTGGGTTACTTGTGGCGATACATTGTTATCGGGAAGATAATCAAGCTAGTTTTAAGACCTTCTTGTGTATCATCGCAAAGAGAAGAGTTTGGAATGTCCTACGCCAGCTTTCAACAATCGGAAGAAATGAAGGTACAGATGTACTGGCATTAGATGCGATGATGAATGAGGATGAAACATTCTATGATATTGTCGAACAACAAAATAAGATGTTTAATCCAGAATATTATTATCAGTATGTCGATGCATTTAAACAAATGACACAAGGTATCATGTCGCTATCTCATCGAGAGGTAGATGTTATGCGTTCTTGGTATGATGGGGATTGTTATGAAGAAGCAGCCCGTAATCAGAACTGTACTGTAAAGGCATACGATGGTCGTTTGCAGAGAGTACGAGCCAAAATTAAAGATTACATATATCATAATCAATGATAATACTTGACAGATAGTGTATGATAATAAAGTAAACTGAAACAGAAATAGTAAATGCATGTCAGCGATGATTTGTCGGTGGCATGCATTTTGTTGTTTTATAGAAGATTTGAATATTCGCTCAAGTGTGCGCTTATAAAAACAAACTGCTTCAGTAGAGTTTGAAAAGGAGAATAGTATGAAACTCAAAAAAATTATTACAGGAGTACTTGCGGCATTCATGCTTGCAGGTTGCGCTCCAAAACAACAAAAGAATCAGACAAAATTAAAGATCGTAGCTACAACATTCCCACAGTATGATTGGATTCGTGAGATTGTTGGAAAAGACAATCCAAATGTAGACCTACAATTATTGATGAAGAATGGTGGGGACTTGCACAGTTATCAACCAACAGCAGGTGATATCGCAAACATCTCTGATGCAAATCTATTTGTATACGTTGGTGGTGAGTCTGATGAATGGGTAGATGATGCATTAGAAGAAAAGACCAACAAGGATATGAAGGTTGTAAATATGATGCAGACGCTTGGAGATGACATCGACGAAGAAGAGGAAGGCTTAGAAAAAGAAAGCGAAGACCATGACCACGATCATGATGATAAAGATCACGACCATGACCATGAAGAAATCGAATACGATGAACATGTTTGGTTATCACTCAAACGTGCACAGAAAATCGTAAAAGCAATTACGGATGAATTGGCAGAACTAGATCCAACAAATGCCAAAGAGTATCAGGCAAATGCGGAAGCGTACATCACAAAACTTTCAACATTAGATAAGTCTTATCAAGCTACAGTTGATACAGTTGAAAATAAGACGTGGATCTTCGCAGACCGTATGCCTTTCCACTATTTAGCAAAAGATTATGGCATTACTACATACGCTGCATTCAATGGTTGTTCAACAGAAACAAATGCTAGTTTTGAAACTATCGTTAGTCTAGCAAAATACGCAGATGAGTTGGGTATCAAACATATTATGACAATTGAAGGCTCTGATAAGAAACTCGCAAAAGCAGTCATTGAAAACACAACAGATAAGAATCAAGATATACTAACATTGAATTCCCTACAGTCCGTTAGCCAATCAGATATCGATAAGGGCTTAACATACTATGGCGCAATGGAAGAGAATCTAAAGGTACTAGCACAAAGCTTTAACACGGAGGTTAAATAAGATGACACATTTGATTACATGTAAAAATCTATCCGTTGGACATGAACGCAATAAAGTTGCGGGACCTTTTAGCTTGGAAATCAACAATGGGGATTATTTATGTGTAATCGGAGAGAATGGATCTGGCAAATCCACATTCATGAAAACCATCTTAGGTTTAATTACTCCTATTGAAGGAAGTATTGAACATGATGATTCCTTCAACGCAAAAGAAATTGGTTACCTTGCACAACAGACACAAGTTCAAAAAGATTTCCCATCTTCAGTTGAAGAAGTTGTTTTATCTGGCTTTGTAGGTCATCTTGGCCATCGCTGGTTCTATAACAAGAAAGAAAAAGAACTCGCGAAGGAGTACATGGCAAAGACGGGTGTCGATAAACTTGCGAAACAGTGTTATCGAGATTTATCTGGTGGCCAACAACAGCGAACATTACTCGCAAGAGCACTCTGTGCTGCAGATAAGATGATTCTATTAGATGAGCCTGCAGCAGGACTTGATCCAGAAGCGATGCAGTATATGTATGATTTGATTGCTAAACTAAACAAAGAAGGCATGACAATTGTGATGATTACACATGATGTGCCTGCAGTGGTGCAGTATGCAAACCGCATCGTTCGCTTTGTGGATGGAACAGTGAAAGAAGTATCCACAGATGAATATCGAAAGGTGGTGGAAAAATGCTAGCTGAATTATTACGCTATCTTGAATATCCCTTTGTACGATATGCCATCGTTGCGGCGATGTTAATATCCCTGTGCTCTGCCCTTGTGGGAGTTATCCTTGTATTAAAGAGATATTCTTATATTGGGGATGGATTATCACACGTTGCCTTTGGCGCAATGTCAATCGCACTTGTACTTGGGATGATTCAACAGAAGATGTATCTCGTCTTTCCGATTACAACCGTAGCAGCTATCTTAATTCTCAAATCAGGACAAAATAAAAGAGTCCAAGGTGATGCGATAGTTGGAATGGTTTCTACCGGTGCACTCGCACTTGGCTATCTCTTGATGAATCTATTTCCACCGACTGCTAATATCAGTGGAGATGTATGTAGTACACTCTTTGGATCTACATCAATCCTTACACTCTCCAAAGCAGAGGTTTGGTTATGTGTCATCGCATCAATTATCGTTCTAATTATATTTGTGATGTTATATCCAAAGATTTTTGCGGTAACGTTTGATGAAAACTTTTCCAAGGCAACTGGTCTAAAAGCAGATCAGATTAATTTAATCTTGGCAGTTATCATTGCAGTTATCGTCGTACTAGCAATGAATCTTGTAGGTTCTTTGTTGATTTCTGCACTCGTAATCTTCCCTGCATTATCGGTAATGCAGTTATTTAAGAGTTTTAAAGCTGTATTGATCGGTGCAGCAGTTCTATCAGAAATTTGTACAGTTACTGGTATGCTTGTAGCGATACTTTGCAGTACACCTGTAGGTGCTACAATTGTAACGGTTGATATTATTGCGTTTATTATCTGTTGGTTGATTCGTGCGATGAAAGCGTAAGTAGTAATGAAATATATCAAGAAATTTATCCTAATCTTTCTAAGTGTAGGAATTATTACATTAGCTTTTCTATATACACACCAACCAAACGCGGTAAAACCAGAGCAGAGTAAAGAGACCGAAGTAGATTATGACTTATCTAAGCTCAGTGGAAATGTTGTGTATTCGCAAGTATATGCGATGATGACAAACCCAGAAGAGTATGTAGATAAAACATTTAAAATCTCTGGTATCTTTGCGTTAGGAAAAGATAAAGATGGTAATACGATGTATGGTTGTATTATCAAAGATGCATTGGGTTGTTGCCAACAGGGTATTCAATTCCAATGGGAAGGAAATCATAAATATCCAGATGATTATCCAGATCTCGGAACAGAAATTACAGTTGTAGGAACTTTCAGTTATCAAAAGGATGGAAACATCGTTTCCTTATTATTAAAGAATGCAGAAATGAAGGTGGGTTAATAGCCCACCTTTTCGTGTGAAGATATTATTTTATTTGATTTATCATTTCCTGATAAATATTATACAGTTCCTGTTTTTGACTTTCGGATAGTTGGTCATTTTTGTGAATGTCGTAATCATCTACTAAAGATACGTGATAGGCTAGCATTTTTCCATTCTTTACGGCAATTACATCAGGAACAAACATGCCTTTTTTACCATTGTCATCTTCTTGGAAACTGTCTGAAATATACTTTGAAAGATTTGCGTAGTTTTCTTCTCTTTCTATTTTTGTTTCTCCCATACCTTTGTTTGCGTCAATATAATAAATCGAAATATTATTGTCTTTTGCCACGGCATTCAAAATAGGTACAGCTCGTTCACACCACGGACAGCCAACTTTTCCATAGTATAGAATTCCTGAATATCCTTCTGTAAAAAACTTGATTGAACTTTCAAATGTGATTTCCTTAAATGCAGGGTTGTCATCCGTCAATAATGAATATTCTTTTATATCGGAATCTTTTTGATCAACATACTCTAAGTTGAATATCTTTTTAGTATTAGAGTTTTGACTTTCTGGTGTGGGTTTACAGCCAAGTAATAGTGTAGATGATACTAGAAGATAAAATAACTTTCTAAATTTACGCATAATACCCCCATGATTTAATTATTCAACAGCAATCAGAAATACTAATGTAATTTGATGTGAACCGTTTTGAATATGATATATCCAATCATAATTCCTATTGTATTAATCAAAATGTCTACAACATCAAAGATTCCTCGATGACTAACGAATTGTAATAATTCAATAGAAGTTATCAGTAATAAGGATAGAAGTAGTACAGAACTAATCTTTAAATGTTTGAGCCAGTATCCGATAGGAATAAATAAGATCAAATTTAATATAGTTTGAGAAAGATTTGTTGTTTCAAAATTAAATAGTTCAAGAATATTTAGGTTAATGTTGTTGTCATGATAGACTCTAAAAAATAGTAATAAAATCATCACAAGAAAATAAATTACCCAGAGTAGTCGCAATACAAATGTTGGAATACGATGAGATGGATTCAATAATAAATAGCTACTGCCATAAAATATGAGAGTTTGACCAAACAAAATCAAAAGATATAAAAGGGGCTCGATTACATATAATCCTTGGAAGTGAAAGTCCAAAAAATTACTAGTAACATAATAGAAAACTAGGAAACTAATGATACAAGTTAAAATGATATGTAGTATTCGGGATGATTTTCTCATATTAATATCCTTAACTATTATTATCATATATCAAAATGAAACTGATTTGTGATTTTAATATGAAACAGGCGGTTGGCTCGTTGCGAGTTTGCGAATTATGTGCTATTGTAATCAAGACTTTGAAGGAGTTTTTCGTAATGGCAAAAGAGGCGAGAAAAATTATTCTTGCGTGTGAAGAATGTCTTGCACGCAACTATACAACAAATGGTTCGAAAAACAGCACAAAGAGATTGGAGCTTAAAAAGTTCTGCCCAAAATGTGGCAAGATGACGCTCCATAAAGAAACAAAATAGAAAGTAGGCAAGGCGATGTCTGAAGAGATGAAGGATAAAAAAGCTGCGAAGTCTGAGAAGCAGCAGGCTAAAGAAGCTAAGAAGTTAGCCAAGAAGAATAAACCGGCAAAAGACCATTGGTTTACAATCAGTGGTATTACAAAAGAAGCAAAGCGTGTTCGTTGGCCACATTGGACTAACCAAGGCAGCGAAGAAGGAACACTACAAAATACTGGTGAAGTATTGGTGTTTACAATCTTCTTTGCACTATTCTTTGTGTTGTGTGATTTAGGTGTTGCATATCTAATGAAATTTTTCGGGATTGGAGCGTAACAATATATGACAACAAATGATAAAGCAGTAATTTCTGCAATTGATGATGAACATGAAACTAGATGGTATGTTGTAAATACATACGCTGGTCATGAAAATAGAGTTAAGGAAAATCTTGAAAAGCGTGTTGAAACAATGGGTATTCAGGATTCTCTATTTCGTATTGTAGTAGCAGAAGAAACAGAGACTGTTATTGGTAAGGATGGAAAGCCAAAGGATGTTAAGACAAATGTATTCCCGGGTTATCTCTTCGTTGAAATGAAGATGACAGATGAAGCTTGGTACGTTGTACGTAATACTCCAGGTGTTACAGGATTTATCGGTTCCTCTGGTGGTGGTGCGAAGCCATTCCCAGTTGCACCAGATGAAATGGAAGCTATCTTACGCCGTATTGGTCAAAGCGATAAGAAGATTTCAATTGATTTCGAGATTGGTGATACAGTGAAGATTCTTGCTGGTCCATTCAGTGGAATGGAAGGAAGAGTTGCCTCATTGAATGATCAGACACAGACAGCTAATGTATTGATTATGTTGTTTGGTCGTGAGACACCAACAGATATCAACTATGGTGATCTAGAAAAAGTAGAATTGTTCTAGGAGGTTCAGATGACAGTAGAATTAACAAAAATCCTAACAAATTATGCGGTTTTCGCAGTAATTTGGTATGTCCTACAGACCTTCGGGTATTTTAGGCTCTTACGTAAGACACCAGCGAATAAGGCATTTGCATTTATTCCTGTGGTACGTGAACTAGTGATGTTCAAATTAGTTTGGAAATCTAAGTTTGCTGGAATCATCTGGTTTGTATGTGCAATCGGTGGTTTAGCATTATTCTTAGTTTCTGCTAGTACAGGTTTACAGATTGTTGGTTGGCTTGGCCTTGTGATGATGATTGCGTCTATCGTAATTCATATCAAGAGATCTCGTAAGCAGTCAAAGGCATTCAACTTAAGTGGTGGAATTACAACATTATTGATTTTCGTTAATCCAATTGGAAATATCGTGATTGGTATGGGACAAGCTGAATATAAAGGTGCGAAATAAGAGTGTAGGAAACTACACTCTTTCCTTTTTGGAGGAGATGTAATGAAAAAACAGAAGATTAGTTTAAAGTTTCTAAAGAAATATCAAAAAGAAAGTATCCTTGCACCATTATTTAAATTATTAGAGGCGCTCATGGATTTGACAGTTCCATTGGTCATTGCCCAAATTATTAAAAATGGAATTGGGCAAAATGATATGAATTATGTCTTAAAGATGTTTGGACTCTTATTGATGCTTGCGGTATTGGGAATGGCATTCTCCTTTACGGCACAGTGGTTTGCGGCTAAAGCAAGTACTGGCTATGCGACTGACTTAAGACAAGAGTTATTCGATAACATTCAGGATTTGACGTATGCAGAGTTAGATCAACTTGGTACAGATACTTTAATCACTCGTATGACAAGTGATGTATTACAGGTACAGACAGGTCTGAATCTCGCTTTACGTCTATTACTAAGAAGTCCGTTTATTGTGTTTGGTGCGATGATTGTTGCATTTACAATTGATGTAAAATCGGCACTTATCTTTGTGGTAACGATACCGGTCCTTGCGGTTGCTGTATTTACAATTATGTGGCTTAGCATTCCACTGTATAAAAAAGTACAGAGTGCCTTGGATAAATTACTTGGAACGTTACGTGAAAACTTATTGGGTGTCAGAGTCATTCGTGCATTCCGTAAGGAAGATGCTGAGGTTCAACAGTTTAACCAAGAGAATGATACTTTAACACAATATAACGAACATGTGGGTCGCTTATCCGCGTTAATGAATCCACTAACGTATATCTTAATTAATATCGCGATTATTACATTAATCTACGTAGGCGCGATTCGTGTCGATGGCGGTATCATTGCACAGGCGGATGTTGTTGCGTTATACAACTTAATGGGACTGATTATTGTTGAACTGATTAAACTATCTTCTCTTATCATTACAATCAATAAGTCACTTGCGTGTCTAGAACGTATTGAAGCAGTACTTATGGTAAAGCGTCAGATGGTCTATCCGATAGAACCTATAAAAGAAGATGAAAGTGCTCCAGCGGTTATCTTTGATCAAGTTTCCTTCTCTTATCCACAAGCTGGTGCAGATGCGATATCGAATATTAGTTTTGTGGCAAATCGTGGAGAGACGATTGGTATCATTGGTGGAACAGGCTGTGGTAAATCAACTATTGCACAATTAATACCTCGTTACTATGATGTGCAAAGTGGAAAAGTATGCGTGAATGGCGTAAATGTAAAGGACTATCCACAAGGAGAGCTTGTATCGAAAGTGGGAATGATTCCACAAAAGGCAGTTCTATTTGAAGGTACAATTCGAGAGAACATGCAGTGGGGCAAAGAGGATGCGACGGATGAAGAAATCTGGCACGCATTAGAAATCGCACAGGCTGCAGATGTAGTAAAAAGTAAGAATGGATTAGATGCGATGATTGAGCAGAATGGTCGTAACCTATCTGGTGGTCAGAAACAACGTCTCACAATTGCGCGTGCATTATTAAAGAATCCGGAAATATTAATCATGGATGATTCCGCAAGTGCATTAGACTTTGCGACAGACCTAAAGTTACGCCGAGCAGTTCACAATTTAGGAAATCAAATGACAGTCTTTATCGTTTCACAACGTGCTTCTACTGTACGTGCTGCCAACCAAATATTGGTATTGGATGATGGGAACCTAGTTGGAACAGGAACACATGATGAATTGATGAAGAATTGTCAGGTATATCAGGAAATCTATTATTCACAATTCCCAGAAGAAAAACCAAAGGAGGTTGTGGCATGAAAAAGAACACATCATTCCAGACCCTAGGGAAAGTCTTAAAGTTTATTGGAAAGTATAAAATATTACTTGTGTTTAGTATTGTCCTATCGATTATTGCGGAGATATTACAGTTGTATGTACCAATTTTGTTTGGTGCCGCAATTGATACAGTTATCAAACAAGGTGAAGTACATTATTCACAACTTCTTACAGTTTTAATTAATATTGGAATCTGTATTGCGGTTGCGTCAATTAGTCTTTGGGTGATGAATCTAATCAATAATCGTCTAACGTATCAGACTGTTAAAGAGATTCGTGCTAAGGCAATGCGACATATGCAACATATCCCCCTCTCTTATCTAGATGTACATAGTACAGGGGATATTGTTCAAAGTGTTATTGCGGATGTAGATCAATTGTCAGATGGATTATTGTTGGGATTTACGCAGTTATTTACAGGTATAGTGACAATCATCGCGACGTTAGTATTTATGTTATCAAAGAATGTACTTATTACATGTTGTGTAATTGTGTTAACGCCAGTTAGTTTCTTTGTGGCAAGATTTATTTCGACACGTTCGTATCGTTTATTTCAAAAGCAGACAAGCACACGTGGAAAACAGACGGCACTAATCAATGAGATGATTGGTAGTGAGAAGGTTGTAAAGGCGTTTGGGTATGAGAGACGCGCTTCGAAACGTTTCAAGAAATTGAATGAGGAACTACAAGAATATACGCAAAACGCATTGTTTATTAGTTCACTTACAAATCCATCCACACGTGCAGTAAATAATGTAATTTATGCGATTGTGGCAGTGCTTGGCTCTTATAGCATTATGAAAGGTAATTTAACAGTTGGTGGATTGACTGTATTACTATCTTATGCCAACCAATATATGAAGCCATTTAATGACATTAGTTCTGTTGTAACAGAGTTACAGAATGCGATGGCTTGTGCTGATCGTGTATTTACATTGATAGAGGCTCCGGCTGAAAGTGCAGATCCAGAACTAGACTTGGTTGAAAAGAATGGTGCAATTGATATTCAAGATGTATTCTTCTCATATCTTCCAGATCAAAAGTTAATTGAGAATTTTAACTTTAGTGCAAAACCAGGTACGACGACTGCAATTGTAGGACCTACTGGTTGTGGTAAGACAACATTTATTAATTTGTTGATGCGTTTCTATGACGCAAATCAAGGCGCAATCCTGATTGATGGCCAGAACATTTATGATGTAAGTCGTAAATCAATTCGTAAAAACTTCGGCATGGTTCTCCAGGATACATGGTTAAAGAATGCAAGCATACGTGATAATATCGCCTTTGGTGTCGAGAACGCTAGCGATGAGGAAATCATCGAAGCCGCAAAGGAAGCGCATAGTTGGGAGTTTATCCGTCGTATGCCAGAAGGTCTGGATACGATTGTGACAGATGATAGCTTAAGCCAAGGACAGAAACAGTTACTTTGTATCACTAGAGTATTGCTAAGCAAGCCAAATATGTTAATCCTTGATGAAGCGACATCTTCTATCGATACACGTACGGAGCTTGAAATTCAAGCAGCTTTCAATAATCTTATGAAGGGACGTACTAGTTTTGTGGTTGCGCATCGTTTATCAACGATTCGTAACGCTGACCAAATTATTGTCATGAATGCCGGTAGAATCATTGAACAGGGCAATCATGATACACTAATGGCACAAAATGGATTCTATAGTAAGTTATATAACTCTCAATTTGTGACAACAAATGAATAAAAGCCGCGTAGATTAGCGATTAATAGGCTTGTTTGGCATCTTTTATCTTGACGCTAAACCTATATTAGCCTATTATATAAAAGCACTTTTAGTGCGCTCATGCGTGGGAGGATAGCAATGTCCGCTGACCACTGCATGTGGATTCTAATATAAGGAGGAAAACCACATGGCAAAGAAAATTGCAAAAGTAGCTAAGCTACAATTCCCTGCTGGTGGAGCTAAACCAGGACCAGCTCTAGCATCTGCAGGTATCAACATGCCTAAATTCTGTACAGAATTTAACGACAAGACTAAGGACCGTCACGGTGACATCGTTCCTGTAATTATTACAGCTTACGAAGATAAGTCATTCGACTTCGTCATCAAGACAACTCCAGCTGCTATCTTATTAAAGAAGGCTGCTGGTATTAACAAGGCTTCTGGAACACCAAAGACAGTTAAAGCCGGTAAGATTACAATGGCTCAGTTAAGAGAAATCGCTGAGTATAAGATGCCTGACCTCAACGCTAATGACGTTGAAGCAGCAATGAACATCATTGCTGGTACAGCACGTAACATGGGTATCGTAGTAGAAGGCGAGGCTAAGTAACAATGGCAGGAAAGAAGTACAGAGCAGCGTTAGAACAGGTAGATAGCGCTAAAGTTTATGATTACAAGGAAGCGATTGCTTTAGCTAAGAAGATCAGCACAACGAAGTTTGATTCTTCATTAGAAGCTAGCTTCGTATTAAACGTTGATCCACGTCAGGCTGAACAGAACATTCGTGGCGCAATGGTATTACCACACGGTACTGGTAAGACACAGCGTGTATTAGTAATTACACAGGGTGCTAAGGAAGATGAAGCTAAGGCAGCAGGTGCTGACTTCGTTGGTGGCGCTGATATGATTCAGCAGATCCAAGGTGGCTGGTTCGACTTTGACATCATCGTAGCTACTCCAGACATGATGGGTCAGTTAGGTAAGTTAGGTAAGCTCTTAGGTCCTAAGGGATTAATGCCAAACCCTAAGACAGGTACAGTAACAATGGATGTTGCGAAGGCAATTGATGAAATCAAGAAGGGTAAGGTTGAATACCGTGTAGACAAGGATGGAAACATCAACGTATTATTCGGTAAGGTATCTTTCACTGAAGAAGCTCTTGTTGAAAACTTCAAGGCTTTATATGACCGTATCTTAAAGGCTAGACCTGTAACAGTTAAGGGTGCATACCTAAAGGGTGTAACAGTATCCACAACTATGGGTCCTGGTATCAAAGTTACAGTTGAATAAGTAATTTAAAAATCTCACAGCGATGTGAGATTTTTTTATATGCAATGATTAGATTAGAAGCCTTGTTTAAAGAACTTGCGGAATGTGGATACTTCTTCGGTAGATTGTGTTACAGATACACAGTACTTTGCACGCTCACCAATCCCTGGTTCATAAGTGATTGGTTCAAGTTTGAAGGATGCCGCAGGACTTTCCGCAAAGCAATAGCCCATAGATGTACGTATCGATGAACCATTTTCTTTATTAAAGAAAACTGGTTGGTCATATGTAGAAAGAGATGGGTCAACATAGATAACAACTACTTCACCAGTCTTATATCCCACGATAAAGTTGTAATGATGAGTGACTGACGCAATCACAGCACTATGGTAATTTTCGGAATGACAATATACCAGTTGATAATCATCACCATTTAAAACAGCTTCATTAAAAATTTCGCGCATACGAGCTTTGTTTTTGATGTTATCTTCGTCAGATGCGCCTGTTAGTGCCTTTTTGAATAAACCAAGAATGCTCATAAAAATCTCCTTTACTACTAGTTATAAGGGAATTATAGTGCTGATTCCAATACTCTTCAACCATAGAACGTCAAATTTGAATATCAAAAAACGTGATAAAATAGAAATAAAGTAGAGGTGATACTATGTTAGATGAAGGAAGACTAAGTCGTGTCATTGAGAAGATGACAACAGATTGTTTATTGATTACAGATCCGGTTTCTATTGCGTATCTTTGTGGAAAGAAAATAGAACCGGGAGAAAGATTTCTGGGATTATTGATTGGGAAGGGGATTGAACCGGTATTGATTTTAAATCAGCTCTTCCGTTTCTCAGATGCGATTGGTGTAAGAGTAGAGTATTATAAAGATACAGATACTATTACAAATATCATTTCGCAGTTTATCGATAAAAATGGTAGCTTAGGCGTAGATAAAATCATGCCAGCTAGATTCCTAATTCCAATGATGGAAGCGAAGATTGCGGCAGAATTTAAACTTGGATCATATGCAGTTGATTATACACGTGCTATTAAAGATGCTCGTGAACAAGAACTTATGCGGGCTGCGTCTCATATCAATGACCTAGCAATGGCGGAGTTTAAGAAACTGATACACGATGGTGTAACAGAAGTAGAAGTGGCCTCACAGATGTTAGATATTTACCAAAGACTTGGCGCAAGTGGATATTCATTTGACCCTATCGTTGCCTTTGGTAAGAATGCGGCTGATCCACATCACATGCCAGATGATACGGTATTACAGGAAGGTGATACGGTACTCTTCGATGTTGGTTGTGTGGTAAATGGCTACTGCTCAGATATGACAAGAACCTTCTTCTATAAGAAGTATCCAAATGCAGAACAAGTAGAAGTCTATAACCTTGTTCGTAAGGCTAATGAAAGTGCAGAAAGTTATTGTAAACCAGGTGTAAGACTATGTGATATCGATGCGGTAGCTCGTAACATCATCACAGAAGGTGGCTTTGGGGAAGATTTTACACATAGACTTGGACACTTTATTGGCACAGAAACACATGAATATGGAGATGTATCACAAGCATTTACAGATTTAACGGTAGAAGGAAATACCTTCTCAATTGAACCGGGAGTCTATCATCCGAGTATTTTGGGCTGTCGTATTGAAGATTTAGTTTTGATTACAAAGGATGGTTGTGAGGTTTTAAACCACTATCCTCATGAGATAGAAGTGATTGAGTAAATTCACTAAGGAGGAACATTCATTGATTCACAACATGAACAAGAGCAGAATTTTAATTCTATCAATCATCGGAATTATCGTTATTTCCCTGGGAATATACACTTGGAATCATCAGAGCAAGAAGTCAGGCGAAGATTTAACAAAATATGATTATGTAGTAAGTTTCTACTCCATTCATCAAAATGGAAAGATGAATCCACAAACAAAGATTATTTTTGTAAGTAATGACCAAGAAAAACTAGAATTCAGCGATAAAGTAAACGCAGCAGGTAGATTATTCCAAGAAGGCAATACCTTCCGTGCATATTCTTTCGGTGGAAATAAATCTCTACTTTTTGAATCTTCATCTGGATATTCAACATTCTCTATGTCCAAGGGTGCGTTTGATTCAAATATATATACTGTAAATCTTGCGCTCAATGGAATGAATGGAAGAATTGAAGTCATTACTATCGATGATGGGTCAACAGGTGAAATACGTAATACTATCCAATACACAAGTCCAAATCATAAGGTGGTTACATCACCGGTAATTCATGCGGCGATTTATCATGCGGTTGAAATTGGTACAAAACTCTACTTTACAGGGTATGACATGGTTCAAGATCGATATGAATTGTATTGCCTAGATGAAGAAACAAATGAAGTTCAATTTGTGGATTATTGGTATCATACTTCCGTTGAATTTGAAGAGCTCTTATATGTAAATGGCAAGGTTATAACAGTTGAAAATCCTTATCATAGTCGATTTATGGACGAAGAGGAAATTCCAGAGATGGCTAGTTTAACAAGTATGGACCCAGATACATTAGAGGCAACGACAATCTCTCTAGAAGCAAAGAGAATCATTACCGCTTATACGTATGGCGATTATATCCGTGTCGTGACAGAAGATAATCATCTATTGGAATACACAACTGACCTTGAACTGGTATCAGATAAGGATTTATCTGGAACTGATTTTGCGAAACTATTTACAAATACAGAATATAAGTTACATGGAATCCGTTATTTAGGAAATAAGGCGGCAGCAATCGTAACACCAAATACAGAAACTACAACAGAATTAGGAAAAATCTTAGAATTTGATGCGGATACATTAACTCTACAAAAGAGTATTACAATTCCTCTATCAGAAAATACAGGTTGGAAAACAGACTTTGTGGATTTACTGATCATTGAAAAATAGTAAATTAGACGACAATTGATAACTGATAGAGTGATTGCATAGTTTTTACACATGGGGGGGATAACCATGAAGAAAATGTGTAGAATCTTAGCATGTGTAGGTACATTATTCCTTACAGCATGCACAGTATCAAACAACCGTAGTACACAAATAACTTCTACATCCGTTACAGAACAAAAGAAAGAAACTCCTGAGCCAAAGGAAACAGTTTCTCCAGAGGTAACAGAAGCACTCCATGCATACAATGAATTGTTAGATAACATTGATGCATATGATTTTGGTATGGGTGATACAGTCTCAGATAATGTAATGTATGGCATTGTGTATCTGAATCATGACATCCCACAATTGATTGTGGAAAAGTTCTATCATGCTCAACTTATCGCAGTGGCGAAAATTTTTGGATATGATCCAGAAACCCAAACATGCATTGCCTCGGATGCTGTTTTCCAGATAGATAGTCCAGCTCAATTTCAAAAATGTACATCTGAAACATACGGCTGGTTTAAGCTCCTGCAGGATCATAAGGGACTTGTATATACTGAAAATAATCGTAGTACACATGAAATTCTAAGGTGCGAGTTGTTGACATGGGAAGATAATCAGTTAATCGTAAAGGAAATTACAAAAATGGAGTTCAATAGTCTTCCTAAGGAACCTAAGTTGATTACGCTTGGAATCAATGATCGAAGATTATTAGAATAGATTTTTAAAAGTGTATCCTGAGTTAATGGGATACACTTTCAGTGTGTGACGGGCATGTCACAAACCTAACTGGTGAAAGTCCAGTCGTAGGTAGTTACCGCCAAGCGTAGCGAACCACAAGCCGTAAGCCGTGAGGCTTTGGGTGAAGGAAGTGGTGTAGCGATTCTTTCGAGGTTACGAACAGAAACCTG
>NZ_CAUQGG010000003.1:0-177658 GCF_963517755.1 uncultured Solobacterium sp.
CTAAAATTGAAGATTTAAGTGCGGTATTACCACTAGAATCTGCAGGAGTATTAATTTTGATTAGTATCATAATTACTGTGATTGGAGGATTAATTCCTTCTCGTAGTGCGGCGAAAAAAGATCCAGTAGAAGCGTTACGTACCGAATAAACAAAGTCACCATATGAAAGTATGGTGATTTTTAGGTATTTTCTATGAAGGAATGAGGGGTTAATAGTATAATCTTTACGAAGAAATGGAGATCATCACATATGAAAAAAGGTTATATCAATTGTAATATCTGGCAAAATCCAGCAACTGCTTTTGCGACGAGTGATGAATATATTATTAAAGTTGGCACAAATCAAGAGATTGAAGAATTACTCTGTGGGGAAGGTGCTGAAATCGTTGACTTAAAGGGTATGTTCGTTGTCCCGGGTTTTGTGGATAGTCATATGCATCTGGCAGAACTTGGTATGTACTTATCCAATGTTGTATTGGATGATTGTCATTCCAATGAAGAAGTTATCGAAAAGGTGAAAGAAAAGCTTTCGACTACAAAAGTGGGTGAGTGGATTATTGGCCGTGGCTATAATGAAGAATCCTTCCCAGACCGCCAAAAGCCAACAAGACAAATGCTTGATGAAATTAGTACAGAAGTTCCAATTGCTTTAACACGTGCGTGTGGCCATGTTTTATCTGCTAATACGGCTGCCCTGAAAGCTGCTGGTATTACAGAACACACAAAGATTGAAGGCGGAAATATTGACTATGAAAATGGTTTTGTGGAAGAGAACGCTTTAAATAATATTCATAATGCATACCCACAACCAGATGCAGAAAAGATTCAAGAATACATCCACATCGGTGCAAGTTATGCAAACCAATTTGGTGTTACAACAGTTGGTAGTGATGATTTCTTGGCAGTTGCGCATGACTATAAACCTGTATTGAGTGCTTTTGAATCGCTGGCGTACAAACAAGATATGACGGTACGTGTCAATGAACAATGTGAGTTTAATAATCCAAAGGAATTCTCAAAGTTCTTGGATGATGGTTATACCTTTGATGTAGGTGATGACTATTTCCGTATTGGCCCATTAAAGTTAATTACAGATGGTTCATTAGGTGCTAGAACAGCATATATGAAGAATGCATATGCGGATGATCCAACGACGAAGGGAATTGCATCTTTGGAAGAAGATGTTATTGAAACTTACGTACGTTTAGCAAACCAATTTAATATGCCAACTATCGCTCATGCGATTGGAGATGCGGCACTAGATAATGTACTGCATGTATATAAAGATACTGTATTAGAAGGTAATCCTTTACACCATGGTATCGTACATTGCCAAATTATGAGACCTGATCAAATTAAACAGGTACTTAATCAGAAGTTGGCTTGTTATTTCCAATCTATCTTTATTGATTATGACGCACAGATTCTTGCTTCTAGAGTCGGTAGGGAACTTGCAAGTACTTCTTATCCATATAAGACGTTATTAGAAGGAACTTTAGCATCGAACGGTTCGGATGCACCAGTTGAAATGCCGAATGTTTTAAAGGGAATTGAATGTGCAGTCACAAGAAAATCAATCTCTTATGATGCATGCATGAATGAAGAGGAATGTCTAACAGTTGATGAGGCTATCGCTTCCTTTACAACAAATGGTGCCAAGATGTTATTTATGGATCATTGTATCGGTGCAATCCAAGAAGGATATTATGCAGATTTCGTTGTGCTAGAAAAAGATATTCGTACAATACCTGTTTCTGACATCCATCGTACAAAAGTTATGTTAACAGTGATGGATGGTAACACGGTGTACTCTAATGATTAGAAATATTGAAGAAAAAGATATACCAGTTATTCTGAATTGGTATAACTGGTATATCAAAAATAGTTCTGCAACATTTGAGACAGAAGAATTAACATTGGATGAATTTAAACAGCGAGTTTCATTTATCACAAAAAAATATCCATGGATTATTTTAGAAGAAGAGGATAAACCGGTTGGATATGCATATTATTCTGACTTTAATAGTCGTCAAGCATATGCATGTACGGTTGATTTAGCAATCTACTTGGATCCTAATGCATGTCATCGTGGCTATGGTAAAACTCTGATGAAAGAGATGATAGATATTGCTAGAAAATCTGGATATAAGAATATCGTTTCGCTTGTGACTGCAGGGAATATCGCAAGCGAAAAACTACATGAAAGATTTGACTTTGTCAAAAAGGCAACGTTTGAAGAAATTGGCTATAAACACAATCAATGGCTAGCAGTTAGTTATTATTACTTACAGTTAGAGAATCAATAAAAAGGAGGGCATGCATGCGGAAAATCATTCTTGCGGGTGTTTGTTTACAAGCAAATAGTAGTAGCTTTACAAGTGCAATGCAGGAATGTGTTGCACTCTGTGAAGCATGTAATCTAGAAGTACTTGGAACGATTACCCAACAATCAAAAAGTATGGACCCACATACCGCATTCCGTATGGGAAAATTAGAGACTTTGAAAGCGATGTGTGAAGAACTAGGGGCTGATGGTATCATCTTCTACAATCCCTTAAAGATACAGGTCAGTGAACGTATCTCTGCATATTGTGGTGTCAATGTGATTGATCGTACAGCGTTAATCTTAGATATTTTCTCCAAGCGTGCTCGTAGTCGTCAGGCAAAACTGCAGACAGAAGTGGCACGTTTACAGTATGATTTACCACGTGTACTACATGCAGATAATGACAACGAACGTTCACGTGGTGGTGCAGTCACAAACCGTGGTGCTGGTGAGATGCGATCATCCATCATTGCCGCAAGATACCAAAAGAAAATAAATGACTTAAAAGAAGAACTACGTAAGATTGAAGTACGTCGTTATCAGGATGAGCGAAGACGTCAAAAGACATTGTTGAAACGCGTAGCCTTAGTTGGGTATACCAATGCCGGTAAGAGTTCCTTGATGAATGCAATTCTTTCCATGCAGGATGCTGGGGGACAAGAAGTTCTAGAACAAGACATGTTATTTGCAACTTTGGATACAAGTGTTCGCATGGTCCAAAGTAAACATAAGAAATTCTTGTTGTATGATACGGTTGGCTTTGTATCAGATTTACCACATGGACTGATTGAAGCGTTCAAGAGTACTTTGGATGCCGCAAGAGATGCAGAATTGTTAATTCATGTGATTGATGTGGCAGATCCTAGTTGGCAAGAAAAGAGTGCTATTACCCAAGAAACTTTAAAAGAGATACATGCAGATGAGATTCCACAGATTCATGTATTCAATAAGATAGACAAGCTAGCACATCCAGAAAGAGTAGATGGTCTTACCATCTCTTGTTATACAAAAGAAGGCTTAGATACATTGCTGGAAGAAATCATTGAAATGATTTATCCAGCAGAAGAAAGCATTGTATGTAAACTAGGCTATGATAAAATAAGCATGTTCGATACATATAAAGCAATCCTAGATATGGATATTCTAGAGTACCACCAAGATGGTTTAATCGTTCGAATCACAGGTGAGAAAAAGATGTTACATGTCTTTGCAAAGTATCAGATAAAAGGAGAATAAAAATGGGAAACACAGTTTGGGAAAAACTCAATAAAACAGAGTTAAAAAAACTACATGCATTTAACGAAGATTACCGTGTATTCTTGAGCAACTCAAAGACAGAACGTACATTTGTGACTAATTCTGTTGCGTTTGCGGAAGCACATGGATTCAAACCAGTAGAAACAGCGAAGAAGCTAAAGGCTGGTGATCGTTATTACGCTGTAAACAAGGGTAAGAATGTTATCTTATTTGTAATGGGTAAAAAGCCATTAACAGAAGGTATGAATATCTTAGGTGCACATATCGATTCACCTCGTATGGACCTTAAGCAAAAGCCAATCTATGAAAAGGATGGCTTAGTATTAATGGATACACACTACTATGGTGGTATCAAGAAGTACCAATGGGTAGCACGTGCGATGGCACTTGTAGGTGTTGTATGCAAGAAGGATGGTACAACAGTTGAAATTAACATTGGTGATAAGCCTGGTGATCCAGTTGTGGGTATCTCAGACTTATTGATTCACTTAGCTGCTCAACAATTACAAAAACCAGCAGCGACTGTCGTAGAAGGTGAAAAGTTAGACCTATTAGTAGGTTCTATTCCTAAGAAGGGTGTTGAAAAGGATTCTGTTAAAGCATATCTTTTAGACCTCTTGAAGGAACAATATGATATTGAAGAAGATGACTTCCTCTCAGCAGAAATCGAAGTTGTACCTGCTGGTGAAGCGCGTGATTATGGTTTAGATCGTTCTATGATTTTAGGCTATGGTCATGATGATAAGGTGTGTGCGTACACATCACTTCGTGCTATTGCGGAAATTGATAAGCCAGAACGTACATCTGTATGTATCCTAGTTGATAAAGAAGAAATCGGTTCTGTAGGTGCTACTGGTGCACATAGTGACTTCTTCGAACATGTCGTTACAAAATTATTAGATAAGCAAGTTGGCGCAACACTTGTAAACTTACATGAGGCTCTTGAAAATAGTGCAATGTTATCAAGCGACGTATCTGTTGCGTATGATCCAAACTATCCAGAAGTATATGAACCAAAGAATTCTGCTTACTTTGGAAAGGGTATCTGCTTTAACAAGTATACAGGTTCTCGTGGTAAGTCTGGTTCTAATGACGCAAGTGCTGAATTTATGGCACAGATTCGTAAGTGCATGGATGATAACAACGTTATGTTCCAAACATGCGAATTAGGTAAGATTGACGTTGGCGGAGGCGGAACGATCGCTTATATTCTTGCCAATAAGAATATGAATGTTATCGATGCAGGTATCTGTGTTCAGAACATGCACGCTCCATTTGAAACAGTATCTAAAGCAGACGTATACGAAGCATATCGCGCATATGTTGCTTTCCTTAAAGATATGAAATAGTATTGATACAAGGGGGGTTGATTATGGAACTCAAAGAAACAGTATCATTAGATCAGTACCAAAACGTTGTAGTATTATATCGCGATGAAAACGGTGCGTTATTCATCGGTAATACATATGACTATCATGGACGTACTCCAGATAGCCGTTACCTCAGTATCATGTACCATGAAAGCCTAGATGAAACACTAGGTATCATGGGTGGTTGGAATTATTTGGATGATAATAGCCCAACAATTACACTTGTGCCTGTTCCAGAGATGTCACTTGGTGTAGATGACTTCTTAACTGCACACAATACAGGGTTAAAGTGGGATGAGATTGAATACCATGAGGTATCAAGCTATCCAAAGATTGAGACATATGTACGCTTATCACCTGTACGTCGCGGTACTGCAGTTGGCTTTGTAATGAAGTAATCCTTATTTAGACTAGAAGGACTAATTGTCCTTCTTTTTTATGCAAATTTGCGTAATACAATTACTATAATGAGTAGAAAATGATAGTATAAATGCGTTAGGAGAACAGACATGAAAATTACTTTTTATCTTGTTCGTCATGGAGAAACATTATTCAATCATTTAGGCCGTATGCAGGGAAGTTGTGATTCCCCATTAACAGAGCGTGGAATCGCACAGGCACATGAAACATCGAATCGACTCAAGGATGTTTGGTTTGATCATATTTATTCTTCCCCAAGTGAGCGTGCTTGGAATACTGCGGATATCATAGCGAAAGATAGAGAGATTCGACCAGTTCTACTTTCAGGATTGCATGAAATGAGCTTTGGTAGATTAGAAGCTGCTAGGCATACAGCACATGCTGAAGAAATCCGTCAATGCCGTGAAAGCTTAGATTATAGTTCGGCGGGTGGTGAATCCCCAGCGATGATGGAAACTCGTATTCGCAAGACGTTACAAATAATTATTGATGAGGCCGAAGATGGTGATCGTATTCTACTTGTGGGTCATGGCATGTATCAAATTTGTACCATGAAGTACCTATTAGGTGTTGACATTGATGCACTGCATCAAGAGTGTGATATGACAGGTCGCAGTATGATTCCAAATGGTGGAATTATGGTATTCACATACGAAGATGGTGAATATCAGATTCAACAGGTTCCAGTAGAGCCAAAGAACTTCGTATATAAGATGGAAGAAAAGACAGTATACCTCTACTATGTAAGACATGGAGAGACACTGTTTAATCACTATAATCGTATGCAGGGAAGAAGTGATAGCCCTTTAACTGCACAGGGAATTGAACAGGTAAAGTTATCGGGGAAAGCATTACATAATATTGATTTTGCGTTTGCGTATTGTTCGACTGCAGAAAGAGCACGTGATACAGCAGCGTATATCTTAGAGTCGCATGATATTGCGGCGATACCAAATCAAGATTTAAGAGAAATCAACTTTGGAACCTATGAAGCTAGAGTAAGAGAAGCTATCATGGATGAATTATATGAACGCTTTAACCCAAGTGTTGATTTTAGTGATGTCGGTGGGGAAAGCGAAGAACAGGTCATTGAACGTATTGATCGAATTTTAAAACTTGTAGTTTCACGAGCAAAAGATGGTGAGAATGTATTGCTTGTAGCACATGGCTCACTCTATATGACACTTCTCAAGCATTTATTTAATATCTATCGTGCAGATTTAACTGAACAAAAGAAGGCAGAAGGAAAACATATCATGCCAAATGGTGGGATTGCGAAGTTCACGTTTAGTCATGGCACATATCACTTAAACCAGCTCATGATAACACCAGAAGAATTCATGGAGGTGAAATAGTAAATGGGATTATTTGATATTTTTCGTCCAACGGACATCAATGAAGAACTAAAAAACATGAAGACGATTCCTGGTGCAGTATTGTTGGATGTCCGCGAAAAAGATGAATATGAAGAAGAACATATTCCTGATAGTGTAAATATTCCGCTCTCTGAGTTTGATCAAATTGAAAACATGCATTATGAAAAAGACACTCCACTATTTGTGTATTGCCATAGTGGTAGAAGATCTGGTTTGGCAGTCATGCGATTAAGAGAATTGGGTTATACAAACGCCAAGAATATTGGTGGTATTATTCATTATAAGAAAGCATAGAGGATAGAAATATGAAACCCTGTTTAATCATTGGTTCAACAGTTTGTGATGTGATTATTAACTTGCCAGCGATACCTGCATCTGCACAGGATGCGAATATCTATGGTCAAACATTACAGATTGGTGGTTGTGCATTTAATGTCGTATCAATATTACATCAGCTTTCCATACCATATACATTTCTTTCACCAGTAGGTACAGGTGTATATGGAAAATTTGTAGAATCAGAATTACAAAAAGCAGGTATTACTACCACAATTCGTACTGAGCAAGAAAATGGTTGTTGTTATTGCTTGGTTGAGGATAGTGGAGAAAGAACATTCCTTTCTTACCATGGTGCAGAGTATACATTCCAAAAGGAATGGGCGGATTCGCTTGATCTTTCTTCCTATGGATATATCTATGCTTGTGGAATAGAGATTGAAGACAAGGATGGTTCACGTATTGTAGATTGCCTAGCGGCATGTGATGGACAGGTCGTATTTGCGCCAGGTCCAAGATATGCACATATCTCTAAAGAAATCATGGAACGCATCTATGCACTCAAACCAGTCTTGCATGTCAATGAAATAGAATTGTTCGGTTTGAGTGGAAAGAACGATATCAACGAAGGATTACAGGAACTGCATACACGAACAGGGAATATTGTGATTGTTACGTTGGGTGAAAATGGGTCTACGAGTTATGATGGCTCAAATTTTGTGCATGTGCCATCAAAGAAAGTAACTGTAGCAGATACAATTGGTGCAGGAGATTCGCATGTAGGTGCTGTGATTGCAGGATTATGCATGCATGCGGATATGAAGGATATTCTGGGGTTCGCAAATGATATAGCGGGAGCGGTTGTATCTAAAAAAGGAGCAGGCTTAGAACCTGCAACCGCATTAGATATCTATTATCAATACTTTAAAAAAAGACCATAAGGTCTTTTTTACATTTTTGTTTTTTCGAAACGTTCTAGCGCAGAAGAGAATGTGCCATGCATTAGAATCGCAACTCGATCAACAATCTTTTGTGGATTTTCATGCATACCTTTTTCAATCCAGTCAAATATTACACCGGCAAAGCTAAATCGATAGAAGGATGCCATAAAATGAATTGTTTCATTAGAAACCTTATAATTTTTCGCAAGTTCACGAATTACATTTAATAGTAAGTACTCCGCCGCATCTTCTAGCATACGCATGATGTGGGATTGTGAACGAGAGTGAATTGTATTTAAGATAAAGTGTTTTTCTTTCTCAATAATCTTGAAGGCAGATAAAAGTCCATCTTGCCAACTATCATAACTACGTTGAGTTCCGATGGCCTCTTCGCCCTCCGCAAGATAAATCCAATCAATTAAATCATATATATCATGGAAGTGATAATAAAATGTTTGGCGGTTAACACCGCAATCATTTGTAAGGTCAGTAATCGTAATCTTTTCGAGAGGCTTCTGTAATAAAATCTTCTTTAGAGAAGCGCCTAATGCTTTCTTTGTCAAATCGCTCATTTTGTATAACCTCCAGTATGTTTATTTTACGTGGAAAGTTAAATTATTTCTACATTAATACTTTATTTTTTGAATAATAATTGGTATTATAATTCATGTCCTATGAAAACTTTGCAGGAATACCCAAGCGGTTGAAGGGGCAGGCTTGGAAAGCTTGTAGATCGGTAACACGGTGCCAGGGTTCAAATCCCTGTTCCTGCGCCATAGTTAAAAAACCCGCATAAATAGCGGGTTTTATTATGCAGTGGTCAATAATTGGTCAACTATTGAAATAGAATAAATACAGAGTAGGGGATACTCTGTATTTATATTTGTTATTTATTGTTGTTTTGCTCGCCTTGGTTAGGGAGAGTTTGTTGGTTGTTATTTTGGGATTGTGTTGTTTCTAGTGTGCCTGTAAGAGTAACTGTGACTTGGATCTGGTTACCATCTCTATCAATTGTTAAATCAATTGTATCACCAGGTTTCTTTGTCTTTAGAATTGCGGATAAATCTGGATAGCTAGAAACTTCCTTGCCATCTGCACCTACAATCTTATCATAAGCCTTTAAGCCAGCAGCTTGTGCACCACTACCGTCGATAACATTTGTGACATATACACCAGGAGTGTAGTTGCCTTGTTGGGTAGTAAGAGTCTGTAAGTAAACACCTAATGTTGCACGGTCTGTAACTTTACCGTTCTTAATTAATTGTTCCGCAACCTCCATTGCGTCATTTACTGGGATTGCAAAGCCGATACCTTCGATTGTTGCGCCAGATGAAGATGTACCAGAGTCTTTAGACTGTACGATACCAATCAAATTACCGTTACCATCAAATAATCCACCTCCTGAGTTACCAGAGTTGATCGTGGCATTTGTTTGGATAAGCTTCATAGATTCGTTGTTAACAACAAGTTCACGAGATGTTGCAGAGATGATACCATCTGTAACGGTTCCACCAAGTGTACCTAATGGGTTACCAATTGCGATTGCGGTATCACCTACAGAAATCTTGGATGAATCACCAAGTGTAGCAGGTGTTAAGTCATTTGCGTCAACCTTTAATACTGCAATATCGCTCTTTGCATCGGTACCAACAAGTTTTGCGTCATACTCTGTTCCATCACTAGTCTTAACTGTAATCTTTTGGGCACCATCAATTACATGGTTGTTTGTAACGATATAACCATCTTTACTGATGATGACACCAGAACCAGCAGCATTTGTTGTGTATGTACCACCGAACATGCCATACGATTGTTGTGTGATTTCTGTTTGAATTTCTACTGTAGAAGGAGCTGCTTTTGCGGCAGCTTCTGCAACTGTTAAACCGGAGCCATCTTTTTCGTTAGAAACGGAAGTTGTTTTACTGCTACCAGATTCTGTTGTTTGATAAACTACTGTTTTACCAGTACTTCCACTTTGTGCTGAATATAGCCAAGCACCACCAAATCCACACAGTACTGCGAGTGCACCTTTACCGATAGTCGCAATGACTTTTGAGCCGATAATATTTTGCTTTTTGGTTGGTGTTGTCATAACAGTTTGGTTAACTGTTTCTACTTTTGCTTGTTCGCTAGATTCTTTAGCATCTACATTAGCTGCTTGTTGAGTAGCTTCTGTTACATCTTCTGTATGTTGTTCTTCAACAGTTTCTGTTTTGTTTTCAACTGTTTCAGATTGATTTGATTCATTAATTTCGTTGTTTGTTTCATTTAAGTTATCTGACATATTTCAATCCTCCTTGTTACTACGTCTATTATCTTAGAGCACAAATGTGAAGAGAGTGTGAATGATAATCGAATTTCATGTGCAATTTCATAGAATATATACAAATTAAAAAGCTAGATTCCGTAGAATTCTAGCAATTTTAGAATTAAATTATCGACTCTTACGTAGTGTCATACCAAAGACGCCACCAATAATACCACCGATAATATGAGTTAACTGTGATACGTTATCGATATTGAATACACCTTCATAAATCTGTGTTCCAATATATAGTACTGCAACGATGATGAATGTAAGTGGGATACCTTCTTTAGAACCAGTTACTGCTGATAATAGAATGAAGGCAAATACAACACCACTAGCACCCAATAACATTGTATTTGGAGCGATAATGATATGTGCAATACCCGTTACAAGAGCGACCACCAAGATGACTATAAGTAAACGATTACTGCCGTACTTCTCCTCTAGCATTGGACCTACCAATAAGAATAACAACATGTTATTCATGTAATGTGATAAGTCTGCGTGTCCTAATACGTGTGTGAATAAACGCAGATAGAAAAGTGGATTGAGTAATGATCCTCCATATACAGAGAATATAAGATAGTTTGTAGTGCCGTTTGTTATAGTGTTCAGTCCTAATGCGATTAAGCTAATTAGGGCAAACGATAAGATGACAGGTGAATTCCAAGTTATTTTTTTCATATATGACTCCTTAAAATCTTCTCTATTATAATACGTTATGGTTTGATTTCTTCTTTAGATGAATGTGAGTTTTCCAAAAAAGGATTTACTAGTCTTATCCACTCTAAAGGTAAATAGATGGATAGGTATCCATGATTACAGCCTTTTGCTTCATATAGAGTGCAGTTTGGATGCATTTGTTTAAAGCGTTTTGCGGATTCCTTCACACAGCGCATTTCTTTTTCGCCATAAATATATAAGACCTCGGCATTGCTTTCAGAGATAGAACGTTTTAGTGTATATTCTCCCATATATGTTTGGTAGATAGTTACCAGTGTTTCAATAGGAAGCCTTGGCATATCTTCTATATAATAGTTATCAAGTACTTCTGGAAATGCCATGTTAGGATATATTTTTTTCATCAAGCTTAACTGCATCTTGCATATGGATTTGTTAAGCATGAGTTTGCCAAATACTTTTATAACTCCTACACAAATTTTAGCTAATTTAGGTTGAGGAATACAGATACTTCCATCGATAATCGCTTTTTGGGCAATATTACGATCTAGTGATAATAGTTCGATAACTATTTGACCACCCAATGATACACCACCTAGTGCAAATACCTTTCCGCCACAATTACTTTTTATGTACTCTAAAATCTTTTGTGCGGAAGCTTCAGTTGAAATATATTCTTTTTGGTATTCTTCGCCATGTCCATCAAGCGTTGGTAAAATAACGTGATATTTTTCAGATAACACTTGTGCTTGTCGAAGATAATTCCACCATGAATTACCACCACCGTGTATTAATATAATATGTGGTAAACATTTATCACCAAATTCATGAAAGATCATAGTTCAATACCTCTATCACTTCTGATTTACTGCAATGGATATGTATAATATTTAAATATTTGATTTTATGTTTGTCAAATCTCACTGTACATCATTCTTTCTGTGAATATGATGTAATCTAGTGAATGATAGCGAAAAAAAGGGTATAATTACTAAGAATGTAAAGGAGTACATCATGTCAGATAAGAAAGCAAAAATCCAGCAGGGAACGATTGCCCCTGTTACGAATCCAGAAGTAAAGAAAGCAATCAATGATTTAAAACAAGGAAGTACCCCTGAAAGACAAGAAGCATTATCAAATGCATTAAAGAAAGCAAGATTACTAGCACCTTGTAATTTTGATGTAGAACTAAAGCCAGATCATAATGGTGTTTTACCAACTGTAAATCCATCACAGATTAAGTTCTTCCTCATTAATACAAATGATGGGAAAGCTTTCTTCCCTGCATTTACAGATGTTGAAGAATCCACAAAATTTAAGGTGGCTGGTGAGAAGGATGATACGCCAAAGAATATCGTAAGAACAATTCAAGAATACGATGCATTATTATCCGATCCAAATACAAAGATTCAAGGTGTTATCATCAACCCAGGAACAGATAATATCGTTATTCCTAAGCCACTTATTGCAATCCTTGCAGGTAGAGAAAGACCAAAGCCTGTACAGCCAACAGCACCTATGAACATCACATATTCTGAACCAAATGTATATCCAACACGCTTGGTAAATGCTGTATATGACTATTGTGAAACAAATGATGCCATTAGCAGAGTTTGGTTAAAGGCAAAACTATATGGTCCAGCGATGGCATTCTTCTTAGTTGTAGAAGCTGAAAAGCCAGAACAGGATATCTTAACAAAGATTCATGATGCGGCTGTGCCATATGCAAAGGATTTACCAGTTGAAGTTGTATTCATCAATGATGAACTGCGTAAGAATGTTATCAAAGAGGCGGTTGCGATGTATGACCGTAACATCAGTTTCTAATGGATATTAGAATATTAACAGCAGCAGAACTTGATGAAGCAATTAGTCTTGCCAAAGAAGTGATTCTTTCTGAGATAGATGTTTCATGGAGTAAAGAAGCTGCTAAGAGTATTAGTGAATTTATGGCAGAACGCCTTAAACAATTTACAGTTTATGGCTTATACGAAGAAGGTTTAGAAAGCATCTTAGCTTATGATCTTGATAAGATGCATATTATTCTGTTACTAACAAAACAAGCCTCCCGTAAAAAGGGGTATGCAACGGCACTGTTAAATCGATTGAAAGAAGAGGCAGATGAGAATCGTCTTTCAAAGATTACCGCTAACGTTGTGGATTCAGCAGCGGACTTCTATCATCACTATGGATTTGAGAATGTTGGAATATCTACAGAAGCAGGTGGAATGAACTACACACCAATGGAATATCTTGTGGGTAGAGAATGGCTGGGTAAAACTGTAACAGTCATTATCGATCATGCATATGGAAGCTTCCATCCACATATCGCAGATTTAACGTATCCTGTAAATACAGGCTATGTTGAAGAACTATTCCAGAAGAATGGAGAGTTCCAAGATGCTTATGTCATTGGTCCAAAAGAGCCTTTAGATACATTCGATGGAGTTGTGAGTGGGATTATCTACCACAAGGATGATCATCGTTCGTATTTCATCGTCACTCGCGTTACAGAAAATATTGATGAAAACGAAATCATTCAAGCTGTTGGCTTTGAACAACAGTTCTATGAGACAAGAATCCTATGGAAATAACAAAGCAACAGTTTGCTAAACATCTTCTGATTGAAATTGCTGGTTTGATTCTTGTAGCGATAGGCGCTGCTGGAATTATGAAGGTGGCGTTAGGGACAGGGGCTTATGATGCCTTAGCACTTAGTATTAGTTCAATCACCGCAATTGAGGTAGGGACAGTTGGATTAATTGGTAACTGTATCTGTATTGCTATACAAATACTAATGTTACGAAAGAAATATCGTCTGATGTTTCTGTTACAGATTCCAGTTTCATTCCTGATGGGGATAACAATTAACTATTTTTATTACATCGTATTTGCAGGGATGAATTCAGATTTCTATATTGTGCGTCTTGTTTTGTTAATGGTATTTATCGTCATCTGTACTTTTGGAGATGCGATGATGACTGCAAGTGGGATGATAGGACTTGCAGTTGAAAGTACATGTGTACTTTTCGCAAAGAAATTCCAAATGGAGTTTGGCAAAGTAAGACAGCTAGCAGATGTAGTCTTTATAATACTGATATTAATTTGTTGTTTCTTCTTCCATGCAATATTCCCAATGCGTGAAGGAACAATCATCCTGGCATTTACATTTGGACCGTTATTAGGATACTTTACAAAGAAACTCCAGCCACGTATTCATAAATGGGTATATCAAACAACGAACTAACTCAGCCAAAATTGGTTGGGTTTTTCTTTTTGCATCTATTGACGAAAATATAATAACTGTATATATTGTATATATACAGATAGGTTGGAGGTTGATAATTATGAAACTAATTATTGACAACAGGAGTGGACAACCGATTTACGACCAAATTTATAATCAATTACGAGATCAAATCATTAATGGTACCTTAGCAGAAGATGAAAGTTTACCGTCTATTCGCACACTTGCTAAAGATCTACGTATCAGTGTCATTACCACAAAACGTTCATATGAAGAACTGGAGCGAGAAGGTTATATCTATACCATTCCAGGCAAAGGAAGTTTTGTGGCAGGAAAGAATGTCCAACTCATTCAAGAACAAAATCTTCGCATCATTGAAGAACATCTAGCAGAAATTAAAAAACTATCCACTTCTTGTAATCTAACACAAGAGGAAGTAACCAAAATGATGAAAGTCATTTGGGATGAAAATGAATAATTGGGGGGAATCTTTATGAATGCAATTGAAGTAAAAGATATTACAAAAAAGTATGGTAACTTTCGTTTGAATCATGTGTCTTTGCAGATTCCTGAAGGAACAATCTATGGCTTGATTGGTGAAAATGGTGCAGGTAAAACAACACTTATCAACTGTATCCTAGGACTTGTACAACCAAACTATGGGGATGTTGTAGTACTAGGAAGTAATAATTTCATCAATGAAGTAGAACTCAAAAATCAACTAGGTTTTGTAATTAATGATATGGGTATTCCTAATATCCTGACAGTAGATAAGATTGAAGAAATCTTTAGTAAAATCTATAGACATTGGGATCATACACAATTTGTAAAACTATTAAAACAGTTTGAAATTGATAAAGACGAAAAATATGAAACACTATCATTAGGTAATAAAATGCGTATCGCAATTGCGATTGCGTTAAGTCACAACGCAAAACTCTTAGTATTAGACGAACCGATGAATGCACTAGATCCTGCAATTCGTGCGGAGGTTGTAGAACTTCTCATTGAATATACACGTCAAGAAGATCATACAATTCTTATCTCTTCCCACATCGTTACAGATCTTGAAAAGATGTGTGATTACATTGGATTCATGCATGCAGGTGAATTAATAATTAATGATGAGAAAGATAATATCTTATCTAACTATGGAATATTGAACATAGCACCAGAAGAAATCACGAATATTCCAGAAGGCGCAATTGTCGCAAAGAAAGAGACACCATATCAAGTAAAACTTTTAATTGATCGTAAACACGCTCCAAATCTTGAAGGTCTACATCCAGCGACGTTAGAAGAAATTTTCGTTGGTATCGTAAAAGGAATTATTTAAAAATCATATAATATTAGAAAGGAATTTCTAAGCATATGAAAGCACTGTTAATAGCTGAGTATGAAAGACTTGTTAAAAATAAGAGATACATAGCATATATCATATATCTATTACTTTGTGTTATTAATGGGGTTTACGCGAGTAAAAGTTTGAATCCTCAGGATAAATTCCCATATTTGATATGCATATTTTTGTTTATTCCTGATTTTGAAAAAGGAAATTTGATCAATTCACAGAATATTAGATTATTACCAGTTAAACCACAATCCTATGTGAGAATTTTATTCCTGGAAGTAGGAATATATAATCTTATTATTATTCTAGGTTGGTTTATCTATTGCACAGTTCTTGGAAGATTAATTTTTCCAGATTTGATAGAGACTGGTTTTTTAATCTTTTTAGAAAGTTTGTTAATTCCGACCGTATTACCGAAGAAAAAGATGACCCAACCTTATTTTGAGCATACGTTAATGGTAGGACTTCTTACGTGCTTTTATTATGGAGTTATCCTAACTCAAACAACACTGGATAAGAATATCGGTTTTCTGTTCTTTATTGTTATCTTATTTGTAATGACATACTTTTCTTCCATTCGTATTCTCAAAGAAAAAGGATGATTTTTAACGAAGTGAACTCGTCAATTGTAAAGGGGGTGTTAAGAATATGAAAGTACTGTTGATAGCTGAGTATGAACAAATTATTAAGGATAAACGATATTATGCGTATATTATATGTTTTATAATAAGTTTTATTAGTGGAATAATTTCCCGCGTTAATCATGCCCAACCTAATAGTTACCCGCTTCTTCTGTACTCTTATGTTGTTATAAATGATTTTTCTAAAAATCATTTCATAAAGTCTAATAGTATAAGACTACTGCCAATTAAACCTCAATCTTGCTTACTAATAGTTTTCTTGGAATTGTGCATCAATAATTTGGTTCTTGCAATAGGCTGGTTGATCTACTGTGCAATGGCAGGCAATTTCTATATACCAGAAATGTTCTGGTTAGAGCTTATTCTTGTGTTTGAATGCATGTTTATTCCAAATGCTTTCCTGAGTTATAAATGGCCCAAACATTATCTTGAACATATTTTTATCATACTTACAGTTGCAGGAATTTATTGGACAGTTGTAAATAAGACAATGATAAATCACGAAGTGTGTTTTCTTATATTTATGGTTGCACTATTTGTAACAACCTATATCTCATCCATTCGTATACTAAAAACGAATAATAATTTTTAACAAAGCATAATAATCTATTTTAGAAAGGGATTTCTAAGAATATGAAAGCACTATTATTACTGGAGTTTGAGACATTCATAAAAAAGAAACAATACATCTTTCCGCTTTTATATATTGTATATTCAATCTGCTCATTAGTTTATACCGTGAAAGTAAAGGCAAACAATGAAAACATCCTTATGGTAATTCTTTCGATTCAGTTAATATGTGAATTTGCGAAACGCGAACAACCAATGAAGAGAATTGTAAGATTGTTTCCCGTTAGTGCGAAAGAAAGAATCAATACTCTTTTCGTAGAAACATTTATTTTAAATGCGATTGTACTTGTAGGACTATCTATTTCTTTTTTTCCATTTCATGGAATGGGTATGCTATGGGGTATTTTAAATATAGTCGTGTTTGTTGAGACTTTAGAAATTCCAGCTATTCTTTCAATAGTAATGTGGCATCGAAATTATTTTCAACATTTGTTGATGATGTTAATTGTGATTGGTATGAGTGTTCTTGTTTATATAAAAACAGATATTCATCCTGTCATTCAGTTTTTGGGATATGCAACTGTTCTTTATACACTAGCTTATATTTCATCGATTCGTATCTTAACTAATAAAGATTGGTAGAAGGGAAAAGATTATGCAAGGTCTATATACACTATATCGGCATCGTTTATTTAACTTCGAAAATGTCGCAATAAATTTTGTGATATTTCTTATATATATTTCATTCATGCAGATACCGATATATTCTTTTCAAGAAATACTTGGAATGATTTTCTTCTTCATTTTTCAAGTACAACTGATTACGATTTTGATTGATGAAAACTGGAATCCGATCTTACAAATTCTTCCAATTCGTAAGAAGGATTACTTCAATGCATATATGAAAATAACTTTTGTGTTCTACGTTCTATATGTGTTGTGTACGATTTGGTTTCATACTTTAATTTCAAAATTGAATGTACTATTTGTGGTAGCTCCCATTGGTTGTTTGTATTACTGTTTACGAAATTTCAAAACGATGACTACTGTAAAATCAAATCATATGATTATCCGATACGTTTTGTTTATAATTGCTGCACTTGTGTTTACATGGATTAGAAATAATACGGAAATTACTAATTCAATTGTTGTATTTGGAAATTTAATATGTCTTGCGATTGTTTCCATTCTTCTATTTGCATGTATGCATGAAATTCGCAAAGAGGAATCGATATGAAGAAATTATCATTTTATCAGACTTATACTTTAATTGGATTGATAGGATTTGTAATTGTTGTTCCGTGCTTATATTACTCTCTTGGTGCAGAACGTAGTTATAGTATCTTGATAGATTTATTTCCATACGGAACAGGATATGTAGCTGGATTATTGTATCAAATGCAGCTAGATTTAGAGAATATTTCTCTTTATCCACTGTCTATCAAAGAGAAAATATTACCACGCATCAAGCGTATCCTATTGGCATTGCTCAGCAGTAATATACTATATTCATTATTTTCTAACTTTCTTCATCGATTTAGTCCTGTTGACTTAGAAAACCTTGTAGTATCACTGCTGATATTATTTGTGTTAGAAGAAACATTTTTATATCAAATTGAAAAATATAAACTAGCATTGGTTCTGGGTATCTTATTCTCTGCGGTTGTCATTGGCTTAAGAGTAGTGATTCCTGAAATATTACAGCTTGTGATTATCTCTTTATTCATAACTTGTTTCTGTATCTTTTGGATGTATCATCAAAGTACCAGAAGAAAATCATGAGTGAAAGCTCCGCAAGGAGCTTTTTCTTTCTGAATATAGTAATTACAAGTATAATATGGGGTAGATAAAGGAGGTTTCTATGGATTTATTTGGGTACGCAAGCGAAGGGACAAAGAAAAATGAAGAGCCTTTAGCGGCACGTATGAGACCTTCTACTTTAGAGGAAGTTGTTGGTCAGGAACATATCATTGGTAAAGATAAATTGTTATATCGTGCAATTAAAGCGGATAAGCTTGGATCATTAATCTTTTATGGCCCTCCAGGAACTGGTAAGACTACACTAGCACAAGTGATTGCAAATAGTACCTCTGCTGATTTTCAACAAGTCAATGCGACAATTGCAGGTAAGAAAGATCTTGAAAAGGTAATTACACATGCGATGGATTTGATGTCGATGTATCAAAAGAAAACAATCTTATTTATCGATGAGATTCATCGATTTAATAAAGGACAACAGGATTATCTACTACCGTATGTGGAAGATGGCACAATTATCTTGATTGGTGCGACTACAGAGAATCCATATTTTGAAGTGAATCAAGCGTTGATTTCACGTTCTCGTATCTTCCAGTTAAAGTCACTTACAAAAGAGAATATTGTGACTCTTTTAAAGCGTGCTGCAGAAGATGCGATAAAGGGTATCGGCAAAGACAATGTTATCTTAGATGAGGAAGCTGCTGAATTTTTAGCAGAGATTTGTGATGGAGATGCACGTGCTGCGTTAAATGCGTTAGAACTTGCAGATCTTACAACAGATCGTAGTGATGATGGCTACATTCACATTACCTTGTCTGTTGTGGAGGAGTGTATTCAAAAGAAGGCAATTCGTTATGACAAGGATGGAGATAACCATTATGATACGATTTCTGCATTTATTAAATCGATGCGTGGTTCTGATCCAGATGCGACGCTATACTACCTTGCACGCATGTTGACGGCGGGAGAGGATGTTCGTTTCATCTCTCGTAGAATTATGATTGCGGCAGCAGAGGAATGTGGCAATGCAGATCCAAGAGCGTTACAGATTGCGGTTGATGCTGCGTTAGCCGTTGAAAGGGTAGGAATGCCAGAAGGAGCCATCATACTCGCAAATGCGGCTACTTATGTTGCCAATGCACCTAAATCTAATGCATCATCAAATGGTATTTTTATGGCAATGGATCTGGTTGAGAAAACAGGTAATCTTCCGATTCCGCCATATCTAAAGGATGCTCATTACGCAGGTTCAGAGAAGTTAGGCAATGGTGTAGGGTATCAATACGCACATGATTATCCAAATCACTATGTAAAACAACAGTATCTACCAGATGCGATTAAGAACGAAAGACTGTATCACTTCTCAGATGTGGCTTATGAAGCCAAGCTCCAACAATACTTCAATTCGATTGGTAAGACTGATTATCAAAAGGAGAAAAAATAATGCAAGGAAAATACAAAGTAATTACGCTTTGTGGTAGCACACGCTTTAAAGATGAATTCATGAAAGCGCAGAAAGATTTGACACTTGCTGGAAACATTGTAATTAACGTTGGATTATTTGGTCATAGTGGCGATAATGAAGTTTGGGAAAATATGGATGAGGGTACTTTAACAAAGACAAAAGAGATGTTGGATGATATGCATAAACGTAAAATTGACATGGCTGATGAAATTTTTGTTATCAATGTTGGTGGCTATATCGGCTCTAGTACAAAGTCTGAAATTGAGTACGCAAAGACAACTGGTAAAGCAGTCCGTTATCTTGAAACAATGGAATAAAATATCTGAGTGCTAAATATTAGCACTCTTTATTATTAAGTGCTAAAATACTTCTATACTCATGAGGAGGTATACAATAATGGCAATTATCGTTCCGATTTATAATACGGTATTATTACCAGACACAAATATTTATCTGACCAGTGATAGTTACAAAAACGCAACTGGACAGGAACCTGCTGTAGGTGATCGTATTATCTTTGCGATTGAAAAGAAGGCTTTATCTACAGATGAATTTCGTCCTGAAAACTTTTATCCATTAAGCGTATCAGGAACTATTACAGAAGTTAGTAATAGTGGTTTTGTGGTAATTAAGACAGAATCACGTATCAATATTGAAGATATCGTTGTACATAGTGATAAAACCCTAGAAGTTTTGTCTATCATCCGTAAACCGATGTCCAATGACTTAGATCCAATGGATGAAAAGAAGCGGGTTGAACAACTTAAGAGTGCACTTGTAAAGGCAACTGCGAACTATCAATGGGCTCTGGGTGCGCGTAATTTCATCTCTCAATTAAAGGGGATGGAGGATATCATCAGTGCCATGGCACAGTGGTTAAACATTACGGATGAAGAAAAGTATGCATTACTTGAAGAAAATCTTCGCTCAAATCTATTAAATAAGATTGAACAGTATATCTATGAATATACAGAGATGACGGATGTAACTAACGAAGCTTCTGCTGCACAAGAAAATGACAATAAGAAAGCCTATCGTGAGATGGCTATCAAGAAACAAATCGAATATCTTCAAAAGGAACTCGATGACATGCATCCAGAGAATGTTACAGATATTCGTAAGATGGAGATGAAGATTCAATCATCTGGCATGAATGAAACTGCTCGTCGTGAAGCGGATAAGGTTTTAAGCCGTCTAAAACAAGAAGGCAGTAACTCTCCAGAATATGGTAATCTTTACAACTATCTAGATTTTTTAACAAGTATCAGTTGGAAGAAAGAACGTACAAAGAAGATTGACTTCCAAGCTGCAGAGAAGATTTTGGATGAAGACCACTACGGTCTAAAGAAAGTAAAAGAGCGTATCTTACAACAGATTGCGGTAATGGATCTTAATAAGCGTCAGTCTGGTTCAATTCTTTTATTTGTCGGTGCTCCAGGTACTGGTAAGACAAGTATTGGTCGCTCCATCGCAAATGCACTCAAACGTAAATATGTACGTGTTGCGCTGGGTGGAGTACGTGATGAAGCAGATATTCGTGGTCATCGTCGTACTTATATCGGTGCAATGCCAGGAAGAATTATGGATGGTATTCAGAAAGCTGGCACATCTAATCCGGTAATGGTACTCGATGAAATCGATAAGTTGAGTATGTCTTACAATGGTGATCCTGCAAGTGCACTTTTAGAAGTTCTTGATCCTGAACAAAACAATACCTTTACGGACCATTACATGAATGTTCCATATGATCTTTCTGATGTACTCTTTATCTGTACCGCAAATACATTGGATTCTATCCCTGAACCTTTACTAAACCGTATGGAAGTGATTGACTTCCAAGGTTATACAGCAAGTGAAAAGTACCAGATTGCGCAAAGACATTTGATTCCAAAAGCAATTGAGAAGATGGGTATTCCAAATGAACAGTTAGAGTTTAGTGAAGATGCGGTACGTTCTATGATTGTGGACTATACGATGGAGGGTGGTGTACGTGGACTCAAGAAGAGAATTGATTCTGTATGCCGTGCTATCGCTGTGAAACTTGCAAGAGGTCATCAAGAAAAGATTGTGATTCAGGCAAGTGATTTCCCAACACTGCTAGATATGAAACCACTTCACCATGAAAAACTCATAGTTCAAAAGAATCCTGGTATCGTAACCGGTCTTGCATGGACTGCAAGTGGTGGAGAGATTTTGTTTATCGAAACCCTACTAACAAAGGGGAGTGGACAGTTAATTGTGACTGGACAGCTTGGGGATGTGATGAAGGAATCTGTACGGATTGCATTATCTCTTGTGAAGTCGAAATTCCCAGAAGCAGATAAGATTCTAAAGACGCATGATATTCATATCCATGTTCCACAAGGTGCTGTTAAAAAAGATGGACCTTCTGCAGGCATTACTTTAACAACTGCTTTGGCTTCACTGATTACCAAGAAGAAGGTTTCCCCATTAATTGCGATGACAGGAGAGGTATCCTTACGTGGTGGTGTGATGCCAATTGGTGGTTTGCCTGAAAAACTGATGGCGGCTGCTAGAGCTGGTGTTAAGACGGTTTATATTCCAAAAGAGAATGAAGATGACCTAAAGGATATCGCACCAGAAGTGAAAGAAAAGTTAACAATCATTCCAGTTGAGCAGGTAGATGAAGTCTTAAAGGCAGCTGGTATTCTGGCGAAAACAACAAGAAACTCAAAGCAGAAATAGGCTGAATCACCTCGTGATTTGTTACAAAAGTCGGTGAATTGTACCGACTTTTTTTCATTTGCGTGAAACATTCGTGAATTGCTTTGCGTAGAAAGAAATGAATATTTATAATGCATGTAGCTTAAAAAGCAGGAGGTCGCGATGAAGTATAGAATTGTATCAGATTCATCTTCAAATGTATTTCACATTGAAGATATTGACTATAGAACGGTTCCTCTAAAAGTTATTATGAATGAGGGAGAGTTCTTTGATGATGAACGCACGAATGTAGAGCGTTTCTTATCCGTACTCAAACATACGAAGGGAAAAACATCCACTTCATGTCCAAATGCCTATGAGTGGGCAAGTTCATTTGATGGTGCCGATACGATTTTTGCGGTAACAGTTACAGGTGGATTATCCGGTTGTTATTCTGCGGCGATGCAGGGTAGATCACTCTTCTTGGAAGAACATCCAGAAGCGAATATCTACGTCATTGACTCATTATCCGTAGGACCGGAAATTCTATTAATTATTGAAAAGTTAAAGGAGTTAATTACGCAGGGATTAAGTTTTAGTGAAATCTGTGATGCGATTAATGAATATAAGAAACATACACACTTATTATTTAATATCGCAAACTTAGACAATTTGGCGCGTAATGGTCGTGTGAGTCCAGCAATTGCCAAGTTATCTGGATTATTGGGTATTCGTTGTGTTGGTAAGGCATCTGATCAAGGTACACTTGAGATCTTGCATAAGTGTCGTGGTGAAAAGAAGGCCACAAATAAGATTTTTGAGGAGATGATTACACAGCGTTATAACGGAAAGAAAGTTCATATTGCTCACTGCAATAATGAATCTATGGCAAATGACCTTAAGAATTTAATCCTACAGTCTTTCCCAGAAGCGAAGGTTGATATGATTCCATGTACAATTGTGTGTTCATACTATGTATCAGACCAGGGTCTGATTGTTGGATTTGAAGATAGTGATTGTTAAACAAAAAGCCGCAATCTTAGTTGATTGTGGCTTTTTATGACTTTTTCTTTTTGTATAATTCTGGGAATAAGAATTCCAACATGATAGGGAAAATACCTTCCCAAGATTTTTCGCTGTGTGTACCATTTACTACAAGATTTGGATAAGTAACGCAACCACCTTGGGTAAAGAGATGATTGATATTCAATAACATATCTAACTCTCTTACAAGGCCTTTCTTTGTGCGTTCTTCATCAGATCCAAAATCAAGATAAATATGAGTTTCTTTAAACTTCATCTTTTGAATGTGATTACATAGCACATGGTAGTTAAAGATATTGGCAGGGGATACACAACCTGCTTTTGAGAAATAATCGTTATATTCGCTGATCATAAACTCAGACATGATTCCACCCATGGAAGAACCAGCGATACCTACGTGTTTACGATCTGTATGAATGCGATAACGTTTTTGACAGTATGGTAAGAGTTTTTCGATAAACCACTTACCAGTAATCTGTCCACAGGATTGAATTTGAATTCCTGTGAAAGTCTTTTCTGCGGTGAATGGGCAGTATTCATCGAGGCGCTCATCACCGATGTGATTACAATCTTGACCAATAATGACGATATCTAGTTTCTGCTTATCTAAATATTTCTTGATACCCCAACATTTACCATAAGTAGCTGTTTTATTATAGAAGAGGTTATGACCATCAAACATATATAAAACAGGATACTTCTTTTTACTTGTATCATAACTATCTGGTAGATATACCCAGACTTTACGAGGACTTTGGTGTAAAGGCTCAATTGGTAATGTGAATTTTTCTATTTTTCCCATAATGATTTACCCATCCATTTGATTTTACTCTCTGTACCATTTTTTATACGCTCGATATTTGCACGATGACGATATACCACAAATAGCCATAATACAAAGACGGAAAGTGTAATTGATAGTGGATTTCTAATAAAGAAACTAATGAGAATACTAGAACCTAAGCCAATCATGCTGGATAAGGAAACCATACGACAAAGATAGAGACTTACCAAGAATACAAGGAGTGGTAAGAAGAACTGAAAGAAGTATTGGTGATTGATAAATGTAGCGATACCTAAAAAGAAACCGAAGGAAGTCGCAACAGCTTTACCACCTTTAAACTGTGCAAAGATAGGGAAGCAGTGCCCAATACAACAAGCTAGTCCTGCGTAAATTATGGCATCCTTTGCGATGTAGCTAGCTAGTAACATTGAGAAGAATGCTTTGAGTGCATCTAGGACAATGACGATGATACCAACTTTCTTACCTAATACGCGACCTGCATTGGTACCACCAAGATTGCCTGAACCCTCGGTACGGATATCCTTATGGAAGAACACTTTTCCGATGACAAGTGACCATGGAATTGATCCAAATAAATAACTTAATATAATAACGCCAATGAAATTTAGCATAGATTAAATCCCCCTGTTGATATATTACCACATCAGTATTTTAGATATAAAATCAAATTGATTTAAAACCCTTTGGTTGTGACAAAATCAAGTAAAATGAACGTGTAGATTGTCGTAGGACAAGGATATTAAAGTGACCTAATTATGATATAATACATAGGTTATTAGGAGTTTTTGCATGGCGAATAGATATGATGATAACAGTATTCAAATTTTAGAAGGTTTAGAGGCAGTTAGAAAGCGTCCTGGTATGTATATCGGCTCTACCGATACAAGAGGATTGCACCATCTGATTTGGGAAATCGTTGACAATTCCATCGATGAAGCGTTAAACGGTTATGGTAAGAAAATCCAAATTACGTTAGAGGCAGATGGTAGTGTCACTGTTCAGGACGAAGGTCGTGGTATGCCTATCGGTCAACATGCCAGCGGTGTGAATACATTGCAGGTTATTTTTACCGTGCTCCATGCTGGTGGTAAGTTCTCTAGTGAAGGAGGCTATAAGACAGCGGGTGGTTTACATGGCGTAGGTGCCTCTGTTGTAAATGCGTTAAGTGAATGGCTAACTGTAGAGGTTGCACATGATGGGGAACTCGTCCGTATGGAATTTGCAGATGGTGGTAAGAAGATTGGTAAGCTAGAACATCTCGGTAAGACCAATCGTACTGGTTCTACGGTACGTTTCAAACCAGATCCACGTATCTTCTCTACAACTGAATACAAGTATGATGTTGTGTGTGAAAGAGCACGTGAAGAAGCTTTCTTGTTAAGTGGAATTGCGATGGTCGTTAGCGATAAACGCAATAAGAAAAATGAAACAGAAACATATCTATACGCAGATGGATTAACAGCTTTCTTAGAATACTTACATGAAGATCGCAATGTCTTAATGAACCCTGTGAAGTTTAGTGGGGAAGCCAATGGTATCCAGGTAGAAGCTGCTTTCCAATATACAGATGATTATCAAGAGAATACTTACAGTTTCGTTAACCTTGTTCGCACTGGTGATGGTGGTACACACGAAGCTGGTTTTAAAGGTGCTTTTACAAAAGCTATCAATGACTATGCAAGAAAATATGGTCTATTAAAGGTGAAGGATAAAAACCTAGAAGGTGGAGATGTACGTGAGGGTCTTACAACAATTCTCTCTGTATCTGTCCCTGAAGAATTATTACAGTTTGAAGGACAGACAAAGAGTAAGCTTGGAACTCCACAAGCCAAGACTGCAGTAGAAGCAGTTGTCTCGGAGAAGTTATCCTTCTGGTTGGAAGAAAATCGAAATCAATCTGACACGTTAGTACGTAAGATGTTAAAGGCATCCCTTGCCCGTATCGCTGCACGCAAGGCAAGAGATGAAATCCGTAAGGGTAAGCGTGTTGGTAAGGGTGAAAAGGTATTATCTGGTAAGCTAGCACCTGCACAGACAAAGGATGCTCGTGTGAAAGAGTTATTCTTAGTCGAAGGTGATTCTGCCGGAGGTTCCGCAAAACAAGGCAGGGATTCTCACTATCAAGCAATCTTGCCACTACGTGGTAAGGTATTAAATACGGAGAAATGTACACTCGCCGATATTGAAAAGAATGAAGAGTTAAATACACTCATTTATACATTAGGCGCAGGTGTTGGTCCTGACTTTGACTACAAGGAATCGAATTATGGCAAAGTTATCATTATGACCGATGCGGATGATGATGGATCTCATATTCAGATTTTATTACTAACATTCTTCTATCGCTATATGCGTCCACTGTTAGAGCAGGGAATGGTATATATCGCCTTACCTCCACTCTATAAAGTGACAAAGGGTAAGACGACAGAATATGTCTACAGTGATCAAGAATTAGATGCTTTACGTCGTAAACTTGGTAAAGTTGAAATTCAACGTTACAAAGGTTTAGGTGAAATGAACGCTACGCAGTTATGGGAGACAACAATGGATCCATCCCAACGTACACTGATTAAAGTGGGTATCAGTGATGGTGTAAAGGCTGAACGTCGTGTAACTGTACTGATGGGAGATAAAGCGGAATTACGTCGTAAGTGGATTGAAGATAACGTTTCATTTACATTAGAAGATACATTTGACTTGGAGGGCTAATGGTTAAGAAGAAGACAATCGTTGACAATACAAAATATAGACCAGAGCTACTCGAAGATATTATGGGAGCTGGCTTTGGTAGATATGCCAAATATATTATTCAAGAGCGTGCATTACCAGATGCGCGTGATGGTTTAAAGCCAGTACAGCGTAGAATTTTATATGCGATGTACCATGATGGAAATACATGGGACCATGCATACCGCAAGTCTGCTAAGACAGTCGGTCTTGTAATCGGTAACTATCACCCACATGGTGATACTTCTGTATATGATGCGATGGTACGTATGTCCCAAGATTGGAAAGTACGTCTACCACTGATTGACATGCATGGTAATAACGGTTCTATTGATGATGACCCAGCAGCTGCGATGCGTTATACCGAAGCTAGACTTGCCAAGGTTACACAAGTCATGGAAGAAGACTTGGATAAGAATACCGTTGAAATGGCACCTAACTTTGACGATACAGAACATGAGCCAACAGTACTTCCTGTACCGTTTCCTGTAATGCTAGTGAATGGTGCGACAGGTATTGCGGCAGGTTATGCGACAAACATGCCACCACATAACTTAAATGAAGTGGTGGATGCGACAATCTATCGTATTCAAAATCCAGAGAGTGCTTTGACAGACGTGATGGATATTTTAACTGGTCCTGACTTTCCAACTGGTGGTATCGTACAAGGTGAGGCAGGTATCCGTGATGCCTTTACAACAGGTAAGGGTAGAATTGTTGTGCGTTCTAAGTGTGAAATTCATGAGGAGAAATCTTGCCAACAAATCATTATCACAGAAATTCCTTATGAAGTTGTCAAAGGACAGCTTGTTAAGAAGATGGATGAAATTCGTGTTTCGAAAGATATCGATGGTATCTTAGATGTACGTGATGAATCTGACCGTGAAGGGTTACGTATTGTCGTTGATGTTCGTAAGGATATCGACGCCAATATGATTCTCAATTATTTCTATAAGAATACAGACTTACAGGTCTACTATAACTACAATAACGTCGCAATCATTGATAAGCGTCCTGTCCAGGTAGGTTTACTTGGACTATTAGATGCGTTTATCGCATTCCGTAAGGAAGTCGTATTGCGTCGTTCTCGCTATGAGTTAGATAAGATGGAAGCCCGTTGTCATATCATTGAAGGTTTGATGAAAGCTGTTTCAATCTTAGATGAAGTGATTCGTATTATTCGTGCTTCGCAAGATAAGGGTGATGCGAAACATAACTTGATGAATGAATTTGGCTTTGATGAACCACAGTCTGAAGCTATCGTTTCCTTACGTCTATATCGTTTATCCAATACGGATATTATTACATTACGCGAAGAGTTTGCGGAACTTGTCAATCAGATTGAAGAGACAAAAGCAATCATTGAAAATGAAAATGTATTGCACTCCGTAATTATCAAGGAATTACGAAATGTGAAGAAAGAGTATGGTCAAGAACGTCGTACACGTATTGAAGCTGAAGTTGAAGAAATCAACTATGATAAGACTGCGATGATTGCAAATGAGCGTGTTGTAGTGACTGTCAGTCGTGATGGTTATCTCAAGCGTGTATCTATGCGTAGCTATAATGCAGTAGGTGATCAAGAAACAACTATCAAAGATGGAGATGTACTGATTGGTACAACAGAGTGCGATACACTCGATACATTATTACTATTTACATCCAAAGGTAATTACGCATCTATTCCAGTTTGGCAAATTGAAGAAGGCAAATGGAAAGATGTCGGTATGCATCTAAATAAAGTTGTACGTATCGATGGTGAAGACAAGATCAAGAATGCAATTCTTATCAAGAGTTTCGATACGTATGCATGGATTGTGACAGTAAGTTCTGCTGGTCAAATCAAGAAGACTCCAGTGAATAGCTGGCAAGTAGAGCGTAACAATAAAGTTATGACTGCGATGAACCTTGGTAAGGATGCAGAGATGATCAATGCCTTTATCGCCTATAGTAACCAACAGATTTTGATGGTAAGTAAAGATGGTTATTCTTATCGCTTTGCGATTGAAGATATTCCAGCCACAGGTGTTAAGTCTAAGGGTGTTAAGGCAATGAACCTTGGTAAGGGGGATGCTCTTGCTTGGGGTTGTGTGATGAACGCAGAAGATCCAGCTGTGCTCTATATGACAAACGTTGGTCAGATGAAGCGTGTTCATACGGAAGAAATTGTCTTTGGTAATCGTCCGATGAAGGGTAATCTCATTTGTAAACGTCTAAAGACAAACCCAAGTATCGTAACACTTGCTAAAGCAGTTAGCGCAGGAGAAGAGTTAATCTTCAAGGATCCAGAAAGACAAGTATTGCGTGCATCTGAAGTGCCACTCAAACCACGTGAAAGTGGATTTGGTTCGCCACTTGTTTTGAAAGATGGATGGAATCTATACCGCGGTATCGATGAATGTCGTATCATTGATATACCAACAAACGCAGATAACGAAGTACATGAAGATGTAGAACGTTTGAGTTTATTTGATGAAAAGGAAGGCTGATCATGACAGTATGTAAAGGTTGCGGTGCAGTATTACAGACAACTGATTCAAAAGCGATTGGTTATAGTCCAAAAGCGGACGCAGAATATTGTCAAAGATGTTTTCGTTTGATTCACTATGATGATTTAACAATCTCTATGAAGACAGGTATCGATCCTGATGCGGTCATCGACCGTATCGCAAAGATGGATGCACTAATTCTTTGGGTAATTGATCTATATGATTTTGAAGCAGGAATTATTAATGGGATTAATCGCAAACTTGCCGATAAAGATATTGTAATGATTGCGACTAAGAGAGACTTATTGCCTGCATCTTGTGGAGAAGAGAAGATTGCACATTTTGTCTTTGGACGACTCAAAGATTTGGGTATTCGCATTGAACGGTTAATTCTTGCGTCCAAAGAAGAAAAGATGGGTGTCGAAGAAATTAAAGAATGCGTTGATGAACTTGCAAATGGTAGACAAATTGTTGTAATGGGTAAGGCTAACTCTGGTAAGAGTACTTTAATCAATAACTTGATGTCTACACAGGTTCTTACCGCTTCTAGATATCCGGGTACTACCCTAGATTTCAATGAGCTGGAAATTGATGGACATACCTACATCGATACACCAGGCATCGAAATTGGTAATAGTATGTTAATGGAAGTGAGCGAGGCAGATTTAAAGACAATCATGCCAAGCAAGAATGTGAAACCACAGGTATTCCAATTACGTGGTGAACAAAGCTTCTTTATAGGAGGCTTAGCACGCCTAGATTTATCTAGCTGTCATCATGCAAGCTGTGTATGGTATCTAAGTGATCGTCTCAACGTTCATCGTACCAACGGCAACTACGCAGATGAAAAATGGAATACACATGTTGGAACATTATTTGTGCCAACAGCCATTGAAACAGAAATGAAGAAATATACAATCCGTAAAGACATGCCAAAGGTAGACGTCGTAATTGATGGATTAGGATGGGCATGTGTGAGTGGAGAGGTCAGTACAATTACAGTACATGTACCAAAGAGTGTCAGTGTGACATTCAGAAAGGCAATGTTATGAGTTTAACAACAAAACAAAGAGCGTATCTAAGAGGACTAGCACAAACAGAACGTGCAATTTTCCAGATTGGAAAAGATGGCTTAAGTGATAATCTTGTAGAAACTGTCAATAACGGTTTACGTACAAGAGAGTTAATCAAGATTTCGGTATTGAAAACAGTTACGACAGATCTTAAGGAACTAGCATTCGATTTAAGCATGCATACAAAGTCTGAACTTGTACAAGTTATCGGAAGACAGATTGTTCTCTATAAGAAGGCAAAGGAACCAAAGATCGTTTTACCATGATCGTATATACAGCACCCTTTGATCCAATTACAGATGATGAACTACAACAGTTAAAAAATTATCACAAAGAGACTGGCAAGCAGATTGCGCTTGCGGTTGTGGGTGATGGTATCCTAAACTATGACAAGCGTAAAAAGTTATGTATGCGTGCATGTAATCCGTATCGCTATCTACATGTCGTAGATATCAAACAGGATGATACATGTATCGCGCTTCAATCTGAAACAGAAAGTGAAGTGCGAAAAGGATACTTTTACCTAAGCGCAAAAGGAATACGCAAGATACTACTAGAGTATGGTTACTACTTTGAAGAAGTAACGAAAGCGCAATGTAACCCTAAGCGTGCAGCACATTCTGTTCGTGTTGCGCATACTGCGTTTAAACTTGCAAAAATTCATCATTTGGATGAACAACTCGCATATCAAATGGGTTTATTACACGATGTCACAAAGAAAATGAGTGATGAAGAAGGAAATCAACTTCTATCACACTTTCGACCAGAAGTATTAAAACTCGATCCGGCAATCTGGCATAGCTATACTGCAGTCATCTGGTTAAAGCAGAATCTCTGTTGTTATAATAAGAAAATCTTACAAGCAATCCAACACCATACTCTTGGGGATGGAAACAGTGCATATGATCATATCTTATACATCGCAGATAAGATTGAACCGGGTCGTCAGTATGATGTGACCATGCATACAAAGATTGCAGAGAGAAATCTTAAGCAAGGAGCGGAGTATGTCCTTGTGGATGCGAAAAAATATATACTTGAAAAGGAGGGAAAACATGTCTGAATTACTGAATTTAGTACGTCATACATTAGATGGAAAATTGGCAGAGAATATCGTGACAATTGATATCCGCAATGTCAATGCTTATACAGACTATTATGTCATTTGTACTGCAAAGAATCCTAGACACGCAAATTCTCTTGTGGAATTTGTAGAAAAAGAAGTAACGAAGAATGGCTTTGATGTACGTCTTCGTGAAGGTGAAAGGGAATCGACTTGGGTACTCATTGATATGAATGAAGTGGTTGTACATATCTTTACAGAAGATGCTAGAAATACGTATCGCTTAGAAGCTTTATGGGCGGATCAACCACAAGAAACGCTCTAACAAACACGAAGATGTTTTCATAACATCTTCTTTTCAAACGAAAGGTGATAGACCAATATGATTAAGACAATTCTGTGGGATATCGATGGTACGATATTAAATTTTCAAAGCGCAGCAGAAAACTCATTGAAAAATACATTTAGAAAGTTTGGCTATGGTGAAATTACAGATGAGCTTTTACACATGTATGAAGGAATCAACGATGTATACTGGTGCAAGCTTGAAAAAGGGGAAATCACAAAAGAGAAACTACTCGTAGAACGTTTTGTGGAGTTCTTTACTAAGATTGGTGTTGAAACCACCCGTGTAAAAGAATTCAATCAAGCGTACTTAAATGGATTATTAGATACGGTAGTCTTTATGCCTGAAGCATATGAAACGGTGAAGAAACTACACCCACAGTACAAACAATACATCGTTACTAACGGTGTAAAACAACTACAACGACAGAAGATTGCTAAGGCAAAGATTGAAGAATTCTTTGATGGTATCTTTATCTCTGATGAAATTGGACATGAAAAACCACAGATTGAATTCTTTGACTATGTGTTTGATCGAATTGAAACACAAAATCGTGATGAAATAATGATTATTGGAGATTCTTTGACGAGTGATATTGCGGGTGGAATCCATGCAGGAATTCGTACCTGTTGGTATCATCCTAGCAATGAAGAAAATCACAGTGACATAAAACCGGAGTTTACAGTCACTTCTCATCTTGCGTTCCAAGAGTTATTAAAGCAGTTATAAGGGAGTAAACGTATGAAGTGGTATGAACAAAAATATGTAAATCATCGAGATTGGATACTTGATCAGATGGGCTTGCTTGGCATGGAGAGTGCAGAGTTAGTTGTTGTTTTACTGATTGATTTTATGAATCAAAATCATATTGAAATCACGATGGATGCTCTTAAAGAAAAGACGGGAATACAAGAAGAGGAATTGAACCGTGTGATATCCGCACTTTGTGCGAAGAAGTATTTAGATATTAAAGCTTCCGCAAGAGCGGTTGTCTTTGACTTGTCAGGACTCTTTGAAACGGATGTCGCAAGAGTTGAAAATATCCTAGATCGTTCACTAATTGATACTTTTGAGACTGAATTTGGTAGAACATTAAGCCAAAATGAAATGCAGAAAATTAGTGATTGGAATAAGGTAACAGATAAACGTTTGATTATTGCGGCACTACGTGAAGCAAGTGCGTACCAACATTTAAACCTAGGCTATATCGAAAAGATTTTATCTGATTGGAAACAGAAGAAGATTACTGCAGATTCTGTAGGAGTGGAGAAGAAATAATGGAGCGTTTATCAGTACCATTTATTTTGGAATATCTACAGAAATTACATCCAAATGCACATTGTGAATTGACACATCGTAATCCTTATGAATTATCTGTTGCGGTAATCCTTTCTGCACAGACAACAGACGTGTCCGTCAATCGTGTAACTCCTGCGCTATTTGAGGCTTATCCATCTCCATATGACTTGGCCAAGGCACCAACGAAAGATGTTGAGAAATATATCGCATCCCTTGGTTTATATCGCAATAAGGCAAGACAAATTGTTGGTTTTGCCAAAGGCGTTGTAGAACAGTTTAATGGGGAAGTGCCACATACGATGGAAGAGTTAACAACTCTACCGGGTATCGGTAGAAAGTGTGCGAATGTCATTATGGCTGAGTGTTTTAATATTCCAAGCATTGCGGTAGATACACACGTTGCACGTATTTCTAGAAGGCTTGGACTTTGTTACCAAAAGGATGATGTGGAAAAGATTGAACGTAAACTAATGCGGAAAATTCCACGTGATTGTTGGATTAAAACCCATCATCAGATGATATTCTTCGGCCGCTATCTGTGTCATGCGCGTAATCCTGAATGTTATCGTTGCCCATTCGTGAATGGATGTCATGAAAAACAAAAGAACTTAACACCACCTAAAACAAAATAAGAATCAATTGATATCATTAATGGAGGACCACAAACAATGAAATCATATGTTATATCAGCTTGTTCACCAGCTGATTTGAATAAAAAATATTTTGAAGAACGAAATATTCCATATTTATGTTTTGAATATGAACTGGCAGATACCACCTATACAGATGACTTATTTGAATCTGTATCTGCTAGTGACTTCTATCAAGCAATGGTAGATGGCGCAATGACACGTACTTCACAGATGAACCAGATTGGTTACGAAGAATTTTTTGAGAGTATTTTAAAAGAAGGAAATGATTTATTGCACTTTACATTATCTTCTGGAATCTCTGGTACTTATAACTCTGCACGCATGGCGGCAGAAGCAATGCGCGAAAAATATCCAGAACGTAAAATCTATGTTGTGGATTCTAAGAACGCTTCTTCAGGTTTTGGGTTACTTGTAGAAAAGGCTAGGGAACTTCAGGAATCTGGCATGGATATTGATACACTTCATGAGTGGATTGAAGCACATAAGTTAGAATGTCATGCATGGTTTTTCTCAGGTGATTTAACTTTCTTTATCCGTGGTGGAAGAATCTCAAAGACTGCAGGAACCATTGGTAATATGTTGCGAATTTGTCCTTTAATGCAGGTAGATTCAGAAGGGAAACTTGTTGTACGTCAGAAAGTTCATGGCAAGAAAAAAGTAATACGTGCCATCGTAGAAAAGATGGAAGAATACGCCGAGAACGGTCATGATTATCATTGGAAAGTCTTTATCTCTCACAGTAATTGTTTAGAGGATGCGAATGCAGTAAAAGAGTTGGTTGAAGAAAAGTTTCCAAATACAAAAGGAAAGATTACTATCTTTAATATTGGACCGGTTATTGGTGCACATACGGGTCCTGGAACAGTTACATTATTCTTCTGGGGTAAAGATCGTTCTGAGATTGAAAAAATTGCATAATACATTTTCAATGATAGGGAAACCTATCATTTTTTGAATTCAAACTTGTGAAAATGGGCCTTGTAAGGGTGGTTGTAACTGAAGCAGTGAAATGTTAAAATGGTATGGCTTATGAGGTATAACTCATAACAGGGAGGGAAAATGAAAAAGTTAACAGCATTATTAGCTAGTGCAACAATGGCTTTGTCACTTGTAGGATGCTCAGCAGGAAAAACATATACTGGTGAAGCATACGGACATGACAAGGAAAATCCAGTTAAAGTTACTTTAACAATCAAAGACAAGACAATCACTAAGGTAGAGGTTGATGCGTCTCATGAAACAAATGGTATTGGTTCAAAAGCAGCAGAGACAATGCCAGGTGCAATCGTCGCAGCTAACTCTTTAGATGTTGATGGAGTATCAGGTGCTACACAGACATCTAAGGCAATCATCGAAGCAGCTACAGCAGCTTTGAAACAAGCAGGACTAGAACCATCTGACTTAGTAAGTAAGAATACAAGCACAACAAAGGCAAAGGATATTGAAGAAACAGTAGACGTTGTTGTAGTTGGTGCAGGTGGAGCTGGTATGACAGCTGCTATTACCGCGACAGATGCAGGTAAGAAAGTTATCGTAGTAGAAAGCCAACCAATTGCTGGTGGTAACTCTGTACGCTCAACTGGTGGTATGAATGCGGCTAAGACACCATACCAAGATAAGAATGAATTTAAGGAAGCTGCAGGTGTTGAAAAGACATTAGCGACTGCTGCAGAGAAGTTCGCAGATAATGAAACAATTACAGCTTTAGCAGCTACAGTTAAATCACAATGGGATGCATACCAAGCAAACCCACAGGGCTATTTCGATTCTGTTGAATTAATGGAATTAGATACAATGATTGGTGGTAAGGGTAAGAATAACCCAGAGCTCGTAAAGGCCCTTGCAGAAAATTCTGCAGATGCTATCGAGTGGTTAGCATCTATCGGTGCTGAAGTTAAGAATGTTGGAGCGTTTGGTGGTGCTTCTGTTAAGAGAATCCACCGTCCAGTAAACGCTGATGGCAAGGTAACTGCTGTTGGTGCATACATTGTTCCTATTTTAGAAAAGAACCTACAAGATCGTAATGTACAATTCTTATTTGATACAACAGCGAACGAAATTATCATGAAGGATGGTAAGGCAGTTGGTATTAAGGGTACAGGTAAGGATGGTCATAAGGTCACAATTAATGCGAAGTCAGTTGTTATCGCAACTGGTGGATTCGGTGCTAACGCTGAAATGGTTGAAAAGTACAAGCCAGAATTAAAGGGCTTTGCGACAACAAATGCAGAAGGTGCACAGGGTCAAGGTATTGATATGGCTACAGCAGCAGGTGCTGCTACAGTGGATATGAATCAGATTCAGATTCACCCAACAGTACATATCGAAGAAGATGGTAATGCACACCTAATCACAGAAGGTCTTCGTGGAGATGGTGCTATCTTAGTTAACGCTGAAGGTAAGAGATTCTACGATGAAGTTTCTACACGTGATAAGGTATCTGCTGCAATCATCGAACAAACAGATAAGAGCGCATGGTTAGTTGTTGACCAGGCAATGGTTGATAAGTCCGCAGTTATCGCAGGTTATATCAAGTCTGGTTACACAGTAACAGGTGCTACATATGAAGAACTCGCAAAGGCTATGGGTGTTGATGAAGCTACATTTACAAGCACAATGAATACTTGGAACCAAGCAGTAGAAGCTAAGAGTGACGCAGAATTTGGTCGTACAAGTTTCGCAAATCCATTGACGACAGCTCCATACTATGCAATTAAGATTACACCAGCGGTTCACCATACAATGGGTGGTATCGTAATCAATCCTAAGGCAGAAGTATTAAACGAAAAGGGAGAAGCTATCTCTGGATTATACGCTGCTGGTGAAGTAACTGGTGGTGTTCATGGTGCTAACCGCTTAGGTGGTAATGCAGTAGCTGACTTTGTAGTATTCGGTAGAATTTCTGGACAAAGTGCAGCAGACAACGCTAAATAATCACATTTACATAAGGGATACCGATGAGGTATCCTTTTTGTATACATGGGAGAACATATGAAACTAAAAGACGTATTACGTCAGTACGACAAACAATCATTATATTTTTATGCTAGAGATTTAGGAATCCAAGCTGCAAATAAAATCGCAATGGAAGAACTATATGAAAAGATGGTCGAAACCATTCTCTTGCATCATCATATCGAAAATCGACTTTCTATATTAGATGATGAAACGTATCGGGTATTCATGCAAGTATTTAGAGATGAGGAAGTTAGAGAAGAAGATAATCTACGTTTAGAGCGCTTATTGGATTATGATTTGATTGCATTTGAAGGAGAAGAACTCTTTGTTGTGGAAGAAGTAAAAAATATCTTTTTGCGCTGCCAAAATGATTCAACCTTCCAACAACAACGTTTACAGAAAGTATGGTTATTACAGTGTCAACAGGTGTTAACGCACTATTGGGGCGAGTGTTCTATTGAACAGTTTTGTAAGGTACTCTTGTTAAAAGATTACTTTGTGGAAGATGTTGATATCCAAGCTCTTTTACAACAACTTCCAGTAGGAGAGGTACAGATCGCAATAAAGGAGAACCAAGTTTATTGGCGCTCACTTTTAAACTCCTCCATGTTGAAGGAGTATCGAAAGTCTCAACAACGCTTTGATTATTATCTTCCTACAGTTGATGAAATTAAGATGTTGTTTGAATATGATTACGATATACAACAAGAAGGCATACAAAGATTGAGAACAATACTATTATTGAAAGAGTTAGAGGAGAAAGATGTTGATCAACTTCTTCATGAGGTATGGAATGATCTTTCCTATGGCTTAGACTATGAGGGAATCTATGCACGTTGTTTAGAGAAGACGGGGTTAACATCTGCAGAATTACCGCTATCCTTCATGAAGGATATTGATAAAAATTGTCGTAAGTTTATCTATCGTGGACATACATATCTTGAAACAATCAATTGAACAATTGGGTATATGGATCACGTGGAATATTGATTGGTGTTATAATTCCGTATAATTTGAGGAAAGAGGATTATATGTTATTGAGTACAACAATCGGTATATTAATACCATTTGTCGGCACATCTTTAGGTGCCGCAATGGTATTTGTCTTAAAAGATAAAATGAGTGAGAAACTGCAGAAGGGGTTAACTGGATTTGCGGCAGGTGTCATGGTAGCTGCATCGTTTTGGAGTTTATTAGTTCCTGCTTTAGAACAATCTTCTTCACTTGGAAAGTTATCCTTTCTTCCTGCCGCAATCGGCTTTTTGGTAGGAGTAGGTTTCTTGTTATTCTTAGATGAGGCAACACCACATATGCATCTGGACAATACAGAAGAAGGTCCAAAAGAGAACCGTCTATCACGCTCGATGAAGTTAATTCTTGCGGTCACACTACATAATATTCCAGAAGGAATGGCAGTCGGTGTTGTCTATGCAGGTTGGTTAAATGGAAATAGTTCTATTACATACTTTGGCGCACTAGCCTTAGCACTTGGTATCGCTATTCAAAACTTCCCTGAAGGTGCGATTGTATCAATGCCACTTAGAGCTGAGGGAATGCCAAAGTGGAAGACCTTTGTGTATGGAGTCTTATCTGGGTTGGTAGAACCAATTGGTTCAATTATAACCATCTTATTTGCGACACAGGTCGTACCATTACTTCCATACTTCTTGAGTTTTGCGGCAGGTGCGATGATGTATGTTGTTGTAGAAGAGTTGATTCCTGAGATGTCGGAAGGAAAACATACAAACATTGGAACAGTTTTATTCTCATTAGGCTTTGTGACAATGATGATTTTAGATGTAGCGCTTGGATAAAAATAAAACGATTCTTCACAATGAAGAATCGCTTTTTATATTTGTCTCTTTTTTAGAGTATTTGTTTGGGTTAATTATGCAGAAACTTCTGCATAAGATTCATAGCGGTACTCATTAATAATATTGATTGTACCGGATTCAGCTTCACGGACTAGTTCAGCTTGTCTGCTGGCATCTGCGTATTCAATGACTGTACTACCGTTGCTGTTTGCTGTGTATTCAATTCTATAGCTCAATATGAAAACCTCCTTTTCTTTCTCTTTGATAAATGAAATGTATTGTTACAACTTCTTTATCTGTGGAAGATTATAGGGCAGAATAAAAAATTTTGCAAATTGAATGCATAGAAAAAAGTCTTCCGAAGAAGACTTTTAGAAGTAAATGTAGACTGTAACAGTAGAGCCTTTCTTGACTTTCTTGCCAATTACGCTATTACCATTACTATCACGTACATCCTGAACTCTACCACTCATGGATGCGATAGTATCTCCGACAGCACGGTTGATTGTGATACCATTTGCGTTACCCCATTCAACATATTGACGAGGGTCACTGTAACTTGGTACTGCAACTTTCGCTACTGGTGTACGGAAGGTTACGCAGACTTCATTTGAAGCGACTGTATCATTCTTTTCGTATCCATAGTAGCCACATACTTGTGTATCTGTATCTGGCTGTAGACCATCGATAACTTTCGATAATTGATCAGCAGTGTAGTTGATTGTTGCGACTACGGCACTATTCTGTACGATACGAGCCTTGTATGTAATTGGACCAGTGATCCATGAGATATCGAAGGTCTTATCATCGTGACTTTCTTCGACAAGCTTCGATGCATCTGGATAAGGTGCCCAAGCAAAGTTTACAGTATCGTTATTATCATCATACGCTGCTGTAAAGGATGATAGGTTTTGAGGAGTCGTAATAAGGTTTGTATATGTACCAAGTTTTGCGTACTCCGTCTTTACAAGACCTGTTGCTACATAATCAGATGGGATTGTATCATCTGGTGCGACATATGGGTATAGGCCTTTGATATGGGTAATCTTACTAATACCTTCTGGCATTGCAAGTTCACCAGGAGTACCATAGGCACTTTCTAGTGTGTCTAGAACAGTACTGATAATAGCACCAGGGATATTCATATTTAACTTCCATCTTGAGAAGTATGTATCTGCACCAGCGATGGCCTTTTCATAACCAGACCATACCGCAATTGTGAACTTCGTTGTTTGACCAACCATCCATTCATCCTTAGCGGCTCCAACTGGAATGCCATACTCAAGACCTGCATCACCCCAGTCACTTGTACCTGTCTTACCATATACTGGATAACCCTTACGAATTGCGTACATGTAGTTACCCCAGTCTTGGTCAACTGCGTTACGCATCAAGTAAGAGGCGAGATAAGCAGCTTGAGGTGATAAAACGGATGTTCCGGTTGTAGGAGCAACATATGGGTCCTTTTGACCGTTACGGTAGAAGATTGTGTTAATTGTATGAGGCTTGATATAGTTACCACCATTGATGAGTACACCTGTAGCAGCTGCGAGTTCTTGTGCTGATACACGCATATTACCACCACCAATAGCGAAGCTAATATCAAATAACTCTGGTTTAAACTGACTAAATCCTAGAGAAGTTAAATAGTTTGTGACACGCTGTACACCAGATTTATCGATGACAGCTTGTAATGTGTTAATTGCGACAGTATTTAGAGAAAGACCAACAGCCTTAGATAGGTCAACAACACCCCATTTTGTATTGTCGAAGTTATTGAATGTCCAGTTACCATACGTAACAGGCTTATCGACAATGGTATGAGAAGTTGCCCAACCTAGATCTTCAAACGCTAATGCGTAATCAAGAACTGGTTTGATTGTGGAACCTGGCTGGTTGAACTGTTCGGTAGCGTGATCTAATAACATCGATCCGCCACTTGCCCAGTTTCTTCCACCCATGATACCAACGACTTCACCGGTTTGGTTATTGATAACGATAGAACCTAATTCATATAAATCATCAGGGAAATCGATACCACCTGTACCAGCCTGAATACTTTCAAGCTGTGCTTGTACAGTAGGGTTCATGTTTGTGTGAATTTCCATTGAAACGTTCATTGGATCAAGACCAGTCACTTCACGAGCCTCTTTGAGGGCTGCATCGATATATGCCTGATAAGTATAATCGGTATTGATTGTTGATTTGGCGTCAATCAATAAGTCTTCAACTTTGATAGATTTGGCAAGGTCACATTCTTCTTGGGTAATGTAGCCGTGATAAACCATCATATCCAATACAGTATTACGACGTGCAGTCGCTTTATCGAGGTAGTTATGTGGGTCAAATGTATATGGTGAGTTAATAACACCTGCTAGCATTGCACATTCCGCAAGATTCAACTCCCAAACATTCTTACCGAAATACTGTAAGGATGCTTTCTGTACACCACGGATATTACCAACACCACCGAAATTCATCTTATTTAGATACATTGTAAAGATATCTTCTTTGGAGGAATTTTTTTCAAGTTCCATCGCTAAAGCAATCTGTTGTACCTTATACTGGATGTTCTTGGTTTTAGAAGTTCCCGCTTCATCATCTACGAAGTAAGTTAGCTTAACTAGCTGCATCGTAAATGTAGAACCACCCTGCATAGAACCATGTAAGACAGTTTCAATAATGGACTTTGTAAAACGTGGGATATCAAATCCGTTATGACTAAAGTAACGGGAATCTTCAATAGATAAGAAGGCATCCACCATTGCTTCAGGAATCTGATTGTAAACAATGTTTTCACGCAATGTTTGTCCTACGTCCGCAATCTTTGTGCCATTTGCGTCTAATACAATCGTAGATTGGAAGTTTGTAAAGTCATCCAACTTGAACTGTGGGGTTCCTTTTAAAAGCGTACTAATTGCAATAGCTCCAACGGCAGTTCCAACGAATTCAAAGCCAACGATGATAGCCATAAATAACGTTAGAATTCTAAAACCATGTATCTTACGCTTTACGCCTGGTTTTTTAGTTTGTTTATTTGTCATTGTTTCCTCCTGAGTTGAAGTATAACTGATCGATAATCTTTAAATAATCAATCGGGGTTACGTATGTGCTGGGAATCAAGTGCCCATTGTCTTGAAACCATCGATAGGGAATAGAGTGACGCTTGCTTTCTTTCACGAAGCAAATCACATCCTCTGCCTTTACATAATAGGTTTCGTTAAACAATGTCCATTTTACAATTAAAAAGGCAATTGCACCATGGTTGATTACATTTTGTAGATGCTGAACCTGGTGAGCATGTAATGATTTTAAGGGAAATGAGGTATGTGAAGCACATTCCTTGGCCTCAAAATCAACGTATTTTCCACGATAAATACCGTTGTAGTCCGTCGTAGAAGGAAGTTTAAAATAGGCTTCCGTAATTTTAGCAGCACTTCGTGCTGGATAATCTACTTTTACAATCGTAACCGGTGTTGGTTTCTTATGAATGACAGCTTTATCAATACTGAGATAAAACATATTCGTTACGTTAATGTCTTTTTCAAGAACCATACCTCTACCACCGGCAGAAGTAGGGTTTGATGTATATGTTTTTTTCTTTCCGTTTGGATAATTGACCATACAAAAATTCCCATTTATATTATACAGATGTTCACATAAATAAGGAAGTTTTATTGCTTTTAGGATAGTGAAATGAGATAATAAATAAGCATTCATAGGAGGGTAGTTATGGCTGGTAAATTAAATCTAGATCCGCAGAAAATTGTTGATAAAGAACTTGATATTGATTTTAAGGGATATAATCCTGATCAAGTTGACCATCTTTTAGATGAAATCATTCAAGACTATCAGACATATGAAAATATGATTGCAGATTTGACAAAGAAGGCTGAAGAGTTGGAACGTACAAATGCTTCCTTACGTGCAAAGCTTATCGAAGTAGAAGGTAAGATCAAAGCACAAGAAGACTTAGATCCAATCTCACAAGGTGCTTCTAATGTTGATATTCTGAAACGTCTGAGTCGTCTTGAAAGACAGGTATTCTCAAACAATAACGAATAAGAAAATGATATACGTACATGAGGCAGTCGCTGGCACCTATGGTGTTAGAGGAAAGTCCATGCTCGCACCATCTGCGATGATGGTAGTGTTTGTGCCGGCCCAATCAATAAGACCGGGTATCGAAAGATAACGGCGGAGCGAGAACCTAAAACTTTGGTCATGGTTTAAGCCCTTAAGGTGTCACAGTGACGTAGCCGATGGGGAAACCTATCGGGTGGAACGAGATAAACCCCGCAAGCGAGAAACTCAAATTTGGTAGAGGAACTGCAGAAGGCGAACTGAAGCGTGATGCAGGTGTGAAAGCACAGATAAATGGCTGCCCCTGGAAACAGGACAGAACATGGCTTACTATTGTACGCATTTATGGAGGATGAATTTCCTCCTTTTTCTTACGTTCATACAGATATAAACAAATGATAGAATATGGTATACTAAAGGACAGTAAAGAGAGGGAAAATCATGAATCTTCCAAATCGATTGACATTATTCAGAATCGTACTGATTCCAGTTATTATTCTGGTTTACTTATTTCCATATAGTGCTTTTGGAATTACACCAATCAGCTTCTATGTACAGCATGTATCTATCTCTGTGATTGATATCGTTGCGTTATTAATTTATATCTTAGCCGCAATCACAGATGCGATTGATGGCCATATTGCTCGTAGTAGAAATATGATTACTACATTCGGCAAGTTTGCAGATCCTATCGCAGATAAACTACTTACAACGACAATGTTCCTATTGTTTATCTCTCGAGGTATTATTCCAGTTATCCCAGTCATCATTATGATTGCACGTGATACGGTCGTTGATGGCTGCCGTATGATGGCAAGTGCCAATGGTAAGGTTGTTGCGGCTGGTATGATGGGTAAGCTAAAAACAGTGTTACAGATGGTTACAGTTGCGTTAATTCTATTAAACAATCTGCCATTTGAACTATTAGGACTACCAGTGAGTATGATTATGTTGTGGTTCTCTGCACTAGTAAGTTTCATTTCTGGTGTACAGTACTTCATGCAGATGAAAGATGATATTTTAGAATCAAAATAATCGTGGAATTATTTTAAAACAAACATACATATAATCAGGAGGAGTAATTATGGCGGCAGAGAAAAAAGAAAAGACAGTTACCGCAGATAAGCGAGATCAACTACTTGCGGATGCACTCAAGGCAATTGAAAAAGAATATGGAAAAGGCAGTATTATGCGCCTTGGAGATCGTGCGGATGTTTCGGTAGACGCAATTCCATCCGGTTCTTTAGCACTAGATAGTGCGTTAGGTATCGGTGGTTATCCAAAGGGAAGAATCATTGAAATTTATGGACCAGAATCTTCTGGTAAGACAACACTTGCATTACATGCAATCGCAGAGTGTCAAAAACAAGGTGGTAGATGTGCATTTATCGATGCAGAAAACGCAATCGATCCACTCTATGCTAAAAAGTTAGGCGTAGATATTGATGAGCTCATATTATCGCAACCAGACTCTGGAGAACAGGCATTAGAAATTACAGAAGTATTGATTAAGTCAGGTGCGATTGACTTAGTGGTTATTGACTCTGTAGCTGCGCTTGTCCCACAGGCTGAATTAGATGGTGAAATGGGAGATGCATCTGTAGGTTTACAGGCACGTTTGATGTCAAAGGCTATGCGTAAGCTAGCAGGTGTTATGAACCGTTCCAATACAACCGCAATCTTCATCAACCAGCTACGTGAAAAGGTTGGTATCATGTTTGGTAACCCAGAAACAACACCAGGTGGGCGTGCGCTGAAGTTCTACTCATCCGTACGTTTAGATGTACGTAAGGGTGAAGCGCTCAAGGAAGGTAGCGAAGTAATCGGTTCTGCCACAAAGGTAAAGGTTGTTAAGAATAAGGTAGCTCCTCCATTTAAGGTGGCAGTAGTCAATATGATTTTTGGCCAAGGTATCTCTCATATCGATGAAGTTATCAGTTTAGCAGTAGAAAACGACATTATCGAAAAAGCAGGTGCTTGGTTCTCTTACAAGGGAGAAAAACTTGGACAAGGCTTCAACTCTGTACGTGAGTATATGAAGAACCATCCAGAATTTGATGCAGAGATTACAGAACTTGTAAAAGCAAAGTTATTCCCTACAGCAGAAGCTGATTCCACAGAAACAACAACAGAATAATCTAAGGTACTCTTACTGAAAACGTAAGGGTATCTTTTTTACTTAATAAGCATGATACAGAAAAGATATTGAATTTGTTGTATGATGTTACTGTATGAAAACAAATTATCTAAGGTTCTATGAAGAACTTTCAAAAAACTATCAAACAGACGTAAAACGAAATCAATTACGTCTGTGTAATAAAATTGTGACAAATATATATTATGTTGTATATCCGTTACTGTTGGTATATCTATTTGTAAAACAGAGTGAGACGTTATTACCGACAATTCTAATTCCACTATTTTCAATTGTCGCAATAACATTGTTACGGAAAGTTCTAGCACGTCCTCGTCCTTACGAAGAATATCCTATTGATCAAATCCTAGAAAAAGAAACACAACATAATGCAATGCCTAGTCGACATGTATTTTCAGCCACAATAATTGCAATGATGTGTTTCACGGTTTCTCCAATACTTGCATGCATACTACTAGTGCTAGCTGCACTAGAAGGATATATCCGTGTAGTAGGGGGAGTACATTATCCACGGGATGTAATTGTTGGATATCTTCTAGGAGTAGTATTCGGGCTATTTGTTTTATAAACTGTTTGTACTATGTAAGTTTTGTGATATAACTTACTAGAAAGGTCACATCATTTGATGTGTGGTGATTGAGAAGAACATGCGCCTTTAATCCGATTTTAAACATATGAAAAGAGAATATTTAATAAATATCTTTTCATGCGTAGAAACGGATTAAAACCTCTATACAGAGAATTTTTGTCTGCTTTTTTCGCGTGAAAAGAGCAGATTTTTTGTAGGAGGTCATCAAATGATAGAAATTCATAATTTAACAATATGTCATCGATATGATTTACGTAAGATTGTCGATAATCTTACACTTACAGTTAAACCAACTGATAAAATTGCCATCATTGGCGAAGAAGGAAATGGAAAATCTACATTACTCAAATGTATCGTAGACTCACAACTCATAGAAAGTTATTGTGAAGTGCAAGGGACAATACGTTCGAAGAACGAAAGAATAGGGTATTTACCCCAAGAGCTTGAACATAAGCATGTAGAGAAAACTGTATATGAATACTTCTGCGAAAGCGATGCTTTTTCACTTGCGACGCCATCACAGTTACATGACATTGCACAAGCATTAGGAAATGACGTGGAGATGTATTATCAAACACAGCCAATGTCTACACTTTCTTGTGGAGAAAAGATTAAGTATCAACTCGCGGCAATCCTTCTAGAACAGCCTAGTATTTTGCTGTTAGATGAGCCATCCAATGACTTAGATATCAGTACGCTTGCATGGTTAGAGAATTTTATCAAAGAGTCTAATATTCCAATCATTTATATCTCACATGATGAAACATTACTGGCTAATACTGCAAATTGTATTGTCCATTTAGAACTCGTCAAGCGAAAAACAGAAGCACGACATACAATCATGCATATTGGCTATGATACATATAAAGAACTGCGTGATAAACAATTTGATAAGCAGATGATGGATGCACAAAATGAGCGTCGTCAAGATAAGTTACGTATGGAAAAATACCAACAGGTTTATGAACGTGTCCAGCATGAATTGCGTGTTGTATCGCGCCAAGCACCGCAGACTGCCGCAAATCTCAAGAAAAAGATGAGAAGTGTCAAAGCGATGGGAAAGCGTTTTGAAAGAGAACGTGAGAATATGACGGAGATTCCACTTCGTGAGGATGCGATATTCTTTCACTTTGATGTGGAACCATTTCCCAGTGACAAACAGATTCTTGATTATCATTTAGATAAGTTGATGACAAAGGATGAATCAAAAATACTAGCGAGCGATATTACATTGCAAGTATTCGGTAATCAAAAGATATGTATCATCGGTAATAATGGCTGTGGCAAAACTACACTATTGCATAAGATTCATGACTCGATATCTGAAAGGGAGGATATTCATATTGGCTATATGCCACAAAATTATGACGAAATCCTAGATGCGTATGAATCACCAATCGATTTCTTGACAACCGTAGGGGATAAAGAGGATATTACACGTATTCGACAGTACCTTGGTTCAATGAAGTTTACATCTGATGAGATGGAACATTCTTTAACAGAACTATCAGGTGGACAGCGAGCCAAGGTATTCATGTTAAAGATGCATCTAGAGGGTGCCAATGTCTTATTGCTGGATGAGCCTACACGTAACTTCTCTCCATTATCCGCTCCAGTTGTAAGAGAAGAATTAAAAAACTTTGGTGGAGCAATCATCGCTGTATCTCATGATCGGAAGTTCATTGAGAAAGTTTTTGATGATATCTATTTGTTGAATTCGACAGGATTACATCGTGATACGATAGTAGCTAAGTAAAACGCTTTCATTGTTTTGTGTGTCTATTGTGAAAATGTGAAAAAAACCGTATAATACTAGAGAGAGAAATCTCTAAGAATAATGGAGGATTAAAAATGGGGTATATCATTCATGACCCTGTAATTCCTGTCATTTTAGCTCTTATTGTAGGTATCTTTGTCGGCATTGGTATTATGAAGGTTGCTGGCAAACACGGTCTTGATCGTGCGATTACAAAATCGCAAGATATTCTTGAAGAAGCAAATTCAAAAGCAGAAACAATTACGCGCCAAGCTACATTAGACGCGAAACAACAAACTTACGAATTAAAACTACAGGCAGAAAAAGAGATTAAGAATCAACAAAATAAATTATTACAAGTTGAAAATAAACTCATGCGCCAGCAGGATAGTTTGAATTTCCGTGAGGAGAATCTTGCCCGAAAAGAAAAGAAAATTGACGAAAAAGATCAGCAGATTACTGGAAAACTTGCAGATATCACTAAAATGGAAGAGGACTTGCAGGCTAAGATTGATCAGCAATTAGTTGAACTAGAACGTGTGGCAAATATGTCACAGGCAGACGCAAAGGTAGAATTGATGGAGGCTGTTGAAAAGAAGACAGAAGCCGAAATCGCTACTTACTTACGTGATAAACAAGAGGAAGCAGAAGCAGAAGCCTCTTCTGTTGCACGTAATATTATTTCTTTAGCGATTCATCGCTACTCACAAGAGGAAACAATCGAGCGTACCGTTAGTACGGTAACTCTTCCAAGTGAAGAGATGAAGGGGCGTATCATCGGTCGTGAGGGAAGAAATATCAAAGCAATCGAACAGGCTACAGGTGTTGATTTGATTATTGATGACACACCAGATATTATTACTGTTTCTTGCTTTAACCCAATTCGTCGTGAAATTGCACGTCAGTCATTAGAAATTCTGATGAAGGATGGACGTATTCAACCAGGACGTATTGAGGAAGTTGTTCAGAAGGTTACAGATGAACTTGAAGAGACAATCTTCAAGATTGGTAATGAAGCAGTATTCAAACTTGGTATCGGTAAGATGAATCGTGAACTCATCAAGTTGGTAGGACGTATGAGATTCCGTTATAGCTATGGCCAAAACGGTTTATCACACTCTGTAGAAGTTGCACACTTCGCTGGTATGATGGCTGCTGAATTAGGACTAAACCAAGCACTTGCGAAGCGTGCAGGTTTATTACACGATATTGGTAAAGCACTAGACTTTGAAACAGAAGGAACTCACGTTGAGTTAGGTTCCAAGGTTGCCAAGAAGTATGGTGAAAATCCTATCGTTATCAACTCGATTGAAGCTCACCATGGTGACACAGCGCCAACAGATATTATTTCTGTACTTGTCGCTGCAGCAGATACCATCAGTGCTGCTAGACCTGGTGCTCGTTATGAATCTATGGAAGGCTACATTCAACGTCTAGAAAATCTTGAGAAGATTGCATTAGACTTTGAAGGAGTTGAAAAAGCATTCGCAATCCAAGCTGGACGTGAACTACGTGTTATGGTACAGCCTGAGAAGATTGATGATGTACGTATGGTGAAGGTAGCTCATGATATTCGTGAACGAATTGAAAATGAGATGACTTATCCAGGACAAATCAAGGTAACATTGATTCGTGAAGTACGTGCACAAGAATTAGCGAAATAAGAACCGGTTCACGGTTCTTTTTTTGAAAAGAGGGAGATACACATGAGAGTACTATTTCTAGGAGATATCGTCGCAAAGAGTGGACGAGATGCAGTTTTATCTAAGTTAGACGCATTAAAAGAACAATATCAACCAGATTTCATCATTGTAAATGCAGAGAATTCTGCACATGGCAAAGGGATTACATTTAAAATCTATAATCAATTACTCCTAGCAGGTGTCGATGTTATTACACTTGGTAATCATGCCTTCTCCAAAACAGAGATTCTAAATCATCTTCCTTCAATGAATCATGCAGTACGACCTGCCAATATGGAACCCTTCCATATTGGAAAAAGTTATGTGATCAAAGAAGTGAATGGAAAACATATTGCGGTAGTAAATCTAGTTGGGAAAGTATTTATGGATGTTTGTCGTGAAGACCCTGTCATCACGATGGAAAAACTCTTGAAAGAAATTGATGCAGATATGATTTTTGTTGATTTACATGCAGAAGCGACTGCTGAAAAAATGACCTTCGCAAATTACTTTGCGCCAAGAGTGACTGCCGTTATTGGTACACATACGCATGTACAAACTGCGGATGAACAGATTATTAACGGTTGTGCATATATCACAGATGCAGGGATGTGTGGAGTATATGCATCGATATTAGGGAGAGATACTGAAGAAGTCATTGCTAGAAGTATTTACAATGAATCCACACGTTATACACCTGCGCAAGGTCCAGCAGTCATCTCTGGTGTCATCATCGATATCGATGAAAAAACAAATCGAGCAAATCGAATTGAGCGGATTCAAATTCGTCCGAAAGGTTAGCATTTACTAACAAAATAGTGGGGTGCTATACTTTAGGTGTTCATAAAGGAGGACTCGAATAATGCCAGTTACAGTTGATAAGGATACTTGTATCGGTTGTGGTGCTTGCGTAGGAGTTTGCCCAGTAGCAGCACTCGCTTTAGATGAAAATGGAAAGTCCGGATGCGATGAAGACACATGTATTTCATGCTTCTCATGCATTCCAGTTTGCCCAGTTTCAGCTATCACAGAAAAGAACTAAATATAAGAAAATCGGTGCCCACCGATTTTCTTATATTCATAGGTGATTGACAAGTTGTTCTGCTTTGCTATGATATGTATAACAAAAGCGTGTTACTGGAAAGCAGGCATTAGCTCATTGGAAAAACATTTTTTCTGATGGGCTTTTTTCGTGGGAGGTACTTATGTTCTTATTTCATAAAAAATCAATGATCTATTCACCATGCGATGGTACATTTAAACCATTAAGTGAAGTAAAGGATGAAGTATTCTCTAAAGAACTGATGGGAAAAGGTTTTGCGGTTGTCCCAACAAATGGAGATATTCACTCACCAGTTGATGGTAAGGTCACAATGGTATTTCCAACCAAACATGCGATTGGGATTACAGATAAAAACAAGATTGAATATATTTTGCATATTGGCATCGATACTGTACAGTTAAAAGGGGCAGGCTTTGAGGTATGCGTACAAGAAGGAGACAGTGTAAAGGCTGGAGACTTACTTGTAAATTGTGATTTAGCTATGCTAAAACAAGCGGGCTATCAAACAGATGTTCTTGTAATCGTTACTAGTCATAAGGATGTACGCATTAAACAAGCACGTACCCTAAAAGTAAAGGATGAGATAGCATATTGTGAAAACATATAATATTGCAAAAATACTAAATCATAACGTCGTTGTATGTCGTAGTGATGAAGATTCTAGAGAGTATATTATCTTTGGAAAGGGTATTGGTTTCCAAAGACGAGAAAACGATATTGTTCCTGCAGAACAGATTCAAAACGTATATGAACTTGTTGATTTAAAAGATCGTAGACGTTATGAAGAGTTAGTAAATAGTGCGGATGATGAAGTGGTAGAAGTTACAGAAGAAGTGATCAGTGAGATGACTAATAGCTTTGGTGCATATGATAAGCGAATTCACCTTGCACTGCTTGATCATATTCAGTTTAGTGTAAAGCGTTACCGTGAAAAGATTACGGTTAAGAATGTATTCACGGATGAAATTCGATTCTTATATCCAAAGGAATTTCAATTTGCAAAAGAAGTACTTGCGAAGATTAACGAACGTTTGGGTATTCATTTAGATGACAGCGAGATTGGTTTTATATGCATGCATATTCACGCTGCTTTACAGGGTGAAAGTGCCAGTCTTTCTACGATGATTGCACAGATATTGACAGAAACAATCGCAATCATCGAAAGAGAAATGCAAATCAACCTCAATGATTATGAAGTGGCGAAGCAGCGTTTGATAACACACTTGAAGTTTGCGATTAAACGCTCGTTAGATGGGGTTGAAATTAATAACCTAATTGGTGATCTTGTTCATGATAAGTATCGTAAATCGTATCAGATTGCATGCATGATAGGAGATCATATTGAAAATACATATGGCATCAATATCGGAGAAGGAGAAAGATGCTATCTAACGATACATTTACAAAATATTGTAATGTATCGCAAATAATGGTTCGTACATGTGTAGTAAGGGGTATTACATATGTGGAATATAAGGAGGATATTTATGTTTAAGATGCTTCAAAAGATTGGTAAAGCATTTATGTTACCTATCGCAATTTTACCAGCTGCTGGTTTATTGTTAGGTATTGGTGGTGCTTTATCCAACCCTACAACAGTGGCGACTTATCCTGTATTAAATAATCCAGTATTACAGGGTGTCTTCACAATTATGAGTGCTGCGGGAACAGTTGTTTTCGCAAATCTAGCAATGTTATTGTGCGTAGGTCTATGTATTGGACTTGCAAAGCGTGATAAAGGAACTGCTGCCTTAGCGGGTGTTGTTGGTTTCTTAGTTATGAACGCTACAATCACTTCTTTATTAGGTATATTTAATCCAGATGGTGCTTCCATTGATACTGGTGTTGTTGGTGCAATCGTTGTTGGTTTAGTTGCCGTAACATTACACAACAAATATCAAAATATTGAACTTCCACAGGTACTTGGATTCTTTGGTGGTTCACGTTTCGTGCCAATCGTTACTTCATTCGCAAGTATCTTCATTGGTGCAGTGTTCTTCTTAGTATGGCCACCATTCCAACAGTTATTAGTATCTACAGGTGCATTCATTGCACAAGCAGGTCCAGTTGGAACATTCTTCTATGGATTCTTAATGCGTTTATGTGGAGCGGTTGGTTTACACCACATGATTTATCCAATGTTCTGGTACACAGAGCTTGGTGGTGTTGAAACTGTTGCAGGTGTTGCTGTAGCAGGCGCACAGAAGATCTTCTTTGCACAGTTAGCAGATCCAAATCATGTAGGTCTATATACAGAAGGAACACGTTTCTTCGCTGGTCGTTTCTCAACAATGATGTTCGGCTTACCAGCCGCATGTCTTGCGATGTACCACTGCGTACCGAAGGAAAGAAGAAGCAAGTACAAGGGCTTATTCTTAAGTGTTGCCTTAACATCCTTTATCACAGGTATTACAGAACCAATCGAATTCATGTTCTTGTTCGTAAACCCAATTCTTTATGTTATTCACTCATTCTTTGATGGTGTAAGTTTCTTTATCGCAGATATTCTCAATATCTCTATTGGTAATACTTTCTCTGGTGGTGTGATTGACTTTACACTCTTTGGTATCCTACAAGGAAACGCAAAGACAAACTGGATTTTAGAAATTCCATTTGGTTTGGTATGGGCATGTCTATACTACACATTCTTCAGATGGTACATTACAAAGTTCAACGTTATGACTCCTGGTCGTGGCGAAGAAAGTGATGATGCTGAACCAGTTGTAGAGACAAAGTCTACACTGAAGGAAGATAGTCATAAGATCATCGCTGCTTTAGGTGGTAAGGAAAATATCGAAGACGTTGATGCGTGCATTACACGCTTACGTGTAAGTGTGAAGGATGTTAAGAAGGTTGATAAGGATGCACTAAAGAAGTTAGGTGCTACTGACGTTCTTGAAGTTGGTGGAGGAATCCAAGCTATCTATGGTGCAAAGGCTATCCTCTACAAGAATAACATCGTAGAAATCTTAGGTATTGATGAATAATCAAGAAGTTATCGCTGCCTTAAAGGGTAAACTTGTCATCTCTTGTCAAGCGCTGCCAGGAGAGCCGCTCTATACAGAAGCGGGTGGAATTATGCCGTTAATGGCATATGCGGCAGAACTAGCAGGAGCCAGTGGTATCCGTTGTAACTCAGTACGAGATATTAACGAAATTCGTGCGAAAGTAAAACTTCCAACAATTGGAATTATTAAGCAAGATTATTTGGACTCATCAATTTATATAACCCCTACATTTGAAGAGGTGAGTGCACTTGTACAAACAGGCACAGAGATTATTGCCTTAGACTACACAGATCGCATTCATCCAAATAACGTCAAGCGCGAAGAATTATTCCATCAAATCAAACAAGTATATCCAAATCAACTACTCATGGCAGATATCTCAAATTTTTCAGAGGCGAAAGCTGCAGTAGAAATTGGCTTTGACTTTGTAGGTACAACACTAAACGGTTACGTTGGCGATGAAAAGACAGAAGGGCCAAACTTTGATTTGGTATCTAGAATCGTCAATGAATTAGACTGTCGTTGTATTGCGGAAGGAAGAATCCATGAACCATCACAAGCTCGTAAAATGCTAGAGATTGGGGCCTTTGCGGTAGTGGTTGGTGGGGCGATTACACGTCCACTAGAAATTGCGACAAGATTTATTAAAGAAATCAAAAAGGACCGCTAAAGTGCGGTCTTTTTTCTTGTGCATAAGAGGTCAGTATTCTGTATAATAGTACCGATAGAGGTTGAAGATGAAAAGAGAAGATTTTATCCTTCCGGTTCATGCGGAAGAAAGAAAACGAACAAAGAAAAATACAGAGAGTACTTTTAGTAACTTTCAGATAAGCGACGATATCGTAAATCTTGGTTATGGTAAGAAGTACTTTATACATACTTATGGCTGTCAAGCCAATGTACGTGATGGGGAAGCACTTGCAGGGATGATGGAAATGATGGGCTATACAAGTACCAATGTTCCAGATGATGCGGATGTATTATTCTTTAATACTTGTGCTATCCGTAAAGCGGCAGAAGACCGTGTATTATCCGATGTAAATAAGTTACGTTACTTAAAGGATGAGCGTCCAACAACGGTATTCTGTATCTGTGGTTGTATGGCACAAGAAGAAGAGACAGTCAAACAGATTTTATCAGTATCTCCACATGTGGACTTGATTTTTGGTACCCATAACATTCACCGTATGCCAAATCTTTTAGCAGAGGTGATTGAAAGTAATGAGCGTAAAGTAGAAGTATTCTCCCAAGAAGGAGATGTCGTCGAAGATGTACCGGTAAAACGTTCTATGGACTCCAAGGGCTTTGTAAATATTATGTATGGTTGCGATAAGTTCTGCACGTATTGTATCGTCCCTTATACACGTGGCAGAGAGCGCTCACGTCGCATGGAGGATATCCTAAGAGAAGTCGAAGAACTAAAAGCCAGTGGACGCAAAGAAGTTGTTTTACTTGGGCAAAATGTTAATGCCTATGGCAAAGACTTAAAGATGGAAGATGGCTTTACACAACTGCTTGTGGCAGTTGCCAAAACTGGTATTGAACGTATTAGTTTCTATACGAGTCATCCAAGAGATTACAGTGAAACAACCATCGATGCGATGCGTGACTATCCAAACATCATGCCATTCTTACATCTACCAGTACAATCTGGATCAGATGAAGTATTACGTCGTATGGCACGTGGATATACAGTCGAAAGATACAAGCAGTTATATGATGATCTGAAGAAGAAAGTACCACACATTGCATTTACAACAGATTTGATTGTCGGTTTCCCAAATGAAACCGATGAAGAATTTGAAGCGACATTAGATCTTGTGCGTTATTGCCGATTCGATATGGCATATGCATTTATCTATTCTCCAAGAGCAGGCACACCAGCCGCAAATATGGAAGATAATATTCCGCTCGAAGTAAAGAAGGAAAGACTAGCAAGACTCAATGAATTACTCACTGAGATAGCGGAAGAAAATAATCGTCACTTCTTAGGAGAAACAGTCAGTGTTTTATGCATTGGCACTTCCAAGAGAAATAGTGAAGTCTATAGTGGATATAGTGCAGATAATAAACTAGTAAACTTCACAAGTGAAAAAGATTGTGTCAATCAAATCGTGAATGTCGAAATTACTGCAACACATAGCTACTATCTTGAGGGTAAAGTTCTGTAAAATCGCCAGTGTTTGTTCTATAATAAAATTGGATTAAAAGTATTACTGGAGGATATAATTTATGAGTAAAGTACGCATATTTGCACTCGGCGGCCTTGATGAAGACGGCAAAAACATGTATATCGTTGAAAACAACGAAGATATATTTGTCATGGAATGCGGATTGAAATATCCGGATGGTGATCAGTTAGGAATTGAAATGATCATTCCTGATTTCCGCTATTTACGTGAGAATCAATCACGCATTAAAGCAATCTTCATTACCCATGGTCATGAAGATGTCATGGCAGCACTACCAAACCTATTAAAAGAAATTCCGAATATTCCGGTGTATACAGCACCATTAACAGCGATGATGCTAGAACGTAAACTAAAGAAGGCAGGTATCAAAGAATTAAACTTACATCGCATTCGTCGTAATGCGAAGTTTAAGATTGGTAATACTGAGATTCGCACCTTTGGTACAATGCAATCAATCGCAGATGGCTTTGGTGTCGCAATTAAGACAGAAGATGGATATGTAGTATATTCATCAGAGTTTATCGTTGACTACGATACAAAGAATGCGGCATTCAAATTTGATATTACCAATATTACAGATCTAGGTAGTGAAGGAGTACTTGCGTTATTAAGCGAATCAGTAGGTTCTACACGTGCTGGTAGCAGTAGCCCACACCACCGTATCACCGAACAAATCGAACAGTACTTTGAAGATACGAAGAATCGTATGTTTATTACTGTGTTTAACCAGAACTTATATCGTGTCATTGAGATTATCGAACTTGCAACGAAGTATAATCGTAAAGTTGTCATTTTTGATGAAGAACTAAAGAGTTTAATGGCTGATATGGCAAAGCTTGGATACTATCATATTCCAGCAGGATTAGAGGTAGCACCATCTGCTTTCAGCAATGACATGGAAAATATCTTGGTTATTGTTTCAGGTACAGGTAAGTCCATCTTCCGTAAGATTCATAAGATGGCAACGAAAGAAAATGACAGAATTGAGTTACGCCCAACGGATACAGTGATTATCGCTTCTCCTGCCGTACCAGGTACGGAAAGAGAAGAGGCATCCATGGAAGATGACCTCTACAAAGAAGCAGGTCGTGTACTTATGATTGACTCACGTCGTGCTTATAGCATGCATGCAAGTATTGAAGATCTTAAGATGATGATCTACTTGATGAAGCCAAAGTACTACGTACCAATCAAGGGTGAATACCGTCAACTCATCGCCAATGCGAATATCGCATTAAACATGGGATATAACGCAGATAAGATTATCGTTATGGATAATGGTCAAGTAGCTGTGCTTAATGATGGTGTGATGGCGAAGTCTTTTGACAAGGTAGATGTGGATGATGTCATGGTAGATGGTAACGATAGCTTAGATGCTAGCGGTATGGTCTTAAAGGATAGAGAAATTTTAAGTACAGATGGTACAATTATCATCGGTGTCGTAATGAATCACGTCACAAAGGAAATCATTGGTGGACCAGATGTACAAAGCCGTGGTGTAATCTACCTTAAGGATGCAGATTACATTATTAAAGAAGTTGGCAACATCATGGAGAAGACTATTAATGATGCGGTCAAAGAAAAACGCTATGACAATATGTCTTGTCGTAGCGAAGCACGCGAGAAGATTAGTCGCTATGTCTTGAAAGAAACTGGCAAACGACCTATGATACTTCCAGCGATTATCGAAATTAACACAAAGGATTAGTGAGGGAATACGTGGCAAGAAAGACAAAAGCACAACAACAAGCAGAACAAAACCAGCTCATCGTTAGAGTGATCACGATTGTAATCCTCTTTGCTTTTGCCATTTTAGGCTTTACCAAAGCAGGCATCGTTGGTCTATTCATCTATAACTTATTAGGTTACCTAGCAGGTAACCTTTACTGGTTTGTGATAGCGATGGTAATTATTGTTCTACTAATCAATATCATCAGAAGAAAACAGAGTGAAGAAGAAATTAGTTGGATACCAATTATCCTGTTAATCTCTGCGCTATTACTCTTAGAAGCATACATTGCAGTACCAAATGTAACCGGTATGGATGCCTTGTATGACTATATCAATCACACAGTTGATTACTTTATGCCAGATTCAACTCTGAAATTCAGTGGAGGAATCTACGGTATCTTCCTATATGCAATTTCTTCGATGATGTTTAATCGTATTGGTACAGTGTTAGTCATCATCGTACTCTTTATGATAGCGATGTTATTACTTGTAGATATAGAAGTTTATAAAAGGGCATTCCGTTCTATCTTCGCATTCTTTAAAATGCCAGAAGTAGAAGAGACAAAGCAAAAGGAAGAACCTGAGGAGCCAAAAGAACCAGCAAACCTTTGGAAGATGATTGATAAAGGGAAAGAGAAAACGGGTTCCCTGTTTCAAAATATCAAGGTAGATGGTAAGACAGAAAGTCTGCCAGTTGTGCAAGAAGAACAGCCAAGAACAGCTAGGGTTATCAATCGTATTCATCCAGATGATCCAACCCAGGAAGTACCAATCATCGTACTACCAGGAGAGACAATCTCACAGAAGGATTCTGTATTCATCGATGTGGATGATTTAAGTGATGACCATGCTCGCATGGAAGAAAAGACAACGTTAATACAAGATACGGGGGTACATCAACCAGAACAATCACACTTTACGCCAATGACAGTCGATAGAGAAGAAGAGGGAGATTTATCCGCAACAGAAGAATATGAAACAGTTGTGGAAGACCATCCTGATCAAGAAAGCAATATCTATCCGCCATCCGAGGCACCAAAGCCAAAGAAACGTACACGTCCATATCAATTACCAAAGATTTCACTCTTAGATCCACTTCCTCCAAAGGGTAGTAATCCAGAAAATGAAGTGGCCGCAAGAGAGAAATCACAATTATTACTACAGATTCTAAATAACTTTGATATCGAAGCACAGTTATTAAATATACATATTGGACCATCTGTTACACAGTTTGAGATTCGTCCGGATGTAAATGTTAAGGTATCCAAGATCCTTGGCTTAACAGATAACATCAAGATGCAATTAGCCGCAAGAGATGTTCGTATAGAAGCACCAATTCCAGGCCGCAATGCGGTAGGTATTGAAATACCAAACGTGAAGAGTACGCCAGTTAAGATGCGTGAAATCATCAATGACGTAGGTAGTGATAAATCACAACCATTACTATTCTTCCTTGGTAAAGACTTGTTAGGAAAAACAGTAACATGTCGTTTAGATAAGATGCCACACATGTTGATTGCCGGAGCGACAGGTTCAGGTAAATCAGTATGTATGAACTCTATCATCTGTTCATTGTTGTTACGTACCAAACCAGATGAAGTAAAGATGTTACTAGTCGATCCAAAGAAGGTAGAATTTACACCATATCGTAATATTCCACACTTGATTGGACCAGTTATCAATGATCCAAACAAGGCAAGCAATGCCTTAAAGGTCATTGTACGAATTATGGATGAACGTTATAACATGTTCGCAGCTGCAGGTGTTAGAAACATTGAAGTCTACAATAACATGGTTGAACAACAGGGTGGAAGACCAAATCCAGATGGTTCACCAGCACCGAAGAAGATTCCATATATCGTTGTCATTATCGATGAGTTGGCAGACCTAATGGCAGTTGCTGGTAAAGAAGTTGAACAATCCATTCAACGTATTACACAGTTAGCACGTGCTGCAGGCATCCACTTAATTGTCGCAACTCAAAGACCTTCTGTAGACGTCATTACAGGTATTATTAAGGCAAATATCCCAAGCCGTATCGCGTTTGCGGTATCCAGTGGTATGGACTCACGTACAATCTTAGATCATGTAGGTGCAGAACGATTACTAGGTTATGGTGACATGCTTTACATGCCTATTGGACAAACAGGTTCAACCCGTGTGCAGGGTGTATTTGTGACAGATGATGAAGTACAAAGAATTACAAGCTTTGTATCCTCAGAAGCTTCTCCAGTTTATGATGATTCCTTCGTACAGTTGGATGGAATCGAATCCGGAGAAGGTGGTATCGTGACAGAAATCAGTGATGATCCACTCTTTAAGGAAATTAAAGAATACGTTATCGAAGCACAAAAAGCTTCTACATCCTTACTCCAAAGACGCTTCGGCATCGGTTATAACCGTGCCGCGAGAATGATTGATGCTCTCGAAGAACATGGCATCATCGGACCAGCACAAGGTAGTAAACCTAGAGAAGTATATATTAAAGAATAAAGACGCCTGATGGTGTCTTTTCTTTATGGATTGCAAATAGTTATATACTGTTATATAGTGTTATATGTAAGGAGACACAATGAAAATCATTCTAATAAACGGAAGTAGTACTCCACTATATGAGCAGATTAAAAATGCAATTAAAGAAAACATTGTTGGAAATACAGTATCATCAGATGCACAATTACCATCTGTACGACAACTATCCAAAGAACTAGGGGTAAGCATATTAACTGTCAAAAAAGCATATGATGAACTAGAGCGAGAAGGATTTATTATCATCAGGCAAGGATTAGGTACATTTGTTGCGACAATGAATCAAGACCTTTTAAAAGATGAAAAACAAAAAGAGATAGAGTCCCATTTACTAGAAGCATGCAAGATTGCAAAAACAATTAATCTGAACAAATCGGAACTAACAGAACTATTCAATTATATTTATGAAGAAGGTACAGAAGATGAATAATATTGAAATCAAAAATCTAAAGAGAGACTATCAAAACTTCTCATTAAAGGATGTAAATTTCTCTATTCCCGAAGGATTTGTTACGGGATTTATTGGAAGAAATGGTATGGGTAAAACGACAACCATCAAATCAATATTATCCTTGATTCAGTATCAAGGAGATATTTTATCCATACATGACGATAAGAAAACCAAGTTGGATAATCAAAAGATTGGTGTAATTATGGATGACTCATTTCTCGCAAAAGATTGGAATATGGAACTTGTCAATCAAGCAATGAAGGTCGGATATGAAGCATGGGATGAGTATGCGTATTGGAAGTTTCTAGAGAAATTTAATATCGATAGGAAACTGAAAGTAAAAGAATTATCACGTGGGATGAAGATTAAACTCATGTTATCGATTGCTTTATCCCATAACGCAGAACTCTTAATCTTGGATGAGCCAACGAGTGGATTAGATCCAAGTATGCGTGAAGAGTTTGTAGAAGTAATCTCTGACTACATGCAAGATGATAACCACACAGTATTATTCTCTACACATATTACACAAGACCTTGAAACAATCGCAGATTACATTGTCTTTATTGATAATGGGAAAATTGTACTATCGTTAGAAAAAGAAGAATTCATAAACTATTTCATGATTTTAAAGTGTGGTTTAGAAAGTCAAAATATACTTGATTCATCCGCAATCTTAGGAAAAAAGAAAACAAAATATAATATCGAATACTTAGTAAAGCGCGATGCGATTCAAAAGATACCAAATGAATATGTAGAAGATGAAATTACAATTGATAAGATTATGATTTTATATGGGAGGGAAAAATAATGAATGCAATCAAAGTATTGAAGTTAGATTTATTATCCATAAAACCATATTTAACAATTAAAAATTTAATAATCCTAATAGGACTTGGAACTCTCTATGGTGTACTATCAAAAAATCCAGCTTTTGTTTTAGCTACAGTACAAATGTTTGCAGTATTATTCTCTGGATATCCTTTTATGGTAGGTGAAGAGTCTGGGATTGATCCTTTATATAAACTGTTTAGTATCTCTTCAAAAGATGTAGTAAAAGGTAGATACTTACTAGCAACAGTATCTGTGGTAATCATGTTGGTGGCTGGTGTTGTTATGGCAATGCTTATCGGAATTGCATATCCTATGGAAGATTTATTCTATAGCTTACTACTAGCGGCACCATGTATAGGACTAATTTCGTTAATCATTATTTTCATTGAGTATCCAATCTATTTTAAATATGGATACAAAAAGGGAAAAACATTAACAGCAGTACCAATGTTATTACTTGCGATTGGTGCAGTATGTTCTACATACTTTCATGAATCTCTAAAATCTATATTACAATTTCTAATGATGAATCCATTTGTTGCTATGGGAATTATTTGTATCATTTTCTTTGTCATTGTAGTTGTTTCATTAAAACTCTCTAATAAACTATACGCAAAAAGAGATTTTTAAATGAATAAAAGTAATTGACAAAAGTAACTGACTATCATACTATTTCAACATAACAAACCGATGATTGGGAAATCAAACATACAAAAGCAACTTCTAGAGAGCGGGGATGGTGGAAACCTGCAGGCATGCGGTATGCAAATGGACCCATGAGGGCTTAAGGAACGCTTATGCAAGTATTTAAGACGCAATGTCAGCGTTAAAGGACAGAGAATGTGATTGCATTTTCAAAGAGAGAATAGTCAAAAGACTATTAAAAAAGGTGGTACCGCAGGTTAACGCTTGTCCTTTTGTGGGCAGGCGTTTTTGTATGTTATGACTGAAAATGCAGAGAGAAGGAGGATATATCACATGAAAAAGTTAGTACAGGTAATTTGTGTTTTATTATGCAGTATGATGATTGGGTGTTCTTTACCCTCTGCATCAAAAAAGGATGCGAAAAAGTATGTGATCGTAAAGCAATTAGATCACGCATCCATTGATGAAATTGCAGTCGCAATTGAAAATGAATTAAAAGAATTAGATAAAACAGCAGACGTAGAAATCTATTCTGGTCAAAATGATCAATCTACATTGATGCAAATTGGCAAGCAAGCAGTAACAGATGGGGCAGATGTGATTATTCCAATTGGTACACTAGCAGCACAAACAATGGTTGTGGCAAGTGAGGATACAGAGATACCGGTTGTTTACGCTACAATTAGTGATCCAGAAGCAGCTTCCTTAACGGGAATTGATAGAGTAACAGGTACATCTGATGCACTCAATACAAAACAGTTTGTTGATATGATGTTAAAACAAAATCCAAACTTACAGACAGTTGGTTTACTCTATTCAAATTCAGAAGCAAACTCACAAAAACCAATTGCAGAAGTAAAAAAGATCTTAGATGAAAAGAAAATTAAATATATTGAAGCAACCGCAAATACTAGTCAAGAAGTAATCGCTGCCGCATCATCTCTTATCGCAAGTAAAGTAGATGCAGTATTTACACCAACAGATAACGTGATTATGTCTTCTGAACTTGCTATCTATGAATCATTCATGAATGCAAATATCCCACATTATGCAGGAGCCGATTCCTTTGTTCGATCAGGTGCATTTGCGACTTGTGGAGTGAATTATACAGATGCTGGTGTAAAGACAGCTAAGCTTGCATATAAAGTCTTACAGCCAGGATTCAAAAAGACAGAAGATTTTATCACACTAGATGGTGGTATTATCACTGTAAATACAGAAGTAGCAAAGAAGCTAGGTGTAACCCCAGATATTTTCGCAGATTTTGGACAAGTAGTAACAGTTGAAACAACAGGAAAGTAAGGGATAGTATGCTAAGTATTTTGCAAACTACTTTAGAACTAGGTGCATTATATGCATTTGTATCAATCGCTTTATTTATTAGTTACCGTCTGTTAGATATCGCTGATTTAACAACGGATGGAAGCTTTGTCCTAGGCATGGCGATATCTGTATCTTGTGCATATGTAGGTCATCCAATTTTAGGTATCCTATTAGGCATGCTTGCAGGTGGTGCTGCAGGTTATGTTACAGCCTTTTTACAAACACGTATGGGTGTTCCATCTATTATTTCAGGAATCATTACAAGCACAGGACTATACACAGTTAATCTATTTGTCATGGGATGGTCAAGCCAAATATCACTTTTAAAACAAACAACAGTATTTACAATCCTAAAGAAAATAAATATTGGTGGCAGTTGGTATGCTAGCATATTTGTGATTGTCTTATTAGTTGTATGCATAATTCTCTTACGTTTATTTTTATCAACTAGACTAGGATTATCTTTACGTGCAACAGGAGATAACCGTGCGATGGTAACAGCGTCTAGTGTAAATGTTAAAAATATGATTACACTAGGACTAGTCATGGCTAATATGCTAGTTGGTTTAAGTGGAGCACTCGTTGGACAGTTCAATAAGACAAGCGATATCAATGCTGGTACTGGTATTGTAGTGGTTGGACTTGCTTGCTTGATTATTGGTGAATCACTAATACATGGTAGAAAATCATTATCAGGAAATTTAACAGCATGTTTTATAGGTAATGTTGTATATCGAATGATTTATGCGGTTATTTTACAGACAAAGATCATCAACGTACAATCATTAAAACTAGTGACAGCTTTGATTGTCGCACTTGCAGTAGCAGCACCGACAATCAAAAAAGAACTTTCTTTACATATGAGAAAGGGGAAATAACAAATGTTAGATATACAAAATCTTTCCGTTACATTCAATGCAGGAAGTATTGATGAAAAAAATGTACTTCATGATTTAAATTTACATGTTGAAACAGGTGAATTCATCTGTATCATTGGCTCAAATGGAGCAGGTAAATCCACTATTCTGAATACCATTGCCGGTAGTATCATCCCAGATAAAGGTAAAATTCTTTTGGATGATACTGATATCACTTATGTAAAAGAATATCAACGTGCTAGTTATATTGGACGCTTATTCCAAGACCCTCTAAAGGGAACTGCACCTAACATGACAATTGAAGAAAATCTAGCACTTGCATGTCTAAGTGCAAAGGAAAAGAAATCACCATTTTCTTGGATAACAAACAAAGAACGTGAACTATTCAAAGAACAGTTAAGAATGCTTGATATGGGACTTGAAGATCGCATGAATACACTGGTAGGAAATCTTTCTGGAGGTCAACGCCAGGCTCTAACATTATTAATGGCCACAATTGTACCACCAAAGTTATTACTACTAGATGAGCATACGGCAGCACTAGATCCAAAGGCAGCCGCAAAAATTATGCAACTTACTAAAGATATTGTTAAAAAGCATCATATTACATGCCTGATGGTAACTCACCAAATGCAGCAAGCTTTAGAAGTTGGTGATCGTACAATCATGATGAATGACGGACATATCGTAATAGACATCAAAGGTGAGCAAAGAGCGAATATGTCAGTATATGACCTAATGGAACGTTTCCATGCAAATACAGGAAGTAATCTAGCAGATGATCGTATCCTACTTGCAAAATAATGTAGATAGATAATAGTTAAAATAACGCAATAAGAAAAGACAGCAGGGAGATAATCTATGCTGTCTTTATGCTTAATGAGATTTAATATAGTAGGTTAGTTAAAAGAGAGTAGTATTACTATTTGATGCATGCATAAGCTGCTCCTGCCATATTTCGTATGTCAAATTATTATAGCGAGGGTCAATTTCCTCATTTTTTCTAAGGAAGAATTGAATATTTTTGCACAAGCTAGAGAATATCTGGACATTCTTTTTGGTGCAACAGGTGAAAAAAACTAATTTTACGTTTTGATTTTGCCAAGGAACTTCATTTTTTAATAGTATGATTGCACAAAAACTTTTTCCTGAAGGTTTTAGAATATGGGGTATAGCAGCTGATCTTCCAATATAAGTTGATGATGATAATTCACGCATATGGAATTGAGCCAAATCGTCAGTATGTAATAAGCCTAATTTAACAAATTCATTTCCATAATATTGAATAAATTCATTTTCGCTTTTATAACAGTTTTGGTCATTTATAAATAATTCTCTACTGAAGAATTTTTTAATTCGTTGATTTTGTTTTTCTGACAATAAGTCATCTATCTTTTTGATAGATTCTGTCGTAAAGAAATTTTCTATCAATATAGAATTCTTAATTGAAGGTAGTGGTATATTACAAATTACATAATCATACTTATTTGCTAATTCTGTTCTGAATGAATATAGACTTAATATATCAATATCTATTTCAGTTTTATATATACTGATAATTTTTTCCTTTAATAAATTAGCATAGCTAATTCCAACTTGACTTACTATTAAAAGGTCTAACTGGGATTTTTTTTGAATTCGTTGTAATGAACCACAGAAATGGATTGCAAGTAAAGTTATTTCTGAAGTTGGGACAAAAATATTGAATTTATTTTCGATCCGTAGTTTAGCAATATAAGCTAAACTATATGCAAGTATATAATTCTTTTTTAATTCTTCATCAAATTCATATTTGATTTCTATGCCACATAGTATTCTATTTACCATTGATATTAAGTGCATAGTCAAAGATTGAATCAATGTTGAATCATTTCTCAAATCAATATCAGTATTTAAAGCAATATCATTTAAAATTTCATTCGTTGTTATTTCGTATTCCCAATATTTCTCATAGTCTGTTTTAATTTCGAGAGAACCAGCATTACATATGAAATATTGCATAATTTCAATAACTTCATTTTCATCCAATTTATATTTTTTTAAAATCTTGCGATATATAGAAAGTGCTAAATCGTAGTTTGGATTATCTTCTTTAAATAATGTTGGATGTAATACATCAACCGTATGTCGCATAATAAGAATACATATATGAATGCATAAGTTATTTAGTATATCTTTGGTGATATAAAGATCATATTCCTTACATGATAGAGAGATACAATCTCTAATGAAATCTATATCGATTGAATCAATCAGAAAAGATGCTTCACCCTCAGTAGAAGAAGTTGCAGAATTGAATTTAATACGAGTAATAATAAAATTTCTAATATATTTTTCATCGCCTGTAATATGGTATGAGTTAGTTAACTTAGATATTGATAGGTTATAAAGTTCTAGTTCACTTGTTATTTTGCCAATATATTTATGGAAAGTGGCAGAAGATATATAACACTTTTTTATGCATTCAGCTTCGTAGAAGTGTGAGTCCTTTTTTAGTAATTTGGAGGCAATAAAATCTAAGATTGAATTAGAGATATCATTCATCTTTTTAAATTTAGACATATTATGTAATTGTTCTTCTAGTAATGCATGGTCTTCCTTACTGTTAAAGCATATATGATAACCATATCCTTTTTTAGACTTTATATTAAACATGTTTGATGTACTATTCATCTCTAGTATTTCGTTGCGAACAGTTTTCTCTGAAGATGAACATACATTTGCTAAAGTTAATGCAGTCATATATCCTGTAGCATGCATTAATGTTTTTAAAATTATTTGTTGTCGTTTCGAATAAGTCATAATTGTCTCCTACTAATAAATAGAAAAAATAATCTTATACGGAATACTATGTAAATATAGAATAACATTTATTTACTTTAATTATTTGTAGTGTAATTAAAAATAAAAATACTTTTACCATTGATAACGGTAAATCTGAAATAGGAATTTGTATTTTTGTATTGAAATTAAATATGCATGAAAATAATATTTGAATATAAAGTAATCGATTATTTTAAAAGAGAGAAAGGAATTGCACATGGAAGGTGTGTTTTATCGTGATCTTATATTGCATGATTTTAAAGTAGATAATAAAGATGATTGCTTTAAAAGACTTGCAGAGATCTTAAAAAAATTACAATACATAGACGATAAACGATTGTTTATAGAAAAGTTATACGAAAGAGAGGAAGAATATTCTACATCTGTCGGGAATTTTATTGCTATACCACACTGTGTATGTACTTCTGTAAATAAACCATTTATATCCTATGCACGCTTAGTATCTCCAATTGAGTGGAAGTCTAGTGTTTCAAATTGTAATGAAGTATTGCATGTATTCCTTATTGGTATTAATGAGAATAAAGAATCGGAACATTTACAAATGCTTGCATTTTTAGCCAGAAATTTAATGCATGAAGATTTTAGAGAAAAATTATTTGGAGCTAAAACAGAAGATGAAGTATTTGAGATGTTAAAAAAGATTCAGGAGGTTAAGTGAATGTATATCATAGGTATTTCTGCATGTCCAACAGGAATCGCTCATACATATATGGCAGCAGATGCAATTGAACATGCTGCTGCAAATATTGGAGCTGATTTTAAAGTTGAGACGCAAGGTAGCATTGGAATTGAAAATAGATTAAATGGTTCAGATATAGAAAAAGCAGATCTAATTGTAATTACTGCTGCAGTTGCTGTTAGAGAGTTTAATCGCTTTGAAAATGCAAAAAATAAAATTTTTGAAATATCATTAACAGATGTTATTACAAGTGGCGATGAACTTATTAAAAAAGAAATGGAAAAGAGAGGTATTCATTAATGAATAAGTCTAGTAAACTTCAGGAATTCCAAAAAAATTTAATGACAGGGATTTCATACATGATGCCAGTAATTGTTATTGCGGGTGTTACATTAGGTATAACCTCGCTATTAGGACAACAGATATTTGGTGTTAATATTGGAAGTAAAGAATTATTGGAAGAAGCAAAAGGTTTTCAACACCTTCTAGCATGGTTAAACCAAGTTGCTGGTAAAGGAATGATGAGTTTCATGTATCCTGTTATGGCAGGTTATATTGCTATGGCTATTGCAGATAGACCTGGACTTGCTCCTGGAATGCTCGGTGGGTATTTAGCTGTAACATTAAATGCTGGCTTTATTGGAGCAATTATTATGGGATTTACAGCTGGATATCTATGTTTATGGCTTAACAATATAATTAAGCTAAATAGAAAATATGTAGGTGTAAAATCATTATTTTTATTACCAGTTTTAGTAGGACTTGGATCAGCTATAGTAGCATATTTTATTGTCGGTCCGATTGGACAAGGTTTCTCTAATCTATCAAAACTATTTATTGATGCAATTGGAACAAGCGGAGGGGCTGCTCTATCTGCAGCACTAGGTGCAGCACGTGCATTTGATTTTGGTGGACCAGTTAATAAGATGGCGGGTACTATTGGTAAACAGCTATATTTTGATACAGGCTATTCATATATTGCGTTAATGCTAGGTGCTCTTATTCCACCAATTGGAATTGGATTATCTGCAGTAATAGCAAAGATGACCAAAAAAGGAAAAGAAGAATTTGATCAACAATTACTTGCTGGAGGTTTTTCAACATTAGTTCTTGGCTTGCTGGGAATTTCAGAAGGTGTATTACCATTCATTATCTCCGATCCAATGATCATTCCGATTAGTATGATTGGTGCAGGTATTGGAGGAGCGATAGGATTTAGTTTAAATGTAAATGTGTTCCCAGGTTCTTCATATGGATTCTTTATGTGGCCATTAGTAGAAAATTTTGGTGGATTTGTAATTGCACTTCTTGCGGGAATTATCGTAGTGATCTGTCTAATGTTTATCCATGAACATCGTAAATTCGTAAAAGGAAAGAAGGTTGAGGGATAAAATAATGTCATTCGTTAATCTGAAATCTGTATTAAAGAATACAACTAACAATAATTATTGTATTGGTGCATTTAATTTTAATAGCTTTGAAGATGCACAAGGAATTATCAATGCAGCAACAAAACTACATTCTCCGGTAATTCTGATGGCATCTAGTTCAGCAGTTAAATACCTAGGAATTAAACAATGTGTAGGAATGATTCGTGGAATGGCTGAATCAACTGATATACCTGTATGCTTACATTTAGATCATTCTAAATCGGTTGAATTATGCAAAGAAGCTGTTATTGCTGGATTTGGTTCTGTAATGATTGATGCATCATCATTTGATTATGATACAAATGTGAAGATGACAAAAGAAGTTGTCGATTTTGCACACCAATATGGTGTAAGTGTCGAAGGAGAAATTGGCCATGTTGGAGGAGTAGAAGATGATATTTCAGTTTCTGAAAAAGACGCCAATTATACAAGCGTAAAAGATGCGATACGTTTTTCCGAAGAAACAGGAATTGATGCAATGGCTGTTGCGATTGGAACAGCACATGGATTCTATAAGAGCGAACCAAAATTAGATTTTGAGCGATTATCGGAAATTCATAAAAAAGTTGTTCCATACCTCGTTCTACATGGAGGAACAGGTGTATCTGAAGAAGATTTACAAAAATGCATTACATGTGGAATTAGTAAAATTAATGTTGGTACACAACTGAAGAAGGTGTTCTCTGATACAATTAGAGAGCGTTGTAGCAATCTACCGGAAGATGTAGTGGACCCTAGAAAATATATTGAAAATGTTAAAATCAATATAGAATCTGCAGTATTAGAAAAGTTGAATGTTTTCAGAAGTGAAAATAAAGCATAATAAAGAATAATCGATTTTTATTACTAAACTTTATTCTTATTAAAAAATGTTCCTACACAGGAGCATTTTTTAGAATCATGATATAAAAAATAAGGATATCTTTGTCATAAAATTGATGACATTGATATCTTTTTATAATTTATTCAATTGTATTATGGTTTTTATTCGTTTAATGTATCAACTATTTATATAATGTTTTCACTCCGTTTTTAGTGCTTTTTTTTTGACAAACATAATCATGGTGATAAGTAATAGGATAGTTTTCAGCCATCTAGGGAATACTGTGCCAACGCGTGGAAATGCTATAAGTTTGTATATATCCGACAACAAGGACATATAGGATAAGTGTTATTTAGTTTAGTTTGAGACGTACATCTGTCATTTGATTAATAGGTTTCAAACGAAAAATCACTCTGCCACTTACATCATACAAAGTCAACAATAAAATTGTTAAAATAAGTTTAGAGACTCACATCAAAATATTCAATTATTTGCCAACGTTTGAAATAGTATATAAGTTTGAATATAGTAGCATACATCTATTTTTGGAGAGTATACTTATCATAAGTTAAAATGTGAGTAGTATATTCATGGAGTAGTGATAGAATGCTAATATAACTTCAAGAAAGGAAAAATATGGTTACGAATTTACCAAATATTTTATTTCAACATGAAGAATGGGTTAAACTTCTATCAACAGAATTATCTAGTTGGACAGAAATACCACTATCTCCTATTAGTGGATATGATAAGAATTCTGTTAGGCGATATGATGGAATAATTGGTACTCTACTTAGGGAAACTGAACTACTCCTTAAGAATTCGCCTAATAAAGTAAATAATAGCTTTTTTAACTCATGGATGTATAAAGGGAAATTATATAGAATTATTCATGAATCACCTGTTGAAGATGCAAGGGACAAGGATGATTTTAGATATGAACTTCCGAAAATTGATTATCATGGAATGATTGCACATTGGACAACCGATTATACCTTTAAAGGATTAATGTATAAGTTAAGTCCAGAAGTAGAAAGTATTATATTGGAAGCAGATACTGCTGAGCACATTGGTTTTGATATTAACAGGTTCAGAAAAACATATGGATTTGAAAATTCTTTTTTAACTAATGAGAATGAAGTTATTTTCCCAATGTACAAGAATTGTATAACGGAATATAAAATGTCAATAAATAATTTTATTCAAATAAAAAAGCAAAAATAATGCATAAATCAGTGGTGATAAAGCAAAAATGAAGTAGTCAAATTTTGCTAAAGTCGACAAGAACAATATTTAAAATATGATGTACTTAAAAATAGGCTTAATTAGCTTACCGTGGACTTGTAATTCATTCTTGTAATGAGAAACTAAATATATTGTGGTTTCGTAATGCTTTTGTAGTTATCACAAATGGATAACGTATCATCCATGCAAGCTTCTCATACAATTCATTAATGTTCATCTCCATAAACCTACGCATACATACAAATAATGCAGTATATCGGTTGATGTACTTCGTTACTACCCCTCGATACTGGGCTAGTTTATTTTTGATGATGGAGTGAATATGGTTTACAACGTTTAGATATTCTACTTGATTGTAACTTTGGTGTCCTTTTAGATGTACTACTTTACAATTCTTACATTCTGCCAAAGAGTTATAACAATCTGTTCAATCTGTGAAGGTGATAGAGTGTTGTGTAATGTTATTTTTGAAGGCTCGCCTCTATGGTGGGCTTTTCTGTGTTTCAAGGAAGAACCTTGGAAGATTCAAGAACGTATGTCTCATCATACTCTATCGTTCCAGATGGTTGTATCTTTTCTGATTCCAAATACTTTTCAAGCATACTAAGAAACTTATGACGATTTAGACGTGCTGCGGTCTTATGGATAGGAACCATCGTCAAAGTATCGATACAGATCTCCATAAACTCATCTAGATCGATCTTCAAAAAGGAAGTTATCGTATGAGAATCATAGGTAAACTTATGCTTGCACTCCATACAGAGATATCTCTATTTACCACGGGCAAAGCCTTTTTTGATCATCTTTGTCTTCTTGTGACAATCTATTACCACCCAAGCAATCATTTAGATTACAGAAATCGATGAATCCTCGTTAGATACGATCTTGTTGTGATTGTGTTAGTTTGTTAAAGTTAGTGATTAATTCTGTCTCATGCATAATAGATTTCTTCTTTATCATAAGACTAATCTATTATGTATTTTCAATATTGATATGCATATGAACGCTCATCAATGATATTAAGTCCACTATGAGTTTATTAAGCCAAGATAAATAAGATGATAAAAGAAATGGATGTTGATTTTGCAGGGGATTTATCAAATACTAGAGAATATAATTAATAGGATCAAGGTTAAAGAAATCCATGATGTTACTTTTTCATTTATTGATGGTAGCAAAGCAAAAAGCTATATATTTGAACTAGAAAAACAAGAGTAAAAGGTGTAAGACAAGATAATTAACATAACTATGGAAATAAAAGCATAAGACCAGAACCAAAGCATTTTGATGAATTTATTAAATAATTAAAAGAAGATAGTGGTCTATATGAATCGACTCAGAAAAGCATTAGAAAAAGATCTAGACTTGCTCATAGAATTTATAAGATAAATGATATTGAGGGATATATTGAGAAACTCGAAACTAAGGCAAAGTATAAGAAACTGGATGATGGTGTAAAGTCGAATGTGAAGTATGCGGTCAGAGTTCATTTTAGGTTTTTGGAGCAGAGAAAGTAATTTAAAATAAGGCTTTATAATGTTGAATTAGGCAACCAAATTTTTTTACATAGTCTTTCTTTTTATTAGCTTGAATACGAAAAATAAAACTATATAAAATCATATGAAATCATGCCAAATCATATGAAACTGATTGAATATTAAAGATATTAATGATAAAATTAGGTTAAACAGTTTTATGAGGGAGGTTACAAAGTGATAGATATAAACGATGATAGATGGATTAGCATAGAAGAAGCTGGTATTTACTTAGGAGTTAACAAAGATACTATCAGAAATTGGATAAAAAAAGAAAATGGCATTCCGGCTCATAAAATTGGTAAACTTTGGAAATTCAAGAAAAGTGAGTTAGATGCTTGGATAAAAAGTGGAGATAGTGCTGAATAAAAATGTGGAGGGTTTACTAATGAAAACTATTTTGCTGAGTTTGAATCCGGGAGTGTTTCAAAATGTACAGTCTGGTAAAAAGATATATGAGCATAGAAGGGTATTTCCTAATGAACCCGTTAAAGCATATATTTATATTAGTAGACCAATTCAGGCTTTATCAGGAATTATGTACTTAGGAAATAAAGTTTATATTGAGGAATGGAAAGAAAAGTATAAAGAAGATGCTGATGTACAAATTAGAATTGAAGATTATTTAAAGCATCATAAAGTTGCAATGGAAATACAAAGATTTCAAAACACATCGCTTATAGAACTTATGGACCTAAAAACCGATTTTCCAAATTTTCTTATTCCACAAATGTATTATTATTTAGATGACCATCCTTTATTGCAATATTTAGAGAATAATTTGGTGCCAATCGGAGAACCTATTACTCACACATTTGAAAATATTAAAAGTGAACAAATCTGTGTTTACTAATTTGAGGAGGCTAAAATATGAATGAAAAGAAAAAAGTTCTATCGCTGTTCAGCGGATGCGGTGGAATGGATATAGGATTTGAAGGTGGATTTAAATGCTTAAAGAGATCTATCAATACAGAAATCCATCCTAATTGGATAGAAGAAGACTATGGTGATTGGGTGAGAGTTGCTAAAACCGGCTTTGAAACTGTATTTGCAAATGATATCAGACCAGATGCAAAAGCAGCATGGGTATCTTACTTTTCTTCAATTTATAGCAATGCGAACGAAATATATCATATTGAAAGTATTGTAGATTTGGTGAAAAAAGCACATGCTGGTGAAAAAGTGTTTCCGGAGGACGTTGATATAGTTACTGGAGGATTTCCTTGCCAAGATTTTTCTGTATCAGGAAAAAGAAAAGGTTTCAATTCTGATAAGAGTCATAATGGCGGAAAACTTGAAGTTGATGAGCCAACAGTAGAAAGCAGAGGACAATTGTATATGTGGATGAAGGAAGTTGTTAGTTTAGTTCAACCATCCATTTTTGTTGCCGAGAATGTAAAAGGACTAACAACTCTTGAAGACGTAAAAGAAGTCATAGAACATGATTTTGCAACTGCTGCTGATGGTGGATATATTGTTATTCCGGCAAGGGTACTTCATGCTGCAAACTATGGGGTAGCTCAATCAAGAGAGCGTGTAATATTTTATGGATTTAAACGTAAAGCGCTGAAAGATAATGCTATTGGTGCGCTGTTAAATCTAGATAGTAATAAAGATTATGATCCATACCCAACACCAACACACTCCTTTAATATTGAAGGAGAAAGATTGTATCCGTTTGTAACTTGTAGGGAAGTTTTAGCGAACCTAGAAGAACCGGAAGTAACTAGTGATATTGCACAAACAAAATATTCTAAGGCTAAGTACATGCCTAAGGGACAAGGCAATATTGAAATAAAACTTGATTCAATATCTCCAACAATAAGATCGGAACATCATGGTAATATAGAGTTTAGAAGGCTCAGTAAAGAAAATGGAGGTACTCACCTAGAAGAACTCGAAAGTGGATTTGAGCAAAGACGATTAACCATCAGGGAGTGTGCAAGAATTCAAACTTTCCCAGACGACTATCAGTTTATTCTTGCAAAGACACCATATAATAAATCTGTTAGTGCTAGTGATGCATACAAAATTATTGGTAATGCAGTTCCGTGTGTATTAGGTTATAACATTGCAATGAGATTAACAGAAAATTGGGATAAATATTTTAAATAAAGATAATGGACACCTTATAGTAAAAATAAAGTGTCCATTTTATTTAGGTAGTCTCATAAATTACTAAGAGTGACCCACCGTTTTCATAATACATTTTTGCCTCTGGTGTACCATTAAATTGACCATGACTAAAACGGCATTCATTTCTTAAAACTAATTTTCTTCCGGTATTAGTATTTTTTATTGTTGTTAAAATATTAGCTTGTTTATCTGGGACTGAAGACTCTATAGATTCTATAATGATTGCGTTTCCAAAGGCTGATAATGCAGGAACTTTGAAAATATTTACACCAGATTTTGTGGTTTTTGCATAATAATATTCATCTTTATGAATCCTTAAAAATCGAGGAAGTCCCGCATTATAATTTAAATTATTTCTTAATTCATTTGCTAAGTTATTTGCTGCTATAATTGCACAATCTTTTTTAGCTTGGTTATATGTAGAGTTTGAATTAAGATTTTGATTTATGAATTTGGCAAAAACATGTTCTCTAATTTTTGAATCTGTATTTTTTTCATATTTGTCTAGCGTACAATCTATTGGTAAAGTTTTACTGGAAACCGTCTTACCATTAAATGAATACTCCAATATAATATTTGTTCCAATCAACTCAATGGTCGATTTCTTTTTCTTTTCTAAATTTATCAAATTCCATGTATTATTATGTGTAGTTAAATATTTAATTAGTTCTTTCCAAGTGATGGAGAACCAAGTTGAGTATTCACTACCAGCATAATCAGAAAAGATATGACGTTTTTTATAGTTAGATCCTGTATAGCAATTAAGCAATTTATATAATCCCATGTTTTCTAATATGAAACTTTCTTCTTTCAAAGAAAAACCGTATTTTCCTACGAAAATATCTACTGGGTCATCTTTTTGAGTATCATTGCCTAGCCATTGAATTTTATCGCTTTTTGAAATTGAAAAATAAGGATGATTAAATATTTCGATACCAAGCTTATATCCGTTATCAATAATATTTTTCAACTCGCCTGAAAAGAGGGAAATTGTATATAAATTATTAGCGTTTGATATGTCTCCAGAAATAACTTGCTTTGCTAATGATAGAAAAGTTGATGGGTTATAGAGATCTGAGCATGAGAAACTTATTCCATCTTTTAATAGGCCAATTGTTGCGGCTACACTAAGTTCTCTTAAGTGTGTTTTAATATCTGCCATTTATTTTTCCTCCTTTACTATCTCGGCAATATCACTTATATCATAGTCTAAAACTTTACATATTTAAATTAAAACTTCGATAGTGACATTTCCACAGCTGCCTAATTTTTGCCGCTGATGAAAAACTGATACCAGCTTCCTCACGCAATCTAGACTTATTCCAGCCTTTATCAATGAGCAACTTCCATAATTTGTTATAACTTAATTTCATAAGTAACCTTACATTAAAATAGGGGGGGGATTCAAAAAAATTATTTACTCACATGTGTCATATCATCTGAGTGTAGATGAGGTCAAAGAAAAAAATTGCAAAAAAAATTTGTATGAGAAAAGGTAAAAGGTGTAGTGTGAATTTAAATTAGACGTAAATGCGTAAAAACTATTATAAAAAACGAATAACGGCTCAAATTGTACGAATATAGGTTAATTTATAAGATATTATTGAAAATGATACGATTTAATGATAAAATAGGAACACCAAAAGGAGAGAGCTATGTACTATACAGAAATTACTAAAATTATTGAAGCTGGTATGAAAAAAGATACTGCTAAAGTTGCCAGTTATTCTAGATTACTTGCTCAAAAACTTACTGAGGATGGGAATAAGCGTGCTGGTAATCGTGTTTTAGCTGTTTTAGATAAAATAGGAAATGGATTATCAACTGCAGATGCATTTACTACACTTCCTGTCGATCAAGAAAGTAGACTTGATATCGCAGAAATTGATTATTCACCTACTACAGATAACATTATTTTACAAAGTTCGGTACAGAATACTTTGAATGATTTTATCGAAACAATAAAAAATAAAAGTGAAATGATGTCCGTAGGACTCGAAATAAGAACGACCCTGTTATTATATGGGCCTCCTGGATGTGGAAAAACCAGTGCAGCTAAATATCTTGCCTCGGAATTAAAAATGCCACTTATAACAGCTCGTTTTGATACTTTGATATCATCTCTATTAGGAAATACGGCGAAAAATATTCATAGGATATTTGATTTTGCAAAGCAGCAACCTTGTATTCTGTTTCTTGATGAATTTGATGCTATCGCTAAGGCTAGAGATGATGCTCATGAGCTGGGTGAATTAAAAAGAGTAGTAAATAGCTTATTACAAAATATTGATGACTTTTCACAGGACGGAATATTAATTGCAGCTACAAATCATCCACAAATGCTTGACTCAGCAGTTTGGAGAAGATTTCAAACTATAATAGAACTCCCAGCTCCTGAATCAGAGGAAATACGTAGATACCTGGAACAATTTCCAAAAGTGGCAGATTTAAATAGTATAACTGAATCTCAGTGGACCATGATTATAAACGAATTTAATGGAATGTCTTACTCCGATATAAAGGATGTAGTTCAAAATATTCTAAAAAAAGGTATCTTAAAAAGGAAGACTGAAATTGAGAGTTGTGATTATTTAGCGGAGATATACTTCTTCAAAAATCATGGAAACTATAGTCAAGAAGAAATTATTAAATATATTAATGAAAATGGAGTTTCTCAAAAACAAATCGCAAGATATTTCAACATATCTGAGAGACAGGTTAGAAATTATCTGGGAAAGGGTGTGATTAAATAATGGATAAGCTGCTTCCAATTAAGTTTTTTGAAAAAAGAAAAATTGATGAGCAATTAACAGAGCCTGGTGGTGGAAAGAATCTACCTAAATGGGTGTTAAAAGATGAAGAGCTAATTTCTCATTCAATGCACCTTATTGAAAATACCAATAGTATTTCTTCAAAATTTGAAAAATATAAGGAAGGAAATCATACTCTACCAATGGTTATTTCAACAGAGATGACAGAAGATGCGTTGGCAAAGAGCCATAGAAAACAAGTGGTTGATTTGTTAAATAGCGATAAGCATCTAAATGTAATTGGAATAGCTCCAAATCATAAAATAGAATATGTAGATGGAACTGAAAATGATAAATCTGAAATTAAGGAAACAAGAAAAATACTGTCTCTTGTAACAACAGATGAGCTTCTTGATAATCTTAATAAAGCTTTACAGGATACTGTTTCATCATCAAAGCTTATTTCTTCCATAGCTAATATAGAAGCATTCACATCTGCGTGTGTAGGATATAATCCAGAGAACACTTCATATAGAGTAACTTTAATTAATTATCAAAATGAAAATAACAACAAATTAGCACAAAAGTTATTTAAATATCAGTGTGGGTTAAATAATATTACAATCAATAGAGAAACTAGGTATTCAGAAGACATGAACTTATATCGTGTTACTCTTGATGGTATTGAACAAATGAAATTACTTCAGAGCTTTGAAGGAGTTTTTTCTATTGAAGAAGCAAAACCTATAACGGCAGATTTGGATTGCTTAAATAATAATTATATTCCTACTATAAAAGCTCCAATTGATGGAGAAAATTACCCTATTGTCGGTGTGTTAGATAGTGGAATTGAAAAGAATAGATATTTAGCACCTTGGATACTTCCCAAATCGGAGACTTATTATGAAAGTCATATGCTAGACAAAAGCCACGGTTCTATGGTCGCATCTGTTTTGGAATACAGCGATGAACTTAATGGTGAAAACAATACAGTTACTGAAGGTGTAATGATGCTTGAAGCAGCAATATTACCAGATTTAAGTAAAGAAAAAGTTTATCCAGAAGATATGTTAGATAACGTTAGAGATGCAATTGAACGTCATAAAGACATTAAAATATGGACAATGTCGGCAGGAACTTCGGAAGAGAGTGCTTTAGATACATTTTCTGAGTACGGTATGGCATTAGATAATATTGCAGATGAAAATAATGTTCTAATAATTAAATCTGCAGGAAATAGTGTTGCTTTTGTTAATTCCCAGAACGAAAGAATTGCTAAAATGGCAGATTCTGTGCGTTCACTTGTTGTAGGTTCTATAGCACAGGAAAAAGGAAAGTACGATTTAGCAGATGTTGGTATGCCTTCTCCTTTTACAAGAACCGGCCCTGGCCCGTCTCATATTATTAAGCCAGACTTAGTTGCTTATGGTGGAAACGCAGGATTATTACCTAATGGGAAAATAACGACAACAGGAGTAAAAACCTTTGACATTATGGGGAATCCTTCACAAGCCCCAGGGACAAGTTTTTCTACTCCTTGGATTGCTCGAATTGCAGCAGAACTAAACCACCTTTTAGATGGAGACTTTGATCCGCTATTAATAAAAGCACTTATGATTCATAACGCTGGCTATCCAGCTGGTGCAAATATGAAAATGGCAGATAAAAAGAAATTCATGGGATTTGGAATGCCTAATGGAACTAGTGATATATTATATAACTCAGAGGGTGAAATTACTCTCGTGTTACGTGATAAACTTCAAAGGGGAATGTTTATTGATGTATTAGATTTTCCTTTTCCAGATTGTTTAATAGGCGAGGATGGGAAATATCATGGGCAGATAACTTTAACAATGGTAAGTTCTCCTATTTTGAGAGCGGGAGAAGGACCAGAATATTGCCAATCAGATATTAATGTTGCGTTTGGAACAATGGATGGTATCCAAGAGAGAGATACTAATAAGAGGAATATTAGGAATCCTTATGGTGCTAAAAATGCAGAAAACCTAATGAAAGATAGTTTGTATAGCAAAAAGGTTTTTGATGTGCTTGAGGGTGTAAATTTTGGCACAGAAAGAACTTTGCTTAAGTTAGGACAGAAATTTTATCCAATAAAAAAATATGCTGTCGATTTAGATGAAATGACAGATGCAAACAAAAGAGATTATCTTGATAGTTCTAAGCAATGGTACATGAAAGTGGAAGGTCTGTTTAGAGAGGCCGTTGAGAGAGAAGCTAGAGATACTGGCGAAATACTAGAACAGGATTTTTGTATATTGATTACGATACGTGATCCAGATGGAAAAGCACCGATTTACAATGAAGTTACTCAACAACTTCAGCAAAAGGGATTTGTATATTATAATGTTCAGCTTAAGAATGAGATTAGAGAACATGTACGAATCGAGGGTGAAAATCAATTAAGTTAGATATTTGTTAAGGAAGGTGTAATATGAAAGGGAAAAATAGATTATTAATAAAATATAGGCTTAGTGATGGAGAAATTCTTGATGTGTATTATAAAGAACCTCGATTAGCTATTCTTTTAGATTTTGATGTTGTAAAAATAATTGATAATCATTTAGTTGCTAATTTGCCTAAATTTATTACGCCTAAAACAAATCATCTTACTAAATTAGCAAAAAGGAACTTGTCTTCGTGTTGCATTGGGGTGCAATACAAAGAAGAGTATACTTGTGATTCAGTTACAAATACTAGTATCTCTTGTAACCTAGATATACTTTTAAAGGCTTCGAGTTTTTTAGAGAGAGAGGATAGAGAAAATGGTGTGCAAAGTTTTGAAGAACAGAAAGAAGAATCCTCAATAATATTTAATGAAATTGAGCGCTTAAATAAAATTATAAATGAAATGCCAGGTAGTTTTTCGGGGTCATTAAAATACATTATGGAAAAGAAAGGATATACAGAAGAACTTCTTTCTGAAGTATCATGGATAAGTTTAAGCACAATCAAGCAATATAGACAAAAAGAGGAAAAAGAAAAAACATTAAAAACTGTTATAGCTCTTTGTATTGGACTTCATTTACATCCGTGGATTACAGAGGAACTCATTCGAAAAGCTGGAATAGTTCCAAAAGCAACAAAACAAGATGGAGCATATAAGTTTTTATACACTACCCATTATAAAGATTCTATAGAAGATTGTAATATTTACCTTCGCTCACAAAATCTACAGGAGTTTAAATTACGTGAAAAACTATCATAAACGAAAAAATAATATTGGTTTAGACTAGGGGAATTTCCTTGGTCTATTTTTTTACTTTTAGAGACATTTTTAATGTCCCTAAAAGTATTTGAGAACAAGCGGACTATAGAAAAAACTCGTTCATTGTTGATTTGGAAAATGTTGAAAACAAAGGATTTTATAACTAATAAGGGACATTTTTAATGTCTGTAGAGTAACAAACTTATAACTTATCATCTAAATATAAGGAGGTGATTTAAATGGCAAAGAATTCAAAACAGACTTCTAAACGAGTTGCTTCTAAAGCAAGTTCAATTCTTAGAGATGGTCGTTATGGAAGTAAATCAAAGTCTGTAGCTGGTAGTGCACTAGCACAAACCAAAAAAGGCAGGTAGGTGCCAAAAGTACTAGTAACTCTTTTATAAATTGTACTTTGCAAATTAGGGGGGTGGGTTTTAGAAAACTCACTTACTAAGCAGTGACTGATTAATAAATCGACCTGCACAACTAAATTATCACAGAGCCTTATTAGCTATAGGGCGATGGGATACATCATACGGCACTCACGGATTTATTCGTGGGGGGGCGCTATGTGAGGTGTCTCTATTTTCTATGGCTATTTTTAGGCAAGGAGTCGGTGATTCATATAGCATCGGCTCTTTTTGTATCCCTTCGTCCTAATGCAATCAGCAGAAAGGAAAGGGATTTTTATGAAAATCAAAATACGTTATGAAAAAGAGTTTACAACATTTGAACTAAATCTATCTGAAATCAAAGGTTGGCTAAATATTGACTTGCTGCCAGATGAATCTGAGGAGGAGTTTGAAAAGAGGGCACAGGAAGAGGTGAATAAAGAGTATATCCGTCTAGAATACAATGTCATGCATAAGCAAGAGCGTCATAAAGGATTTGCAGTTTCCACAAAGGATGAAGAAGGTGAAGAAACTGGAGATTTTGAATCAAGCAAGAGCGAAGTGGTGACTCCTTCTTTATTCCTTAAAGATGAAATTGATAAAGAAAGCAAAGAAAACTATGAAGCAGTTAAGGAGTTCATTTATTCAGTTTTGAAACCAGATGTTGCTGATTTATTCATGTCAGTACGAATTGATGGGGTGTCAATCAAAGAAAAAGCAGAATCAATGCTAAGCCGAGATGCCTTCGAAACAGTAGATGAAAATAACAAGGCAGTTTCAAGACTTGCCAACTCTATCACACAAAAATTAAAGAGAGCGAATAAAAATTTAGAAAAAGTTTTTCAAAAGCGTCAGATTTTGGACTCTCTCAAGGCTATAAAGTAGAAGGTAGTAGTTCCTTCAAAGAAAATTAAGGAGGTAGCTAATATGAAAGAGCTAATCAAAATTGACTACAACAGTGAACGCCCTACTGTAAATGTACGAGAATTACACGAGGCATTAAAAATAGGAATACCTTATAATGAATAGTTTCCTAGGGCGTGTGAGTATGGATTTTTTGAAGGAATAGACTTTTTGATATTTTTGTCTGAAGTACCGGAGGAAGACCAGCCACGAATCATCAGTTGACAATCGACATGGCTAAACAGTTATGTATGATTCAACGAACTGAGCTTGGCCAAATGTTTAGAAAGTATTTCATTCAAATTGAAGAGCAATGGAACTCTCCTGAAGCAGTAATGGCTAGAGCGTTACAATTTGCTAATGAGAAACTGGCTGTTGTTGAAAAGGAAAATTTGAAACTTCTAAATACAGTAGCACTTCAGTTGCAAAAAATTGCAGAGATGAAACCAAAGGTTAGTTATTACGATGTTGTCCTTAACTGTAAGGATCTTCTTTCCATGAGAGCAATAGCAAAAGACTATGGGAAATCTGCTCAATGGATGAATAATTTCTTACATGATTTGGGAGTTCAATTTAAGCAGTCAGATATTTGGCTATTGTATCAAAAGTATGCAGAGGAAGGTTATACCAGTACTAAGACTCATAACTATCTAGGAACTGACGGATCAAATCATTCTAAGGTTCATACTTACTGGACTCAAAAGGGCAGACTATTCATCTATGACCAAATGAAACAAAACGAAATCTATCCACTTGTTGAATAGGAGGCACAGGATGAGTAAGACATATAAAAAACACCTTGAAAATCCAAATTTCAGACCGCTTGCATATATCTGTGAGCCGTATAGTGGTGATAAAGATTTGAACATTAAAAGAGCCATTCACTATGCGGAACTTGCCTATAAGAATGGGGCAATTCCTGTTACACCACATCTCTTGTTTCCTTTTATGGATGATATAGATTTTGAACAAAGAAAGGATGCACTTTTTATGGACATCATACTTCTTAGCAAATGCTAGGAAATATGGGTGTTTGATAGTGAAATTACAGAAGGCATAAAAAGAGAAATTGAAGTCGCTGAAAAAAGAAAACAGGTGATTAAGTATTTTACTAGTGAGGGTTTGGAGGTTAAGACAAATACTAAATTTTAATTGTTATGATGCTACTTGCATAGGAAATAAGAATAACTGCCTTTATCCTAATATGGTCACAGTATATGATAGAGGCTGTAACGCATAACAGTCTAAAAAATAAACCTGTTATTCGCTTTTTCATTTCTGATGAAAACTAATCTATCCATTTGTCCAAAAAAGACAAATTGTAATCTTTTGTATTGTGATACTTTTATCAAGTAAACAAAGGGAGAGAACTATGAATAAACGTTTATTTGCAGCATGCTTAAGCGTAGGTATGCTACTGGCTGGATGCTCAGCCAAAAAGAGTACTACTGTAAAAGATGGTACTTATGAGGAAACAGTTGATGGACGTAACGGAAAGGTTACAGTTAGCACAACAATTTCTTCGGGAAAGATTACAAATGTAGAAGTTAAAGATAATAAAGAGACACCTGAGATTGCTGGTACTGCAATCACAGAGTTACCAAAGAAGATTGTTGAAAAGAACAGTCCTAATGTAGATGGGGTAACTGGTGCGACAATCACTTCTGATGCGATTAAGGAAGCAGTTAAGAATGCGATTAAGACTGCTGGTGGTGATCCTGATTCATTTGGTAGTGATAGTACACAAGCATCTGAATTAAAGACTGAGAAGTTAACTGCTGATGTAGTTGTTATTGGTGCGGGTGGCGCAGGTATTACTGCCGCATTAACAGCTCAACAAAATGGTGCAAAGGTTATCTTGCTTGAAAAGTCAGCGAATATTGGTGGTGTATCTGTTATTGCTGGTGGACCAATGGGTATTAACTCTAAGGAACAACAAGAAGCAGGTGTAGCTGGTACATTTACAACACAAGAAGTACTTGCATATTGGCAATCCTATAACTGTTGGATGGATGATGGACAGTTATTCTATAACATCGCTAATCGCTCAGGTGAAACAATTGACTGGTTAGAAGAGAATGGTATGGACCTTGTATATGTTGGTAACGAACAGAAAGCACATGCAAATGGCTTTCCAACATATCATGCATATGCAGACCAATCCAATAAGCTTGGCTACTATCAGGCTCTATTAAAGCAGTTTGAAAATGCTGGTGGTAAGATCTACTATCAAACTCCTGCAGTAGAACTAAAGTCAGAAGACAATAAGATTACTGGTGTTGTAGCGAAGTCTTCTGATACAACATATGAAATTTCATGTGATGCGGCAGTACTTGCGACAGGTGGTTTCGGTGCTAATGCAGATGTGATTGAAAAGGAAGTTGGTTTCCCACTCGTTACATTTACAACAGGTACACAAACAGGTGATGGCGCAACAATGTCACAAGCAATTGGTGCTGGTAAGGGTAAGACAATCCAACAGTACCATGGTGTAACATCCTACTCTGGAATCGAACCTGGTTCTGGTAAAGATGAAATCGCAAAGGCAATCTATCTTGCGACAAGTATCTGGGTTAACCAACGTGGTTCTAGATTTGCTCCAGAAGATTTAAACTATGATACAGCGCTATCTTCAAATGCTGCTGCGACACAAGGTGAATACTATTTCTCAATCATGTCAGATGATATGGTAAAGAAAGTAGAGCAGGGTGGTTCTAAGGAATTGAATGTAGATACAGCTGTTGGATACCAACCATCCTTACCACTATTTAGTGTGAATGAACCATGGACAGAGTTTAGATCCGCACTAGAAGATGGTGTTAAAAACGGTACCGTGTTCAAGGGCGATACAGTGGAAGATCTTGCAAAGGCAATGGGTGTTGATGCCAATGCATTAAAGAAGACAATTAGTGCATACAACGCAGATTGCGCAAATGGATTAGATGCAGTATACGGCAAAGATTCTAAGTATATGTTATCTCTAGGTGATGGTCCATACTATGCTGTTAAGGCAAGACCAGTATCCTTAGGTGGTATTGGTGGAGTACTTGTTAACTCTAACCTAGAAGTTATCAAGCAAGATGGAACAGTTATCGGTGGTCTATACGCTGCTGGTAATGAAATTGCAGAAATCTATAACAACTCATATCCACTCGTTGAAGGTGTTACATTAATGACAGCTCTAACAGGTGGAAGAATCTGTGGTGAAGCTGCAGCTGAATACGCAACAAAATAATCCCACTCGGGAGAAATCGTAAGATTTCTCCTTTTTCTTATGGGGAATAAAAGAAATCAATATGTATATACTCTTTAGAGTATCAAACTAAAAGATTCTTTAAGTAATATGTAATTGAAATATGCACCCAAAAGTATATAATTTTGGGTGCATGGAGGATGTGTGTATGATTTCGATTGTTAATCAAATAGAAAATTTATTCTCGAAAAATCCAGGTAAAATCTATTCAATAAATGATTTCTACTATTTGGGTACAAAGAATACGGTTAAATCAGCAATTTATCGATTAAATGAGCAAAATAAGATTACAAGAATACTTGATGGGTTATATACAAAACCTAAGTACAGCGAAGTCTTAAATGAGTATTCTTTTCCTGATAGTAATTTAATTGCGGATAAACTTGCCGATAAGTTTTCTTGGACAATAGCGCCTACAGGAGATACTGCATTAAATGTCACAGGATTATCCACACAGGTTCCAAATGAATATATTTATATTTCAGATGGTCCATACAGGGAATACTTATACAGAAATAAGAAGATTATTTTTAGACATACAACAAATAGGAATATCACATGCTATTCAAAGGAATTATCTATTTTAATTCAAGCAATTAAAGCACTTGGTAAAGATAATATTAGAGAGAATGAAATAAAAAGACTTTCCATATATTTGCGTGGAATTCAAGAGAACTTTAAGTTTGATATTTTAAAATTACCCTTTTGGATACAAGGGGTTTTAAAGAGAATAAAGGAAGTTCTAGATGAATAAATTACTTGAATTATCAAATGATCAGTTAGACCTAGTTATACAGAATACTGCGGATAAACTAGAAATTTCGAGAACTATTGTTGAGAAGGATTTTTGGGTTTGCATCATTCTAAACTATTTATTTAAAGAATTTAAATATAAAGATTCAATAATTTTCAAAGGAGGGACTAGTCTTTCTAAAGTATTTAACTTAATTCAAAGATTTTCAGAAGATGTTGACATTGCCTTGGATTGGAGAGTTTTAGGATATAAAGCTTTAGAGCCCTATAAAGAAAGAAGTATTACTCAGCAAAGTAACTTTAATAAAAAGATTAATGAAGATACTAAGGTATTTCTCAAAGATGTATTTCTACCTATTTTACAGTCAGATTTTGAAAAGATACTAAAAGATTGTACTCAGAGATTTTATATAGATGAAACAGATGGTAATACGATTTGTTTTGATTATCCTAAGTATCATAATTTTGATGGTGGTTTTATTTTACAAATAATTCGTTTGGAAATTGGTTGCTTGGCTGAACCAATTCCTAAAAATAGACATAGAATAAGAACATATATAGAAGAAGTGTATCCTGATATTTTTGATGAAAATATTTATGTAATTGCAGTGGATAGTTTAAGAACTTTCTATGAGAAGATTACGATACTTCACAGGGAGGCAAATAGAAAAAATGGTCATTATCCACTTCGATACTCAAGGCATTATTATGATGTTTATAAAATGATTCTTACAGATATTAAAGAGAAAAGTTTAACCCACTTAGAAATGCTGAAATCTGTTATACATTTTAAAAAGAAATTTTATCGTTGTAATTGGGCAAAATACGACGAAATTATGGAAGGTAAAGTAAAACTTGTTCCTTCTAACGAAGGAATGAATGTTTTCTTAAATGATTACCGAAGAATGGAAAATATGTTATTTGGTGATTTAGTTCCATTTGATAGGATTATTAGAAAAATTCAAGAGTATGAGTCAGAGTTAAATATGAGTATAAAAAAATATATCTGTAACTCTACAAAACAGTGCTACTAAAAACTATTGCATTATTCATGGTAAAATAAAACTATGAAAAAAGATGAATTATTTGATTTGGTTAGTGAGTGTGCAACACTTGAAATATTTGTGGCAAAGGCTGCGAAGTTAATTCAAAATCCGATTTGGATTATGGATGATGCATATCAATTAGTAGCCTGCTCTAAGGTACCAGATGCTTACGTATATTTATCGTTTTTACAAGACACAAAACTAAAACGCAGCTTTGTAAATCGATTGATAGAGCGAGGATTACTCAATGAGAATGGTATTCAAAAACCATTGCGTATATTCGATTCAGAGTATCAAAGAGATGTTTATGTAGTCGATATTTTTGCAAAGAAGAAGTCGATTGGAAAACTAACGGTTGCGGTGGAGAATGAAATTAGTGAAGAGAATGTTAAATTGCTTGCGGATGCTGCATCTATCTACTTACGTAATCAATTAACGAATCATGGTTCCAAACGTGAACAAGCATTTACCTTACTGCTACAAAAGGATGAAGAGAGTCAATCATTAGGACTTCAATTACTACAAGAGACTGGTTATCTTGTTAAAGGTACTTACATGCTTGCATATATCGATACTACGATTGCAAATCGTATTACTGTATTGCGTTCTTTCTTAAGTGAGATACAGAAAAGTGATGTAAACCTATTAGGTGGCATTGTGAATGAACAGTGTTATCTTTTATTGGCGAGCACGAAGCATATTGATTTGAAACAATATCCAAATATTCATGTTGGATATAGTATGCAGTTTGAAAAACTTTATCATCTTGATGGATATGCTAGACAGGCAGAATATGCAGCTAGTAAGGCAAAGGGAAAAGAGGCAAACTTCCAGAATCTAATTGATTCCTATTTGCATAGCCAGTTAGAAAAACAATTACCACTAGATACATTGGTTGACTTAAAAATACAAAAACTCATTGCGTATGATTGTAAGTATGAGACGAAGTATTACGAGACATTGTGTATGTATGTTAACTCACAATACTCAAAACAGAAGACTGCAGAAGGGCTCTATATTCATCTGAATACCGTTAAGTATCGTCTACAGCAGATTGAAAAATTATTTGATATCGATTTTGAAAAAGACGAGAAATTGATACGTTTGGCAATGTTAGTGCATCACGTTTAATTTCTTTTTGCGTTTGACTTTTCAAATTAGAAAAAAGAAGTATACTATTAATGTGTTAGTTATAGTTAACTAAAGGAGCGTTTATATGAATATTTCAACATTCTTAGTATTAATGGTCGTTGTTGTAATCGTTGCATTCGATATTCGTTATGTAATGAAGAACGGAGTAAGCTCCTGTAGTGGAGATTGTAGTTCTGGCTGCCATTCTTCCTGTAGATGGGTAGGAGACATCAAAAAGGCACAACGCAATATCCGTATTCAAAATAAGATTAAGTCCTTGTTAGGATTATCGAAGTAATCTATAAGTCACTAAGGTGGCTTTTTCTTTATATTTAATGTTGCAAATATACGTACTAAATAATATGATGTAAGCATATTTACAACATTAAATGGAGGTAAAAATGGATTATAAAAAGAAAATACTAGAAAAGATTGAAAAAATGGGTGGATTTATTACAAGTGGTGAACTTGTGAATTCTAATATCCCAACTATATATTTAACTAGAATGGTTGAAGCAGGAGAATTAGTTCGCGAAGAAAGAGGAGTATACCTTTCAACAAAAGGTGATTATGACGAATATTACTTCTTTCAAAATAAGTATAAAGTTGCAATCTTCTCGTATGTATCTGCTTTGTATCTATTTCAATTTACAGACATCATTCCTTCAGAATTAGAAGTAACAGTATACAAAGGATATAACGCAAGCCGTATTCAACGTGATAAAAGAGTGCATTATGTGAATAAAGATATATATGAACTAGGTATTACTCAATGTAAAACGATTTATGGAAACAAAGTAAATGTCTATGATCTAGAAAGAACGATTTGTGATTTTGTGAAAAATAGAAATAAAGTCGAGGCTGAGTTATTTTCGAAAATAATAACAAGATATGCTCGTTATCATAATAAAGATTTTAATAAGTTGTATACATACGCAAAAAAGATGAATATCTATGATAAAGTGAAAGATATTTTTGGTGTTATTTATGAATAAATATAAACTTAGATCGATTTGTAAGAAAATATCAGATGAAACAGGACTTAGCTATAATGTAATTCAAACACACTATTTTTTGGAAACAATTCTTGAAAAAATATCTAAGAGTGATGAAAATCAGAATTTTATTTTTAAGGGTGGATTTCTGCTTGCGAGTTTTATTGGAATTAAGCAACGTAGTACAGTTGATATTGACTTCCTAATTAGGAAGTTCACGCTGACAAAAGAAAATATTAGTCAAAAATTAGAAAAAATTCTTAAGCATGAGGTATACGAGGATATTAACTATGAGATAAAAAAGGTAGAGGAAATTCGAAAAGATGATGAGTATGGAGGATTTAGAATTGCCATTGAATGTAAATTAGATAATATTCGACAGATAATTCTGCTAGATATTGCAACAGGTGATCCGATAACTCCAAAAGAAATTATTTATAAATATAAGAGTACTTTTGATGATAAAATTTATGAAATTTATTCATATAATATTGAAACAATTTTGGCAGAAAAAATTCAAACAATCTATCAACGTGGAGTGTTTAATACTAGAAGTAAGGATTTTTATGATGTATATATTTTATTTCATCTAAAGAAAAAAGAGATTGATTATGAAAAACTAGGTGTTGCATGTCGTAATACGTTCAAACATAGAAGCAATAAATTTAATGTGGTAGATATTCTAAATGTTCTAGGTACATTGAAGGGTGAGAATGATATGTTGAAGTATTGGAGCAATTATCAGGATAGATTTAGATATGCAAAAAATATTAGTTTTCATGAAGTGATTGATACGATAGCTGAATTAATGATGAATCTGATTGAATATGATTGAGAATTATTATCCTCAGACAATGTGCTTTCTTGAAAGCTATCATAGATGGGTGTAGGCTATAAGTAGATGTTTCAACGACAATCATTACCAACCAATATTATTCATAATTTTTAGTGGGGAAGAAAATGAAACAGAATACAAAGTTATTGCACGGTTACACCGTATTAGACCAATATACTGGTGCTGCCAGCATACCAATTTATCAAACGTCCACGTTTCATAATACAGAGTTGTATTGTGATGAGCAGAAGTATTTGTACACCCGTTTCTCCAATCCAACGATTGATGCTTTAGAAGATGGTCTTCGTTGTATTGAGAATGCCAAATATGCATTGAGTTTTAGTTCTGGTATGAGTGCGATATCGAATGTTTTGATGTTGTTAAATGCTGGTGAACATGTCATCCTTCCAAAGGAAGTGTATGGTGGTACTTGTCAGTTTGCGACGAAGATTCTACCGCGTTATCAAATCTCAGCAAGTTTTGTAGATATGGCAAATCTTGATGAAGTGGAAAATGCGATTACGGATAGAACACGTATGATTTATATTGAGACACCATCCAATCCTTTGTTAAAGGTATGTGATGTTGGCGCAATCGTGTCCATTGCGAAAAAGAATGGATTGATTGCGGTAGCCGATAACACCTTTATGACAACATTATTCCAAGATACACTTGCATTAGGTGTTGATATCGTTGTAGAGAGCGCTACGAAGTTTATCAATGGTCATAGTGATGTAGTGGCTGGTGTTGTTGCGACAAATAATGAAGATTACTACAAGCAGTTAGTTCTATTCCGAAAGAACTTTGGTGGTATCTTAGGTGTTCAAGATGCGTGGTTAATTATGCGTGGTATGAAGACAATGGGCTTACGTATGAAACAGTCATCTGAAAATGCACAAGCAATCGCAGAATTCTTGTACAACCATCCAAAGATTAAACAAGTGTATTATCCAGGTTTAGATTCTCATCCTGGTCATGATATTCATATGTCACAAGCTAAATGTGGTGGTGCAGTATTATCCTTCTCTCTTGCGAGTAAAGATGATTTGATGTCTTTTACAAGGAAGGTAAAGATTCCAATTTTGGCAGTTAGTTTAGGTGGTGTGGAATCAATTTTATCTCACCCTGCAACGATGTCTCATGCTTGTTTAAGTGTAGAAGAGCGCTTAGAACAGGGAGTAACCGATGAACTGTTACGTTTGTCTTGTGGCATTGAGGATATTACAGATTTACTGGAAGACTTCAAGCAAGCATTAGAATAATGGAGAAATATACATCGTATTTTGTATGCGTGATAAGATGTAAATATCAACTTTTAAATCGTTGAATCATTCAACGATTTTTTTTCGTGGAATAGACAATAGAACAGTGTACATAGTGAATGGGGGGTGGATTATGTTAAATACATTTGTGCTATTAGGAAAGGTACATTCGTTACCTTTGATACAAGGGACGAATCTTTCAGAGAATCAATCGACGATAGAGATTGAGTGTCAACGTGCATTTACGGATAATGGAGTGATGTCGGATATTTTTACTGTGCGCTTGTGGCGTGGGATTGCAGAGTCTTGTAAGGCGGCGTGTAAGATTGGAACTGTCATTGCGATTAAGGGAAGGGTGGAAGTAAATCTACAGACAAAAGCGATGGAGCTAATTGCAGAAAAGGTTGAGTTTATTCGATAAGTAGAGAATTGGGATACTTCACTATATGTAAAGCAGAGATAACTATGATAAAATAAGGACGTTTGATAAAGTGAGGTATAAAACATGGCATTTGATTCCTTAAGTGACAGACTGAATAAAGCGTTGCGTAATGTGGCCGGTAAGGGTACGTTAACGGATAATAACATGGAAGATATGCTGAAAGAAGTGCGTTTAGCATTACTTGAAGCAGATGTAAACTATCGTATTGTCAAAGAATTCTTAGATGAGATTCGTACAAAGTCCAGAGGCGAAGAAGTACTACAGAGCGTAGAACCTGGACAACAGCTCGTTAAGATTGTTCATGATCAAATTATTGAATTACTTGGTACAGAAGAAGCTGGTCTCAACTTTGTAGAAGATGGCATTACTAAAATTATGCTTGTCGGTTTACAAGGTACAGGTAAAACAACCAGCGTAGCTAAGATTGCGCGTATCTGCAAAGAAAAGTTCAATAAGAAGGTATTGTTAATTGCGGCCGACGTCATTCGTCCTGCGGCGATTGATCAGTTACAGACATTAGGCAAGGAAATTGATACTGAAGTATTTACCTTAGGGGTTGAAACTCCAGCGGTTGAAACAGTTCGTCAGGGTATGGAATACGCTGAAAAGAATGGTTTCGATACAGTATTTATCGATACTGCTGGTCGTTTACATATCGATGAAGCGTTAATGAATGAGTTAAAGGATATCAATGAACTCGTTCATCCAAACGATATTCTCCTTACAGTCGATGCGATGACTGGTCAAGATATCGTAAACGTAGCGCAAGCCTTTAAGGATGCGTTACCATTAACTGGTTTAGTTGTAACGAAGTTTGATGGTGACTCTAGAGGTGGTGGTGTTCTTTCTGTTAAGAAGATCACAGGCGTTCCTATCAAGTTTGTCGGTGAAGGTGAAAAGATTGAGGATATGGATATCTTCCATCCTGATCGTATGGCTGACCGTATTCTTGGCATGGGTGACGTTGTTACTCTTGTAGAAAAGGCACAGGAGAAGTTAGACCTTGAAGAAGCCAATAAGATGGCTGAACGTATGCTTGCAGGTCAATTCACAATGGATGATATGTTAAAGCAGTTTGAACAGATTCAAAAGCTTGGTCCTCTTGGTGGCATTATGAAGATGATTCCAGGTATGAATCAATACGCTGGTATGTTAGATGAAGCCAAGGCAAGTGACTCGATGCGTCATATGAAGGCAATCATCCAATCCATGACATTTGAAGAGCGTGCACATCCAGAAAAGATGCGTGGCACAATGAAGAAGCGTGTAGCACGTGGATCTGGTCGTAGTGTAGATGAAGTGAATAAGCTCATCAACCAGTTTGGTAAGATGAAGAAGCTGATGGACTCCATGGGCAATATGCAAAGAAATGGCTCTTTAAACCAAGAAAGTCTTGAAAAGATGATGGGTAATGCACAAAAGCGTGCAGGCCAAAACTTCCCAAATGGCTTTGGTGGAAAGAATCCATTTAAATTTTAATGATGTAAAGGTTTTTTACTTGACAGTGAATTTCGAATCAGTATAATAAACATGTAAGAAATAGGAGGTATTTATACCATGGCAGTTAAATTACGTTTAAAGAGAATGGGTGCCAAGAAGGCTCCAAGATATCGTATCGTTGCGGCAGACTCACGTTTTGCTAGAGATGGACGTGAAATCGAAACAATCGGACATATCAATCCAACAACAGAACCTGAAACAGTAGTAGTAAATGAAGAAAAGGCTCTTAATTGGTTAAGAAACGGTGCTCAGCCTTCTGATACAGTTAGAAACATTCTTTCTCGTCAAGGTATCATGAAGAAGTTCCATGATGAGAAGGTAGCCGCTAAGAAGAAAGCGTAAGCATCATGGCAGAGCTGGATAAGGTACTTCTAAATCTAGTTAAGCCAATGGTTGAAGACAAAGAATCTTTGGATGTACGTCTGATGCCTAGCTTAGATGATAAAGAAGTTTTGTTACATGTTTATGCAAAAAATGATGATATTGCTCGTCTGATTGGCAGAAAGGGCAGTATGGCAAGCGCATTACGTCAAGTAATGTCCGTTGCTTCTCATAGTAATAACAAGAAAGTAACAATCAAGTTCGAACAGATTTAAGGATGCTATGGCATCCTTTTTTTGAAAACAAAGGAGAAGGAAGATGGCATATATTTGTATTGGCAAAATTATCAATACGCATGGTATCAAAGGAGAAGTAAAGATTGAAAGTTACTCTGACTTTGATGAAGAAAGATATACCAAGGGTAAACAAGTATATATTCGTGTCGATGAGAAGTATCTACCAGTTAGGGTAGCTTCCTATCGTAAGCATAAAGGCTTTCCACTTGTATCCTTTGTGGACTTGCAGAATATCAACTTTGTAGAGCAGTATAAGGGATGTGAAATCTACATTGATGAAGCAGATCGTAAACAACTCAAAAAGGGTGAATACTATCGCAAAGACCTCGTTGGTTTAACGGTTGTGGATGAAGAAGGCATTACATTAGGTACAATCATCAGTGTTGAAGAAACACTCGGTGCCCAAAATAATTTACGTCTTCGATTAGAAGACGAAAAAGAAGTGCTAATCCCATATATTCCAATGATTGTAAAGAACGTAGATTTAGAGAAAAAAGTGATGACGATTCATCGTATGGGAGGCCTACTATGAGGATTACCGTATTAACACTATTTCCAGAGATGTATCGTGACTTTGTCAGTACTTCAATCATTGGCCGTGCCATCGAAAGAGGACTAGTTACAGTAGACTTTGTTCAGATACGTGATTTTGCCCATGACAACTATCGCCATGTAGATGATAAGCCATTTGGTGGAGGACTTGGACAAGTAATGAAATGTCAACCAGTACTGGAAGCACTCAACTCTGTAAAGACTGAAAATAGCTACAGTATGATGATGTCACCAGCAGGTAATGTCTATAGCCAATCTAAGGCAAGAGAGTTATCTCAAAAAGACCACTTGATTCTATTATGTGGACATTACGAAGGTTTTGATGCACGTATTAACAAACATGTAGATGAACTTGTAAGTATTGGAGATTACGTCTTAACGGGTGGGGAAATGGCTTCTATGGTTATTATGGATAGCGTCATTCGTTTGCTGAATGGTGTGATTCGTGAAGGTTCTACTGATGATGAATCTCATGAAAATGGATTACTTGAATACCCACAATACACACAACCTGCAGATTACCAGGGAGATAAGGTACCAGATATATTACTGAGTGGTCATCATGCTAAGATCCAAGAGTGGCGTACACAACAATCATTACTACTTACAAAGAAAGTCAGACCAGACCTTTTTGAAAAACATCAATTTACAGAATATGAAAAAAAAGTCTGGAAAAAACTATGTGATCAAGAGAGCGAATAACGCTCTCTTTTTGTATATAATGAGTTTATATAATCGCTTGTGCACTCTTTTGGAAATATCAATCAAAACCCTATTGTAAAAGTAAAAAAGTTCAATTATAATATCGAAGATTTAAGTAGTTGGCTCTAGAAGGGGTTTCATATGAAAACAATCTTAAGAAACGCAACAGTCTTTACGCGAAAGGGTTTTGAGAGGATGGATATCGCTATCTCTGGTGATAGACTTCTTGTCCCATTTGATGTTTCAGACATTGTTCAAAGTGACGACGTTGTTTTTGACTTCAATCATAAATATATTTTACCGGGGTTCGTTGATGTACATGTACATTTCCGAGAGCCCGGTTTTTCTTATAAAGAAACGATCGGCACAGGTTCAATGGCGGCAGCACACGGAGGATTTACAACTGTATTTACGATGCCTAACTTAAATCCACCTCCTTGTGATTATGCAAGCCTTAAACAACAACTCGATATTATTGAAAAAGATGCAGTGATTAAAGTCGTACCATTTGGTGCTATCACAGAAAATCAAAAAGGTCGTGGAAAGCTTTCGAAGATGGATGAGATGGCTGCCTACGTAGCGGGTTTCTCTGATGATGGAGTTGGTGTACAAGCAGACTTTACGATGGAAGATGCGATGGTAAAAGTCGCAAGCTTAGGTAAAATCATTTCTGCCCATTGTGAAGATGAAAGTTTGAATACAATCCCATACACTGGCACAACTTCCGCAAGTGAAAGTGTACAAGCCGCAAGAGATATCGAACTATCTGCTAAAACAGGTTGTAAATATCATATTTGTCATGTCTCAGCGAAGGAAACCTTAGATGCGGTAAGAAAAGGAAAGGCAAGAGGAATCAATGTAACCTGCGAAACTGGACCACATTACATTGCCTTTAATTCCAATACAATCAAGCATGAAGGAAACTTCAGAATGAATCCTCCAATTAAGTCCCCAGTGGATCAAAAGGCAATCATAGAAGCCATCAAAGATGGAACGATAGATATGATTGCGACAGATCATGCACCACATAGCTTAGAAGAAAAATCGAAAGGTTTTGATAAGTCGTCCTTCGGAGTTGTAGGACTAGAAACATCCTTTGCGGTGTCATATACAGAACTTGTGAAGAAGAATGTGATTTCCTTTGAGCGACTTGTCGAATTAATGAGTGTTAATCCAAGAAAGCGATTTGGCTTACCAGGTGGTTATATTGAAAATGGAGAAGTCGCAGATATCTGTGTTGTTGATACGGAAACTACGTGGAAAGTTAATCCAGAAGAATTCTTAACCAAAGGAAGATCGACACCGTTTGATGGAATAAATCTTACGGGCAAAGTTATTGCAACTTTTGTGGATGGAAAACTCGTCTATCGTAACGAGCAAGAAATATAGATTGTTGTGGAGGGAAAAGAGTGAGAATCATTGAGAATGTAAAGATTGCGCTAGATACATACAAGATGGTATTACAACCAACTGGTCCAGAATCTAAGAAGTTAAAAACTTTAGTACCAGGGCAGTTTATTAATATCAAAATTGAAGACTTCTATTTACGAAGACCAATCTCCATTGCAGATTGGAATGATGAAAGTCTAACTATTATCTACAAGGTAGTGGGTAAAGGCACAAAGGCACTCAGTGAAATGGAAATAGGAATTGAATTAGATATTCTTTGGCCTTTGGGCAATGGATATAACCTAACATGGATTCCTACTTCCGCGATATTGATTGGTGGAGGTGTCGGTGTTCCACCGATGTATGGCTTAGCGAAAAAGCTAGTTGAAGTAGGAAAGAAGCCAAGAATTATTCTTGGGTTTCGAGAGAGAAATCAGGTTTTCTATGACGAAGAATTTAGAAAACTTGGTTTAGAAGTCACAGTGTATACAGAAGATGGCTCTTATGGAGAGAAGGGCTTTGTCACAGATGGGTTTCATCAAGCAGAATATGTTTGTGCCTGTGGTCCTGAACGCATGTTAGAAGCGATTTACCGCAAAGCACAGGATGGTCAATATAGCTTTGAGGCACGTATGGCGTGTGGCTTTGGAGGCTGTATGGGATGTTCATGCGAAACACTTGTAGGAAATAAGCGTATCTGTAAAGAAGGACCAGTTCTTGTACATAAGGAGTTGTTATGGAAGTAAATACAAAAGTAAATTTAAGTGGATTATCACTAGATAATCCAGTGATTCCAGCCAGTGGAACCTATGGGTTTGGTAAAGAATATGTAGACTTTTATGACATCAATATTTTAGGCTCAATTTCCATCAAGGGAACTACGGTTCAAAGACGTAAGGGAAACCCACAACCTAGAATTGCGGAATGTTATTCTGGATTGATCAACTCGGTAGGTCTTGAAAATCCAGGCATGGATAATGTCATTCAGAAAGAACTTAAAGATTTAGAGAAAATCTATCGAAAACCAGTTATCGCAAACATCAGTGGTTTTTCTGTAGAGGAATACGTCACGTTAGCTAGAGAAATGGATAAGGTTGATAACGTTGGTATCATTGAGGTCAATATCAGTTGTCCAAATGTAGATCATGGTGGACTCGCATTTGGCACAAATGCGGATAACGTTAGAGAACTAACAAAGAAAATCAAAGAAGTAACGACAAAACCTATCTATATGAAACTTAGTCCAAACGTAACAGACATCAAAGAAATTGCACATGCAGCTGAAGAAGGTGGTGCAGATGGTATTTCACTCATCAATACCCTGATGGGGATGCGTATCGATATCAATCGCAGAAAACCAGTCATCGCCAATAAAAAAGGTGGCTTCTCTGGTCCTGCAATCTTCCCGATTGCGTTAAGAATGGTATATGAAGTATATGAGGCAACAAATCTTCCAATCATTGGTATTGGTGGTATCTCAAGTGCAGAAGATGTCATTGAGATGATGATGGCAGGGGCTACTGCTGTACAGATCGGTGCCGCAAATCTCATCAATCCAATGGCATGTAAAGAAATCATTGAAGAATTACCACAGGTAATGGAAAAAATAGGAATTAATTCGCTTGATGAAATTATAGGGATTGCACATAAAGACTAAAGGGAAAGGAGAATTGTTCAACGATAAATCAGAATTGATAATAAGACGTTTGTTTGAAGATTTAGGAAACAACTGTAGTGATGAATCATTGATGAAAGGAAATCATAATGGAAATTAGAAATTTAATCAGCATCACAGATTTTTCGGTAGAAGAAATCGATAAAATGATAAAAGTTGCGGGAGATATCATGACAAACCCTGACAAATACATTGATATTTGTAAGGGCAAGAAACTGGCAACGCTATTCTTTGAACCAAGTACACGTACAAGACTCAGCTTTGAAGCAGCGATGTTAGAACTTGGTGGTTCTGTATTGGGCTTCTCTGAAGCTTCCTCAAGTTCCGCTTCAAAAGGGGAAAGTGTGAGTGATACGATTCGAACGGTAGGTTGTTATGCGGATATCATTGCCATGAGACATCCAAAGGAAGGCGCACCTATCGTAGCCGCAAGACGAACAACAGTACCTATCATCAATGGTGGTGATGGTGGACATCATCATCCAACCCAAACACTAACAGACCTTCTTACCATTACAAGAGAAAAGGGAAGACTCAATAACCTTACAGTAGGGTTATGTGGCGACTTAAAGTTTGGAAGAACCGTTCACTCCTTAATCGAAGCGATGTTACGGTATGAGAATGTAAAGTTTGTACTAATCGCTCCACCAGAATTACGAGTACCACAGTACATTATTGATATGCTTGAAAAGGCAGGGGCTGAATATAAGCAAGTAGAAACGATGGAAGCAGTTATGCCTGAGTTAGATATCTTATATATGACAAGAGTACAGCGTGAAAGATTCTTCAACGAAGAAGATTACATTCGCTTAAAGGATACTTATATCTTGAATATGGATAAACTTGCAAATGCAAAGAAAGATATGGCAATCTTACATCCACTTCCAAGAGTAAATGAAATATCAGTCGAAGTCGATGATGACCCACGCGCTGCCTACTTTAGACAAGCACTCTGTGGTAAATACATTCGCATGGCTCTAATCTTAAATCTTCTCAACATCGTTAAGGAGGTCCAATAATGAATATCGATGGTGTAAAAACAGGTATTGTACTAGATCATATCAAGGCTGGTAAATCAATGGAAATCTATAGCTTATTACAATTAGAAAAACTGGATTGTTCCGTTGCGATTATTCAAAATGTAGTATCTAGAAAATATGGTAAGAAGGATATTATCAAAATCGATTCTATGATTGATTTGGACTTAGATATTCTTGGCTTTATTGATCCAAACATCACAGTTAATAAAGTTGTCGATGGGGTTCTTTCTAGCAAGGATCATCTACAACTACCAAAAGAGCTTGTCAATGTAATCAAATGCCAAAACCCAAGATGTATTACATCTGTAGAACGTGAGATACCACATGTGTTCTATCTAGCAGATGAAACAAGTGGTAAATACCTCTGCAAGTATTGTGATGTAGAAAGTAAACAGAATAAATAATTGTTTCAATAAACAACGATAGTTCACACAGGAAGAGAGTAAATGCTACTCTCTTTTTTGGGGATTGACGTATAATAGATAAAAAGGGGACCATATATATGAAATATACTTCACGTAAAAAAACACCACTAAAGTGGCTGAATTTTCTAAAGTTTTTCATTTTACCAGTACAGATTCTATTTTATATTTTTATATTTGTTAGTATCTTGATGGAACTGTTTGGAACGGATATGTTACCGCATTTACTAGCACCTATTCTCAATATCTATGGCTATTCGGCAAATCATTTGGGTTCTGCTTTCTGGCCAATTCTTTCTGTTTTGTTAGCACTAATTATCTTAGTGTATTGGGTATTTGAAATTGAAAGAGGACTCATCAAGTGGGAAGGATTTTCCACAGTATTATGGAATCTTTACTTAGTTATCATGTATGTCATCTGCGGTGGTGTGATGGTTATGGCACTCATGTACCTACCACCAAGTACAGTATCAACGGTTGTATTGGGATACCTAGTAAACTTTGGAATTAAAGTTCCAGCAAGTTTTGTGTCCTACATTCCTTTACTTGTATTTGTGGTTGTATGGCTTATTGCAGTTATTATCTATATCTGTTTAAATATTATCTACTTCGTACGTCGTAAGGCACTTTTTGCGAAAGACTACACTGAAGAAGTGGAAAAGGAAACATCTACAGTCGAGGAAGTAAAGACAGAGGAAACAGTTCCTTCTGAAACTGGAGAAAAATCTGAAGCAGAAGCAACTCCAACTAATACAGTTGAAGAAACACAAGGCGAAGAAAGTTCAGAAGAAAAGGTGGAAGAAACAACTGAAGAAGAACCAGTTGAAACAGAACCTGTTCTAGAAGAAGCACCAAAGGTAGATCCTGTAGAAACAGAAGGATATACGCAAGTAATCTCAACTGCAATCGAAAATGATACCGCAGAAGTAAAAGAACCTGCTCATAAAGTTTGTAAGGAATGCGGTGCAGAAGTCTTAGAAGAAGACGCAATCTTCTGTACAAATTGTGGTAAAAAATTAGATGTATAAAAATATACATAGTGTGAAGTAGTATAATAATTTGGAGATAAAAAAGATAGTCATATCTTAACGTATGCAGTTAATAAAATAATTTGAGACTAAAAGAAGTCGTATGAGTTTTGATTTATGTAAATATAATTGAGAAATCAGCCATTGAACATAAAGTTAAAGAGGTGACGGTTTATGGAACTGATTGATATATTTAGAACTGTAAAAAAGAATGTAATCTACTGCATTATTCTAAATATGATCGCTGCAATATTTTCTGTTGCGGCTTCTTTGTCATTAACGCTATTTGTACAAAGAATAATAGATGGAAAGTATATAGAAGCGATGTATATGATTTTATTAAATTTGGGATTATATATAGTTGCATATTCTTTTAAATATATTTATTCAATCAAAAAAAACAAAGTAAAGATGCTTGGCACTTTAAAATATCGCGAATATATTACACAGATAATAAGAAATTCAGAATCTAGGATACAAGAAAGTGAATATATTTCAAAGCTAAATAACGATGGAAACCAAATTGAAAACGCAATAGAATTAATCTTTAACTTGATAGATGCAATTTTATATGTTATTTCAGCTTTTGTTGGACTAATGATATTACATTGGGGAATTGCAATAGCAAGTTTAGTGATTTTTTCCTTAAACCTTATTTTGCCTAGATTACTAAAGAAAAAATCAGAAGAAAATGAAAGGTTAAGATCGCAAAATTCAGAAAATTATTTAAGAAACTTAACTGACTTTTTAGAAGGATATTCTGTATGGAACTTATATAACAAAAAAGGAATTCTAACTAGGTTATTAGATAAAGAAAATCTTATATATGAACAGAAGAAAAATAAGATAAATAATACTACAAGTCTAATTGAGACTATCCCAAGTTTTGGTAGCTTAATAGGACAAGACTCGCTAATGCTTTTAGCAATAGTATTAATATATTTTAAGATTGTTATACCAGGTGTGATATTATCGGTGGGAAATTTATCTGGAATGTTATTTTCTCATTTATCAAAATTCATAAATAACATAGTAAAGGTCAAAGGGATTAATAGACTAGTAAAGGATAATTGTGTTCTATTTGAAAAGATTGATGAAAGTAATAAAGAAATAGAAAATTATGATATTAAAATAAAAAATCTTAGTTTTTCATATGGTGATAAAAAGGTATTAAACGATATTAATTTAGAATTTAAGTTTGGGGAGAAATATATCATAATTGGACCATCAGGAACAGGCAAAACAACTCTATTCAATTTGTTAAGCAAAAGTATAGAAAATTATTCTGGGGAGATTTATTTGGGTGACCATAACTATAAAAATTTAAATGCCTACACTATACATAAGTCTATTGGATATGTAACTCAAAAAACACATATATTTAATGCTAGTTTAAAAGATAATATTACATTATTTGATAATGAATACTCTGAACTACACTATAAGAAAGCAATTAAAAATAGCCAAGTTGACGAATTTATAATTGATGATGACCAAGTAATTGAAAAAAATGGAAATAATTTATCTGGAGGTCAAAATCAAAGAATAGCAATTGCCAGGGAGATTATCCATGGTCATAAAATTATCTTATTTGATGAATCTACAAATTCGTTAGATAAGGCAAAGAACCTAGAAATAATAAAATATTTAACATCTCTAGATCAAACGGTTATATTTATTGCGCATAATGTGAGTGAAGAGATAATTAATAATTTTGAACATGTCATTGATTTTGAAGATGGTGTTGTTCAGGTAAAATGATTATTACATTATTCGAAAAATAAACCTTCAAAGCTCAAGTGAACTTTGAAGGTTTATTTATGCATAGTAGACCATTAATTCTTTTTTAATGATGCGAAGTATCTTTCTAGATACATTTTATGTGCAACAGCGGTAATGATATTGTTTAACATTGGGTGCTTGTCATCATGAAGGATAGGTGTTTCACTTTGTTCATGATGATAGAAAGAGGATAATGTACTCATAAGAGATTCGCTACAGTACTGATATAGTTCTTCCATTGTATCATTTCCTTCATGGAAATCATGCAGTGCTAAACGAATATTTTCAATCGATAATACGGTTTTTGCACAAACAATAAATAGTAAGATTGAGATTTGATTGCGTGTATAAGTTTTCTTGTTAACACGGTCAAAGAGTTTTTGTTTTGCATAGTTAGAAATCATGGAAGGAGTAACTTGCATCTCAGGAAACTCTATGAAATAACTATTGATGAATTTTGCGACTTGCTCTAGATAAAGACCGACATCAGGTATTTCGTTATATGCTGGTAAACGAAATTCGTGAAGGGTGCTTTCAATATTTGTATTTGTTTTCATAATTTAAGTTTATATGTAAGTAAAGAACTCGTCAACGATATACTATAACTCTTGACGGGTTTTTGAATAACCGATAATATGTATATAGGTTAATGAAAAACCGATTATCAGTTTTTGAGAATGGAGGTGCTGATGTATGACATATAAAAATATGACAATCAGCCAGGAAAAAGAAATATTTGTATTTCGTATTAAGGATTTTTGGAGTGCAGTAACACACTTTATTGGAATGGTGGTTGCGATTATAGGCATGCCAATATTACTAATCAAAGCAGCATCCTATCAAGCATCATTTCTTTCGATGATCAGCTTCATGATTTTTATGTTAAGTATGATTTTATTGTATGGAGCCTCTGCCAGCTATCATAGTTTCCATGTATCAAATCATGTAGATATGATTCTAAAAAAGATTGATCACTCTTCCATTTTTATCTTAATTGCTGGAAGCTATACACCAATTTGTTTAACAGCCTTAAAGGATACGGTAGGGCCAATGTTATTGACGATGATTTGGATTATCGCAATTGCAGGGATTGTCTTTAAGGTATTCTGGGTAACTTGTCCGAAGTGGGTATCCTCAGTGATGTATTCGCTAATGGGTTGGCTTTGTATTATGTTTTTACCACAGATATTAAGTGCAGTATCTGCACATGCATTTGCGTGGTTACTAGCAGGTGGGATTGCCTATACGATAGGTGCAGTTATCTATGCGTTAAAACCAAAGCTTTTAGCTAGTAAGTCTTTTGGTAATCATGAGATTTTCCATTGTTTTGTATTACTGGGAAGTCTTTGTCACTATATCTTTGTTTTAAACTATCTGACAATGTTTCATTAAAGTGCATTTATGTACACAACAATAATCCTCCTGCCAGTTACGATAATGCCAGGAGGATTTCTTTATGAAACAGAAAACATTACACACTGCATTACGAGAGTTTGCCTATGAACAATATCACAGTGAGAAAAATAATCTAAGCCCAGAACAGTGGGTTGCGTTGTTAAATGGGTATTACTATAACAAGGAAGCCGCAATGCTAGCACAACAGATTGGATTAAATGAAGTCGATGTGCAAATTTGGTATTGCCGTTTTGCCTTAGCGGTGACTGCATATGCACTCAAGCTTTGTAACAAAGCAAAACAAAAAACATACTTCCGTTTATCACCACAGAAGAATGTCACAACATCTATTCCAGTATTTCTTGTAAATTGAGTATAATAGAACAAGAATAGGAGAACTTTATGGAAATTCGTTTTGAAGAAAATGGCGCAAAAGCCTATAACGATGAAGGCAAAGAAGTAGGTCTTTGCGAGTATTATGAAAAGGATGGGAAGTGGGTATTAAACCATACTGTTGTTGATCCATCTATGAAGGGGCAGGGTATTGCTGGTAAGCTTTTAGATTGTGTATTAGAACATGCAAGAGAAAAGAAGGTAAAGATTGTACCTGAATGTTCTTATGTGGCACATGCATTTGAAAAGAACCCTGCATTAAAAGAAGAATTTGAATAAAAAATAAGGTCCTAATACTAGGACCTTATCGCATTTTTGCGGCTAATTTTCTGGCTTCTTTTTCACCAAGCCAAGTTAATGAACCATCTTCTAAACGCTTCATGATAATCGCAACACCATGAGGGTCATCTTCCAAATGACCGAGAATTGTAATAAAATCGTCATGTCGTTGAGATGGAATTTCAGCTTCATTGTAAATGACACAATATCCTGGGCCAAGCTGTGGCATTGGCACTTCAACGAGTTCACGCTTACCGTTATATGGATCGTCTAAAGACTCTCGAATGACTTTATTTGTTTCGTAAAATACCGCATCCATTACGTACTCAGAAGTGTGATCAATATCAACATTTTTCTTCGTATCATCTGTATAATAAGTACGTAGAACTAGGTTGCCAACAACGACCAATGGGTTGTTGGTGCCATATAAGGCAACTGTCGCTACGCGATGATGTAGGTAATCAAATGGGTAAATGAGCTTTTGTTCGTTCATTTTGCCATCTCCTTTATTCAATATAATATCCTTGATAACTATATTTCGCAAGCACCAGCTAAAAGGATTGGAGGAAATTAAAATATGGAAATTCAAATCTTACCACTTGTAACAGGCGCACAGAAAGCTACTGGCTTAACTGTCATCATTGATGTCTTTCGTGCATTTAGTTTAGAAGCATACATGTACGCAAGTGGCGCAAAGAAAGTAATACCTGTTAAGACGGTGGAAGACGCATTAGCACTGAAGAAAGAGAATTCATCTTATATCCTTGTTGGGGAAAGAAAAGGTATTAAAGTTGAAGGTTTTGACTATGGTAATTCTCCAAGTGAGTTTGTAGGAGTAGACCTTAGTGGAAAGACCTTAATACATACAACCAGTGCTGGTGTTTTAGGACTCGCTTCCGCAGTGAATGCAAGCCAGATTGTAACAGGAGCTCTTGTTAATGCGAAGGCGACCGCAAAGTATATTTTTGAACAAAATCCAGAGGTGGTATCAATTGTACCGATGGGTTGGGAAGGAAAGATTGAGACGGAAGAGGATGCCTTGTGCGCCGACTATCTAAAGGCGTTATTAGAAAATCGTACGCTTGATGACTTACAAGAAAGAGTGGATCTTCTGAAACAACAAGAAGGTGCCAAGTTCTTTGATCCAAATAAACCGCAATTTCCAGAAGAGGATTTCTGGCTATGTACAAAGGTTGATATTATTGATGGTGTCAATGTTATTTCTAAAAATGAAAATCAAATTCAAAGTGAGTGGATAAAGTATGAGTAATCAAAAGAAATACTTCTTCTTTGATATCGATGGCACATTAACGGATGATGCAACACATCGCATTGTACCAAGTGCGAAGGTTGCACTACATCAATTAGAAAAGAACGGTCATTTTGTGTCAATCGCAACTGGTAGAGCACACTACAAGACAGTTTCGTTTACCAATCAGATAGGGATTCATAATATTGTATGTGCAGGTGGTGGATGCCTTGAATATCAACATAAAATCATAAAAAATGAGCCACTTCCGTTTGAAAAAGTACAGGAACTATTAAAACATGCGGACAAAGAGAATATCGGTTGGCTTTTGATGTTAGAGGATAGTGATAAAGTATACATGCGTGACTATCGTTTCCTTGAACAAGCAGGCTTACGAAAGGAACTTACAACCTATATCTATGAACCAAATTTGGATTATACAAAGATTCCAAATATCCTAAAGGTATACTTAGCATTTGATGATGCGTATGAACGAGAAAATCCATGGGTAGACGAGATTGGTCATTTACGTATGGCTAAAACATATTGTGTATTCCAGCATGATAAGAAAAAAGATGGAATCTTAGATATGATGCAGTATCTACATGCAGATCCAAGTGATGTTGTTGTGTTTGGAGATGGAAAAAATGATATAGTTATGTTTGATAAAAGATGGACTTCCATCGCTATGGGAAACGCATATCCGCCATTAAAGGAACTCGCGAATTATGTGACGGATTCAAATGTTAACGATGGAATCTATAAAGCATGTGTCCACTTTGGGTGGATAATGGAGGAAGAGCAATGAATTTAACGGTTCCTGATTTAACCATTGCATGCATGATTGTTTCATGTGTGATTGCATTTGGCTTACCAATTCTTTTGGTGTTGTATTTTCACAAGAAGAAGGGGGAGTTTATTCCGATGATTGTGGGTATTGCGGTGATGTTTGTGTTTGTATTTACACTAGAAGCAGCAGTCAATCAAACAATCTTTAAGAGCACAATTGGCGAAACTATTCGTAATAACAAGGTTTTATATGCAGTCTATGGAGGTTTAATGGCGGCTGTATTCGAAGAATGCGGAAGATGGATTGCATATCGTACGATATTGAAGAACCGTATGGGAAATGATTCTAATGCACTCATGTATGGTGTAGGTCATGGTGGATGTGAAGCAATCATGATTGTAGGTTTCATGATGTTAAACTACATTACAATTTCTATCATGATGAACAAAGGCACAATTGGTGATACACTTAGTCAATTGGATTCTACTACACTTGCAAAGATGCAGTTAGCGATGCAAACACTATCGACTACACCATCTTATGTATTCTTATTAAGTGGCGTAGAACGTATATCTGCCTTAATGGCACAAGTGTCTTTGTCTGTACTCGTTTGGTTTGCAGTGAAGTTTAAGCACAAGAGATATTTCTTTCTGGCATTACTCTTCCATTTTGTGATGGATGCAGGAACTGTTCTTTTACGTAGTCAAATTGAAAGTATTATTCTAGTAGAGGTATTTATCTTTATTGTGGCCGCAATCATCGTCTTTGTGGCATATAACGTTTGGTGTCATTTTCATACAACTTCTGTAAAGAAATAAAATCTTGCGAAGAATTGCAGCTTATGGTATCATTTAACGGCACATGTAGTGCGTCACTGTTCCGCTGATATGGTTTAGGTTCATGAGCAGCTGATCAATCGTAAAAGGAGAAAAGAAAATGAAGTTGAATTTAGTAGAAAAGATTACAAAGAGTCAGCTACGTACAGATGTTCCTGATTTCAAGTCAGGTGACACAGTTAAGGTTAACGTACGTATCAAGGAAGGTCAGAAGACACGTATTCAGGCTTATGAAGGTGTTGTAGTTGATCGTTCTAACGGTGGTATCGGCGCAACATTCACAGTTCGTAAGATTTCCAACGGTGTAGGTGTACAGAGAACATTCCCAGTTCATTCACCAATCATCGAAAAGATTGAAGTAGTTCGTTACGGTAAGGTTCGTAGAGCTAAGCTTGGCTACCTCAAGGGATTATCTGCTAAGAACGCTCGTATCAAGGAAGATCGTCGTAAGTAGTCTACAAAGAGAGAAATTATTCTCTCTTTTTTTGATATAATACTCAATAGTAGGTACATGATATGAATACGGATATGAATAAAGATCAAGAAATGCTTGATGAAACAAGAGTTATGGAACGATTGACAGATGAGACAACTGTCATCGATATGGAAAAAATCAGAAATGAACAAAACCAACCAAAGAAGAAAGATGATAAGGAAGAAAGTACACTTTTTTCATTCTTGAAAGAAGTATTTATTTCTTTTGCGGTGGTATTAATTGTTGTGAACTTTGTTGTAAGACCAATACAGGTAAAGGGAAGTTCCATGTATAACACGCTAGAAGATGGTTATTTTGGCTTCTCAGATTTACTTGGTTATCGCTTAACTGGATTAAAACGTTTTGATATTGTCATTGTTTATTTAGCAGAAAAGAAAGAATATCTCATCAAGCGTGTCATTGGCTTACCTGGTGAGACAGTCGAATATCGTAATAACCAACTATATATAAATGGAGAACCGGTAGAAGAACCGTTCTTAGATAAGTCTTATACGAGTACTTATCCTGGTACATTCACTAGTGATTTTAAGACAGAGAAACTTGGAGAGGATGAATATTTCTGTATGGGAGATAATCGTCCGCATTCTTCTGACTCTCGCTACTATGGCGCATTCCACAAATCTGACATTGTATCTAAGGGTGTGTTTGTAATCTATCCATTTAAGGCATTTGGAGTATACACATGGTAAAGATTCAGTGGTTGATTATAATTAATTTAAACCCCTTTAGAAAGCATTGCAAAATAAGGGAAAACTCAAAATGACATCTTACATGTTTTATATAAAAATATGTTAAAATAGATAAAAATTAATTAAAAATGACTATTTTTAGTGAAAAATAGTATAAGAATTAATAAGGCGGTTACAGAAGTTAACCCCCCCTAGAAATAAATGAGTTGAAAAAATGATATATGTTAATGATTTTGAAACAGGTAAGAAAGTAATAGTAGATAGGTATCCTGAATTAGTGAATAGTCAATTTAAAAGTGATAACTCTGGTTGGACTAATTTTGCAATTAAAGTTGATAATAAATATCTTTTTAGATTTCCAAGAAATGATGAAGCTTATAAAGCAGTTAATAAAGAATATAAAATATTAAAAATACTAAATAAAAAATTACCAATTAATATAAAAGTTCCAAAATATATCTATAGTAGTTTAAATGATGATTATCCTTTTGTTGGATATGAAATGATTCAAGGTAACTTTCTAACAGAAGATGTATTTAATTCATTAGATGAATCAAAAAAAGATAATATATTAAATAACATGGCTATATTTTTAAATGTATTACATAGTGTTGATTATAAAGAATTAGGATTAGAACCAGTTAATTCAATTGAGTGGTATAAAGATTTGTTTGATAGAGTACAAAAGATATGCTTTAAATATTTTGATCATAATTTGAAAGAGAAAACAATTCAATTATTCAACATTTTTTTCAATGATGAATCAATGCATAATTACGGACCAACATTAGTACATGGAGATTTGAGTGAAGATCATATAATTATTACAAGTGATGGAGTAGGAATAATTGATTTTGGAGATTTAATGGTATTTGATCCAGCATATGATTTAATTTGGGCTTATATATGCGATGTTGATTTTTATAATAAATTATTTAAAAAATATACAGGACATAAGGATAATTATTTTGAACATAGAATAAGAGATTTTCATATTATAAGACCACCTTATGATGGAATAATATATGCTGACGAAATACATGATAATGATATGATAAATGAACAAATAAAAAAATTAACGCAAATCTTTGATAAAAGAGGTGAATAATATGATTAGATATGCTAATGAAAATGATATTGAAATAATATCAAAATATGACAAACATATTTCTAAAGAAGAATTAGCGAATATAATTAAACTTAAAGAGTAATAGTAATGTATGAAGACGATAAATTTGTTGGATGGCTAAGATATAATTTGTTTTGGGATAATACACCATTCATGAATATGTTATATCTTCTTGATAATGAAAGAGGTAAAGGGACGGTAGTCGATTAGTTATATTTTGGTAAAATGAAATGAAACAAAAAAACTACGAATTTGTTCTTACTTCAACTCAATCAAACGAAGAAGCACAATTTTTTTTATAGAAAAATAGGATATGTTGATAGTGGTGCATTATTATTACCTAATGAACCATTAGAAATAATTTTATACAAGAAATTATAAAATAAAAATGATTGTAATGTTTTAATATTATGATTGGCCATATGACCTAGCGTTTATATAAAAAATTGATTACGTAGGATTTAAACCCCTAATAATTGACATAAATTTAGACAGATTAGTACAAAATCTGCCTTTTTTATGCCATAATTTTAATAATTTTAAAAAGGAGTTGATCCAAATGAACGAAGAAAAAGGGTTTAATAAAACAGTAATCAACTGGTATCCAGGACATATGGAGAAAGCTCGTCGTGAGATGACGGAGCGTTTGAAGTCAGTTGATATGTTGATAGAGTTGCGCGATGCTAGAATTCCTGAGGCATCTGTCAATCCGATGTTAAAGCAGATGGCACAGGGGAAACCTCGCTTAATTGTTCTATCAAAAATTGACATGGCAGACCCAGTTCAGACAAAAAAATGGGTAGAATATCTAAACCAAGGCGAAAATGCATGTCTAGCATTGGATTTAATGAAAGATTCACAGTGTGGTAAAAAGATTATCCGTGAAGCGATAAAATTAATGGAAGAAAAACGTCAGAAACAGATTGCGAGAGGAATACGCCCACGTGCAGTCCGTGCGATGGCTTGTGGTATTCCTAATGTTGGTAAGTCTACGATGATTAATCGTATCAATGGAAAGAACTCATTAAAGGCAGCAGATAAACCGGGTGTCACACGCTCCTTAACGTGGTTACACGCTGATCCAAACTTAGATTTATTAGATACACCAGGTGTACTATGGCCTAAGTTTGATGATGAAAAGACAGGTTCCTTGCTTGCGGCACTTGGTTCTATCAATGATGATATTTTAGACCGCAAGATGGTAGCCATGGATGCCATTCACTATATTCAAGATCTTTATCCAAATCTATTGGAAGATATTTATGAAAGTGGTGAAGTGAATCCAAATGGCATGTTAAAAGCGATCGCAAAAAAGAGGAACTTACGCAAAGCAGATAACGAATTGGATGTAAAGCGTGCTGCGGAGTTATTCTTAACAGAACTACGCCATGGAAAATTGGGTAGATTAACATTGGAGAGAGTAAATGAAGAGTCAGAAAGTCTGTCCGAATGAATATGAACATCAATATTGGCTGTTAGAAAAATTGATAGTTGGGATTGATGAAGCGGGAAGAGGCCCGCTTGCTGGACCGTTAACAGTTGCAGGTGTCATCTTTCCAATCGGATATGAAAATCCAGATATCTACGATTCCAAATCCATCAGTGAAAAGAAACGAGATACGTTATTTGAGCAGATTCAAGAGGATGCGCTTTGGTTTGAAATCATCCAGGTATCACCAGAAGATATTGATAAATACAATATATATCGTGCAGACCAACTCGCAATGGAACAAATTGCTATCCATTCTAACGCGGAAGTTGTTTTAACAGATGCGATGCCATTGCTGATTGAAGGAAGAGAAATCATTCCACTGGTAAAGGGCGATCAAAAATCTATCTCTATCGCAGCCGCAAGTATCCTTGCGAAGGTCACAAGAGATCGTGCAATGCAAGAGTACGATAAAGAATATCCAGAGTATGGCTTTGCTAAACACAAAGGCTATCCAACTAAGCAACATATGGAGGCCTTACATACTTATGGAGTAACCAAGATTCACCGCAAGAGTTTTGGCCCTGTTAGGGAAGAATACATGAAGATAAAATTGTTCTAGGGAACAATCAAGAAACTCTTCTATAAATAGGTAGGAGAGTTTTTGTATGGACAAAAGAAAAAAATTAGCTACACTATCAGTAATGTACCAAGGAGATTGGGATAAAATTGCGAAAGCTTTACAAGATGATGTACAAGCAATTGACATTCCAATCAAAGACTCGTATATTACAATTTACGACAGTGAGTATCCCGATAGTTTACGAAAATTACGCTTTCCTCCATGGGTTTTATTTTATTGTGGAAATATTTCGTTGTTGCGTAAACCTATGCTAACGATAATCGGTAGTCGTGAGATGAACAGTTACGCAAGGTGGTTAGTCGAAGAAAGTGTAACGCACTTAAAAGATCGTTTTGTGTTAGTTTCTGGACTTGCCAAAGGTGTCGATGGATATGTACATACTATGGCAATACAAGGTGGTCATACGATTGCGGTTATCGGTAGTGGCTTAGATATTCACTATCCATATGAAAATGAACATCTCTATCAGCAGTTACAGAAAACAGATTTAATATTAAGTGAATATCCATCTGGTACTGGTGTACGTAAGCATCACTTTCCATGGCGCAATCGCATTTTAGCAGCACTTGGGGAAAGTGTGATTGTGATTGCAGCTAAGATACGTTCTGGTACGATGTGCACTGTAAATGAAGCTATCTCATTAGATAAAGAGATCTATGTTTTTCCACATCTTTATCGCAGTGAACAAGGGATGGGTTGTAACAAATTAATTGCGGATGGAGCACAGATTTTATACGATACGATACAGATAAAAGAGATGATTCCGAAAAAAGATGATTGAAAAATCAGAATTTTTCGGCTATTCTTGGAAAAGAATTTTGCACAAGGAGGAACAAACATGAAAAACTTAGTGATTGTGGAGTCACCATCAAAGTCAAAGACAATTGGCAAATACCTAGGAAAAGACTATACCGTTATTTCTAGTAAAGGACATATTCGAGATCTTGCAACACGAGGAAAAGAAGGTCTTGGTGTTGACGTTGAAAATGATTTTGCGCCAACTTATGAGATATCAAAGGATAAAAAAGAAACCGTCAAAGAACTGCGCGCAGAAGCTGCCAAAGCAAAACGTGTCTATCTAGCAACCGACCCGGACCGTGAAGGAGAAGCTATCAGTTGGCATTTGGCTCAAGAGTTAGGACTAGATGAAGACGCAATCGATCGTGTTACGTTCCATGAAATCACAAAAAATGCAGTACAAGAAGCGTTCCAATCTCCACGTGCAATTGATATGGACCTTGTGCACTCCCAAGAAACAAGACGTATCTTAGACCGTATTATCGGTTTTAAGTTATCAAAACTATTACATAATAAGATTCGCTCTAAGTCTGCTGGTCGCGTACAATCAGTAGCTTTAAAGTTAGTTGTTGAACGCGAAAAAGAAATCCAAGCATTTGTTCCGGAAGAATACTGGACATTGGATGCGAAGTTTAACAAGGATAAAATTGATTTTTTCGCAAGCCTTGCGAAGATAAATGGTAAAAAAGCAGAATTAAAAACACAACAAGATGCCCAGAAAGCATATGATGCATGTCAGGGTAATTTCATTGTGTCGAATATCAAGTCTACTACACGTAAGCGTGAAGCACGTCCACCTTTTATTACAAGTACACTTCAACAAGAAGCTTCTACAAAACTTTCATTCTCCGCAAAGCGTACAATGTCAATTGCGCAAAGATTATATGAAGGTGTAGATGTAGGAAATGGTCAAGAAGGTTTAATCACTTATATGCGTACAGATAGTACACGTCTATCAGATGTATATGTAAATGGTGCAAGAGAACTGATTCAAAATGAATATGGGAAACAATATTTAGGTACCTACCATGTAAGTAATGACGCAAATTCTCAAGACGCTCACGAAGCAATTCGTCCAACCAATCTTGCCAATACCCCAGAAAAGTTAAAGGCACACTTAACAAGTGAACAATATAAGTTATATGCATTAATTTATGCGCGTGCTTTATCATCCTTGATGTCTGCAGCGAAGTATGATTCACTTACATTAACACTGAGTCAGAATGGTTATGACTTTACTGCGTCTGGAAGTACGATGAAGTTTGATGGTTACCTAAAGGTATATGGTGAATATGAATCTGGTAAGGATGTTGTGTTACCATCTTTTGAAGAACAAGAACAAATCGCTGCGAAGGAACTCAAAGCGAACCAACACTTTACAGAACCACCAGCAAGATATACAGAAGCCAAGTTAATCAAAGCACTGGAAGAAGATGGAATCGGTAGACCTTCTACATATGCGATGATCATCGATACAATTCAAGCAAGGGGCTATGTTACATTAGAGAAGACTTCTGAAAGCAGTCGTACAAAAGTATTTAAACCAACGGAACAGGGTATCCTAACAACAGAGAAACTGGATGAATTCTTCCAAGATATTATCAATGTTCGCTATACCGCAAAGATGGAATCTACACTAGATGAAATTGCGGATGGTACGGCAGAAGAAGTCACAACACTAAAAGAATTCTATAATCGTTTCCAACCACTCCTAGAACATGCATACGAAAACATGGAAAAGAAGGAGTTGGAAAAAGTTGGTGAAACTTGTCCAGATTGTGGGGGTGAACTTGTCTATCGTACCGGTAGATTTGGTAAGTTTATCTCTTGTTCAAACTTCCCTAAGTGTCGATATACAAGACAAATTGATAAACCAGAAAAAGAAAAGCCAGAACCAACAGGTAAGATGTGCCCTGATTGCGGTAGTGAACTACTAAAACGTAAGAGTCGTTATGGAACATACTTCCTAGGTTGTTCCAACTTCCCTAAGTGTCATTACATGGAGAATCTAGATGGGGAACGTATCGTTTCCAAGAAGGATAAAGTCAAGGCAGAAAAGGAAACAAAGACATCTGTTAAAAAGACGACAAAGAAGACGACTACAAAGAAAGCAGCCACTAAGAAAACGACTGCTAAGAAGACAACCAAAAAGACAACAACAAAACGTACAAAGAAAAACGAGGAATAACCAATGGATGTAACAGTGATCGGTGCAGGCTTAGCAGGATGTGAAGCCGCATATCAATTAGCCAAAAGAGGATTTCATGTTCGTCTCTATGAGATGAAGCCAGTGAAACATTCACCAGCGCATCACAGTGACGATTTTGCGGAATTAGTTTGTTCAAATTCATTACGCTCTGACGCACTTACAAATGCGGTCGGTGTTTTGAAAGAGGAAATGCGTCAGATTGGCTCATTGATTATGCAAGCAGCTGATAACAATAAGGTGCCAGCAGGTAGTGCTCTAGCAGTAGACCGTGAAAAGTTTGCTAGGGAGGTTACAGAGATTGTACGCAATCATCCAAATATTGAAGTGATTGCGGAAGAGGTAACGAAGATTCCTGATGGGCCAACTATTATCGCAACAGGACCATTAAGTTCAGAAGGAATGATGAAAGCCATCGGTACTTTAATTGATGATCGTTATTGTTATTTCTATGATGCGGCAGCCCCAATCGTAACAGCAGAATCTATCAACTTTGATAAAGCCTATAAGAAGTCACGTTACGATAAGGGTGAGGCAGATTATATCAACTGTCCTATGACACGCGAAGAATTCGATGCTTTCTATATGGAATTAATCCAAGCAGAAACAGCCGAAGTACACGCCTTTGAGAAAGAAGTATTCTTTGAAGGATGTATGCCATTTGAAGTCATGGCAAAACGTGGAAGAGATACCTTACTCTTTGGTCCAATGAAACCAGTAGGACTTGAACAAGAAGGTAAGAAGCGTCCTTACGCAGTTGTACAGTTACGTCAAGATAACGCACAAGCATCCTTGTACAATATTGTCGGTTTCCAAACACACCTAAAATGGGGAGAACAAAAACGTATTATTCAGATGATACCAGGACTTGAGAATGCAGAAATTGTACGCTATGGCGTTATGCATCGAAATACATATATCTGCTCACCAATCTATCTACGCGAAACTTATCAGTTCAAAGATAGAGATGACTTGTTCTTTGCAGGACAAATGACAGGTGTCGAAGGATATATAGAATCCGCTGCATCAGGAATGCTAGCAGGTATTAATATGGCCCATGTACTAAAGGGTGAAGAACCAGTGGTACTTGGTGTAAATACAATGATGGGCGCAATGGCACATTATATTACGCACGCAGATCCAAATCACTTCCAACCAATGAACGCAAACTTTGGTATTATGCATCTAGAAGGTGAAGTGAAGAAGAAAGATCGTAAAGCTGCCTACGCTCCACAGGCTTTAAAAATCATTCAGGAGTTAAAAGAGAAGAATGGACTTTGAGAAATCATTGGATCGTTTCTTGCGACAGATTGCCCGTGTTCGCACGGGATCGAAAGATACAGAAAATGCATATCGTCGTGATGTAGAGAGATTTCTAGAATATCTTCGCGAACATCACATCGATTCTTTTGAGCATGTCACAAAAACAGATGTCAGTGATTACTTTACACAATTAAGAGACGGCGAAATTGGTGGTAAGCCACTTTCCAATAGTAGCTATGCTCGAAATCTCTCTTCTCTAAAATCTTTTTATCGATACTTGAATCGCTTTGAAGGAATCAAAGCCAATCCAGTACGCATCTTTAAGGGAGGTTCTATCCGTCGTAAGCTACCTGAATTTTTAACGTTCGACCAAATGGAAACAATGTTAAATCAATTTGATTTACATAATCCTGTACAGATACGCAATCGATGTATCATCGAAGTCATGTATGCATGTGGTTTACGTGTCAGTGAATGTGCAGGTTTAAAAATATCATCCATCAATCTAGCGGAAGGTTTCTTAACGGTACTTGGTAAAGAGAGTAAAGAAAGAATGGTTCCATTCTATCCAAGATGTAAACAGCTCATCCAATACTATTTGAATAATGCAAGAGGGATATTCATGGAGAAGACTGCGGAACACGATATTCTCTTTGTGAATCAAAATGGTAGACCAATCTCTGCTAGAAGTATTCAGCTCATCTGTGAAAAAGCAGGGGAAGACGTAAATCTTTCGATTCATATCCATCCCCATATGATACGTCATAGCTTTGCGACACATATGTTGGATAATGGTGCAGATTTACGTATCGTACAAGAATTACTCGGTCATGAAAATCTTGGTACAACACAAATCTACACCCACGTAACACAAGATCGACTCCGCAAAGTTGTGGATGAAGCACATCCACACTCCAAGAGTGCAAAATAAGAAAGAGGTAAATATGATTACAGATTCATTTGATACTAGCGATGTATTCATTTCGCCAGAAAAATTGTTACCAAGAAGTTCGGTAACGTTAGATGTTTGTATCGGTATCTTCTCGCACAAGGTGATGAATGAATTAATCTCTTCTGGAGATTTAACTAAACTGCCTATGGAAAAGATGCCAGGATCTGCCAGTGGAAAGCATGCGGTATACCGTTATAAAGATACAACTATCGGTATCTATCAAAATGAAGTAGGTGCAGTTGGCGCTAGTGGACTCATTGAAGAAATTTCAGTTATCTTCGGTGTAAAGAAGTTTATTATCTTTGGCTCATGTGGTGCACTAGTACAAATCCCAGAGGGAGATTGTATTATTCCTACGCATGCCTATCGTGATGAAGGTGTCAGTTATCACTACGCTCCAGCAAGCGATTATATTAGTGTGAAGAATGCAAATGTAATTGCAAAACTATTCGATGAACTAGGTGTTGATTATATCTTTGGTAAAACATGGACAACAGATTGTTTCTATCGTGAGACAGTGAATCAGAAAAATAAGCGTGTTGAAGAAGGTTGTATCTGTGTAGAAATGGAATGTGCAGCGTTACAGGCGGTAACAGATTTTAGAGGATATGAGTTATATCAATTCCTCTATACTGCAGATGATCTAAGTAAGTTAGAGTGGGCACCACGTATCCTTGGAAATAACGAAAGTAATGCAAGATTCCTATATTTCGATATCGCAGTAAAACTAGCGAAGAGTTTGTTGTAAGAATATATTGTGATTCGATAGAGATGACTATAGAATACTGATACTAGTATTTAGGTATAGTCATCTTTTTTGTAATAAATTATAGGGTCTCACTATTCTTAAAAATATCAAATATCCTTCAAAATATATCGATAATAATGAAAATATTTTCAAATATTAAGTAAAAAATTTAATATTTTTAAAAATAATATTGGAAAATATATATATATATATATATAAGATTTGGTACTAAAATCTTTTATAAAGAAGGGTTGCTAGATAAAACTAATTTTGAATAGTGTTTAGGGGGAATATTTTTATGAAATTGAAAAATGTATTTCGGCTAATTAAGGATAATGGTAGATATGTTGGTGTAATTACAATTCTTGTTATTATTCAAGCCTTATTAGCATTCGTACTACCAATTACAGTTTCGAAGGTAATTGATGGCGATTTAGAAATCAAAAAATATCTGATTATTTTTGTGATTATCGTTGTTACACTGCTAATTAATCTACTAATCATTCAAATTAAGAAAAGTGCGATTATAAAATATAAGCAGAATATCAACATGGAAATTTTCAATGAATTAACAATGGTAGTATGTCAAAAATACAATGAAAAAGGTGCTGCATACTATATTGAGAGAATTGGTACAGCAGTATATCAGTTTGCTGATTTTATCCTTACGACAATTCCATATTATATTAAAACAATCTTAACGATTATTTTGTGCTTGGTATTGATTGGTAAAGATAGTTTATTATTAATCGGAATACTGGGATTGTTGCTAGTAATTCAGTATAACGGATACAAAGTTCTAAATATTCAGCTATCTAAGAAAAGTAAGATACTTCAAGATGTGTGTGCTTCACGCTTTGCAGATAATATTTCTATTTTTAATAACGTTGAATTTATTAAACATTTTGGTAGTTCGAGCAAAATACAAAGTATCCTAAATCAAAATGTACATGATATTCATCGTGTAACAACAGATATCAATACATATGCAGGAAATTTCTATTATGTTTTAAATAGTATTATTACAAATCTTCAGTATGTCATGTACTTGGTATTAGCAATCTTACTTGCGAATAATAGTATAGATATGTCAATGTTCCTGTTTGATATCATGATTATTGTTATTTGTTTTGAAGCATTTAATGATTTGATGTCATTAAATGTAAATATGAAAGATGTGAATGCTTCTTTTGAATTCTTGAAAAATGATATTGAAAATAATTTAGAGAGAATGGGTGGAGATGAAATTGATCATATTAAAAACATTGAATTTAAAGGAACAACAATTCAATACAAAAAGAATATCTTGATCCAAAATATAAATATGACATTTAACCAAGGAGATATTGTATTTATTTCTGGAGAAACTGGAACTGGAAAATCAAGCTTTGTAAAATCATTAATGGGTTTTGTGGATGCGGACAATATTTTCTTCAATGGTATTGAACAAAAGAAAATCCTTTTATCTTCACTGCGAAAGAGAGTGGCATATATATCACAAATGAATTCCATTTTTAATGGCACGGTAAAAGATAATATTGAATTAAATGGTGATGCAAATCAAGAATACGAAAAAATGTCATTTTTTGATAAATTTGTCGGCAAAGAAAATCTAAAACTCACGTCTGATGGAACAAATCTATCTGGTGGTGACAAGCAGAAAATTGTATTAGGAAGATTAATTTCTAATTGTAAAGATATGGATGTTATCATCTTGGATGAAGTAACAAGTTCGATGGACGCTGATACAGAGACGAAAGCTTTTGATGAAATTTTACCAGTACTCAAAAATAAAATAGTATTAATTATTTCACACAATAAAAATCTTCAACGTTATGCGAACAGAATAGTAAAGTTGAAAGATAAGACTATTGCGTTAGAGGAATAATTGAGGGAATAAGCAGGGATGCTGTTTATGATAGAAAAATTGTATAAAACCCTATACTTCTATAGGGTTTTATGCTAATATCATGAATGGCATCTTTTGTACTTTTGTTATGCAAAAGGAAGATGTACTTCTCACACAGTGAATTCATTATCCCGTGCATATGGGTTCGCTATGAACATGCCGTATGTTGATGATGTTCGAAATTGTGGTGGAAAACAACGGAAAGGTAGGTAAATAGAAAATATGACTGTTGTTTCAATGAGGAAAATGTTAGAGAACGGCGTACACTTTGGTCATCAGACACGCAAGTGGAACCCAAAGATGAAGCAGTTCATCTACACAGCTAAGAACGGTGTATACATCATCGACTTAGCAAAGACACAGGCTAAATTAGAAGTAGCCTATAACGCTTTAAAGAAGATTGCTGAAGATGGTGGAAAGATCTTATTCGTAGGAACTAAGAAGCAAGCTCAGGCAACAATTCTTGAAGAAGCATTAAGAAGTGGAAGCTTCTACATCAACCAGAGATGGTTAGGTGGAACAATGACTAACTTCCGTACAATCCAAAAGTCAATCAAGAAGTTATTAGAGATTGAAGAAATGGAAGCAAACGGACAGTTAGCAGTTTACACAAAGAAGGAACAAGCAGTTCTCTTACAGAAGAAGGAAAGACTTGAAAACTTCCTTGGCGGTATCAAGGGAATGAAGAAGTTACCAGATGCAATCTTCGTTGTAGATCCATTAGAAGAGCACAACGCAGTAGCTGAAGCACGTAAGTTAAACATTCCTGTATTCGCTTTAATCGATACAAATGCTGATCCAGATTTAGTAGACTTCCCAATTCCTTCAAATGACGATGCAGTACGTTCTATCAAGTTAATGGTAGGTGTAATTGCTGACGCTATCTTAGAAGCTAAGGGTGGTGTATTAGAAGTTGCTCACCAAGAAGATGAGACAGCTGAAGACATTACAATGAAGGATGTAATCATCAACGTTGAACAGCAGGCTGCTGAATATGAACGTAAGAGAAGACAGAAGTTCGAAGAACGTCGTGCTCAGATGGCTCAACGTCGTGGAAACTACAATGGCGAACGCCGTGTATTCCGTAGAGACGCTAACGGAAACCGTCAGACAACACGTCCAGCTGCTGAAGCAGAAGCTACAACAGCACCAGCTACTGAGGAGGCTAAGTAAAAATGGCAATCACAGCTGCTCAAGTAAAAGAATTGCGTGAATTAACAGGCGCAGGAATGATGGACTGTAAGAAGGCTCTTACAGAATGTGAAGGCGATACAAAGAAGGCTATTGACTGGCTTCGTGAAAAGGGTATTGCTAAGGCTGCTAAGAAGGAAGGCAGAATTGCTGCTGAAGGCTTAGCTAAGATCTTAATCGAAGGTAACAAGGCTGTTGTATTAGAAGTTAACTCTGAAACAGACTTCGTTGCTAAGAATGATCGTTTCTTAGCTTTATTAGATGAAGCTGCTAAGACAATCTTCAATTCTAACGCTAAGACTGTTGAAGAGGCATTAGCTCTTCCTACAGCAGAAGGCACATTGAATGATTCATTCATTGGTGCAGTTGCTGTTATCGGAGAAAAGATTACATTAAGAAGATTCGAAATCGTTGAAAAGAGCGATGATGAATTATTCGGTTCTTATACACACCAAGGTGGACGTATCGTTGCTGTTACAGTTGTTAAGGGTACTGCAGATGCTCAAGTTGCTAAGAATATGGCAATGCAGGTTGCTTCTATGAACCCAACATATGTATCACGTAATGAAATGCCACAGGATGTAGTAGCTCATGAACGTGAAGTTCAAGAAGGAATCATGGCAAATGATCCAAGCCTTGCAAATAAGCCTGAAAAGGTTAAGGCTGGAATCATCGAAGGTCGTGTATCTAAGTCATTACAGGATATGTGCTTAGTTGACCAGGAATACTTCTTAGACTCAAACCTCAAGTGCGGTCAGTACTTAAAGGAAAACAACGCTGAAGTTGTTAAGTTCGTTAAGTACATCGTAGGTGAAGGTATTGAAAAGAAGCAGGACGACTTCGCTGCTGAAGTAGCAGCAATGGCTAAGTAAGAATTGCTCAATTTGGGAGAACAACAAGAATGTTGTTCTCTTTTTGTATTTAAAATTGAATATAACAACTATTAATATTGTTTTAATATTGATAGAGTAAAACAAATTTAATTGTATACAATGATAAAATTATACACGTAAGAAACGAACTTTTTGTTAAAAAATGAAGTTTCATACATCAACAAATCAGTAATATTTATTACAAGAATCAACTTATTATAAGAAAATCTTAAGATTCAATTTTTACAGTGTACAGAGAAAATATTACAAAGTAGAATATTGAAGATAAATTATTGGGTATTATGTATGACTTTGTTTCTTTTACTGAATTGTAGGTATATTTAAGGGAATTATTTGTAAATATCAATTTGTAAATGGAATTAAGGGTGTATACACTCATTGATGAAAACAGGGGAGGATATATCGTATGAGTATGAGAAAACTTCAAAGGATATTTGTAATCTTATGCACTTTTATAATGTTATTGAGTGTTAACAATTCTGTTAATGCGATTGATACGACTACACCAGCACCTACAACAACTACAGCTGCTGGTACAATAACTCCTACAACACCAATCAATCTAAATGAAAAAATAGAGATATTATTTAGAAGTCGTTGGACTGGCAATGATAGGCTATCTGCTCGCGTGCATTTGTTCGCCAATGGTGAAGAATTAGATATTCAAACAACGAATCCATCTACTGGTCAACAAAGAGATGGAATCATATTAGATTATCAGAATGCTTGGGAATATAGACAAGCAAATTTACCAAGATACGATCAAGATGGAAATGAGATTACTTATACGGCTACACAAGAAATCATAGATGAAGATCTCTTTGCATTTCATGGTTTCAGATTTAAGACTGTTACTACCGGTTCTAGTGAAGAAAGATCTTTTATCTTTAATAATATTTCTATTATCAATATTAAAGTAGGAAAATCTTGGAATGAATATCCTAATATTGTTATTCCAGGAACGCCTAGTCCCGCATATCCACCAGTGATGTTGAATGTTAATACATTGGATTCAGAAGATTCAGTTTCCTATGATGAAGAGGAATTAAATGAGCTCGTCGCTGAATCTGATGCGTTAGATGCAGATAACTTGAACTATGTGACATATGCATCGGGTCTTGATGAAGTTGATACTTCTCTTGAAGAAGATGCTCAAGCTACTACAGTACAGCAATCATCAGTCGCAATACCGGATTCTATTACCGTAAATCTTTTGGCAGATGGAGTTGTTGTAGGTACAATTCAAGTTACAAAAGAACAGGATTGGGAAAGTGAATTTGTAGGTTATCCAAGATTTGATGAAAATGATGGACACGAGATTAACTATACGATTGAAGAAGTACCTGTAAATGGATATAAGACAGAATATGTTCATACAAGAGTCATTGATATGATTATCAACCGTTCCATTATTGATATTCCAGTTGTAAAGAAATGGGTAGGTAAGATGCAATCATCAGTACAAGTTACTTTACATCGGAAATATACAACTACATATTTTGACTATGCTACATCTAGAAATGTTACTGACAATCATGATGAAGTAGTAGAAACAGTTGAATTAAATGCAGCGAATAATTGGAAATATATATTTAGAGAACAATATGAATTTTATACTGTAGCAGGACAGGATCCTTCGAAGTATGAGTATTATATAACGGAAGATAGTGTTGCAAACTATGCTACAGATATTACTGGTAATCAAGATGAAGGTTTTACGATTATAAATACAAATACTACTGATTTAATTGATATTCCTGTCGAAAAGAATTGGGATGGGGATACTGCAAATAGTACAAAGATTACTCTATTTGCAAATGGTAATGAAGTAGAAACAGTTGAATTAAATGCGACAAATAATTGGAAACATACATTTGCACATCTACAAAAATACAACAATGATGGTTCTGACGTTGCTTATGCTATCAAAGAAGTAGGTGAAAATGGAAATATCATTGAATTAGATGGTAAAAAGTTTGATGTAGAGTATTCAGGTGACATAACCCAAGGCTTTAAAGTTACAAACAAAAAGCCACTGGATCCTCCAACACCAACACCTACACCAAAAACAACTGATAATAATCATGTGAAGTTATACGGATTATTAACACTATTATCTACAATATTGGTAGTAGTTGTCGCATCAAAGCGTATAAAATATTCAAATTAGTAAGATAAAAAACTCTTTACAGATTTCTGTAAGGAGTTTTTGTATGTGGATTACTTAATTCTCTAATTCCTTTTCTTCTAGTCGGATTTTAAGGAAACCTTCACGGATACCTGTTTTTGATATGAGTATGCGCTTTGCTTGATAGATTCTGGCAATCTCTAAAATCATGTGTAGACCTGGTAAGAAGACTGGCTGTCGACTAGGGTCAACATTTGCCTTCATAACTTCTTCAAAGATAGAATCATGCATGCATAGTTTATCGAAAATTTCTTGAAGTTTGGTAACTTCAATGATTAACTCTTCTTGAAAGAGAGCTTGATATACTTTGCCTGCTGCACGCATTGTTCCACCAATACCAATGAGTTCTTCACATGTAGTATTTAAAGATGGATATCGTGTGCGTGCAGAAAGAATTTCTTTTGCACATTCTGATGTATCGATTGGTAGATGCCTTAAACGTACACATCCAAGTGGGAAACTCATCGCATCGATTGGTTGTCCGTTTATAAATGAAATTAATTCAGTAGAACCGCCACCAACATCAAATGCGATGCCGTTTGTAAGATTTGGATATGAATACTTTGTACCTAAGAAATCGTAGAGTGCTTCTTCATTTCCGCTAAGTGGGTAGATGTCCCATCCTGTTGTTTGAAGAGATGCTACAAGTTCTTCTTTATTTTGGATACGGCATGGTTCTGTAATATCCGCAAAGCGGTATTGTACGTGCATTTCATCAAGCTTATCTGCATAGGATTGTAATACTTCGGTTGCTTTTAGAATACCTTCTTTTGACATGATTCGATTTCCATCAACATAGTCAATGAGATGTGCTGGAGTAGAAATATGTAGGATAGGTGTTGGGTAATGATTGACCATCTCATAAACTAATAAGACGATGGTATTAGAGCCGATATCGGCAATTGCGTACTGTGTCATAGAATAACCTCGCTGTTCTCATTTAAACATATATAAAAAGGAATGAAAACTCTTTCTAGCAATGCTATAATACTATAGAAATACATATGGAGGAAAAACATCATGTATAAACGAGTTCTGTTGAAACTAAGCGGAGAAGCTTTGGCAGGGAATGAAAAGAACTTTGATCCAAGCATTTTACAAAATCTTGCCTTGGAAATCAAAGAAGCACAGAAATTAGGAATTCAAATTGCTATCGTTGTTGGTGGAGGTAACTTCATCCGCGGTAAAGTAGTTGAAGGATTAGGAATTGATCGCGTACAAGGCGACAATATGGGCATGTTAGCAACCGTTATTAATGCTCTGGCAATACAATCATCTCTTGAAGGTATTGGTGTTGATACAAGAGTGATGACAAGTATCGAAATGTCTAAGGTTGCTGAACCATTTATTCAGCGTAGAGCGATTCGTCACTTGGAAAAGGGAAGAGTTGTTATTTTCGGTGGAGGAACTGGTAGCCCATACTTCTCAACCGACACGACCGCAGCTTTAAGAGCGAGTGAAATTAAAGCAGAAGTTATCTTAATGGCAAAGAATAGTGTAGATGGCGTATATAGTGCAGATCCTAAGAAGGATCCAAATGCGAAGAAGTATACACATTTAACATATATGGACCTATTAAATAAAGGATTACAGGTCATGGATTCCACTGCCACAAGTATGTGTATGGATAATGACATGGAACTCATGGTATTTAACATGAATGAGAAAGACAATATCGTCAAAGCAATGAAGGGCGAAAAGATTGGAACAATCATTAATAAGGAGGAGAAGTAATAATGGCATACGCAATCGTTGATTCCAGCGCAGTAAAGATGGACAAAGTTATCGAACATCTACAATCAGAATTAAATACAGTACGTACAGGGGCAGCTAACGTTAAGATGTTAGATCGTGTTGAAGTGGACTACTATGGTTCCCCAACACCACTCAACCAGATTGCGGCGTTATCCGTTTCTGAAGGTCGTACACTTGTTATCAAACCTTATGACCCAAGTAGCTTAAAGGCTATTGAACATGCATGTAATGAAGCAGACTTAGGTATTGCTCCATCTAACGATGGAACAGTTATACGTTTAACAGTTCCACAGTTAACAGGTGATACTCGTAAGGAAATGACAAAGAAGGTTGATAAGATGGGGGAAGAATGTAAGATTCAAATCCGTAATATCCGCCGTGACGCAATGTCTGTTGTAAAGAAGGATAAGACAATGGATGAAGATACTCAGAAGGATTGCGAAAACGAGATTCAGAAGCTTACTGATAAGTATGTTAAGAAGATCGATGATTTAGCAGCTGCTAAGAGTGCTGAAGTGTTAAAGGTTTAATCGCAAAGTTATACTTTATGATCAGTCTGTGTACAGGCTGATTTTTTTGTAGTAAAAAGGTATAATAAGATAGTTAGTGGAGAATTGATATGAATACATGTAAACACTTAGCAATTATCATGGATGGCAATGGTAGATGGGCCAAGGCACAGGGAAAACCTCGTACAGCAGGACATCTTGTTGGAAGTGATAATGTTCGTACCATCGCAATTGCAGCAGATGAGATGGGAATTGAATATCTTACACTCTATGCTTTCTCAACTGAGAACTGGAAACGAACAGCTGATGAAGTAAACTACATTATGAAATTACCAGCATTCTTCTTCAAGAAGTATATGCAGGAGTTCTTAGATAGGGGCTTCCGTATGCGTATTATTGGAGAATTGGATATGTTACCAAAGGCAACACAAAAGGTATTGCGTGATGCGGAGGAAGAATCAAAAGATAATCATGGCTTATCGCTTAATATCTGTATGAACTATGGTTCTAGAAGAGAAATCTTACTTGCGGCTAGAAAGTATGCCCAAGATGTTGTGGATGGAAAGGCTGCACTGGATATCGAAGAGGAAGATTTTGATCAATATATGATGACCAAAGATTTCCCACCTGTTGACCTTTTAATCCGTACAAGTGGCGAACAGCGGATTTCGAACTATTTATTATGGCAGATTGCGTATGCGGAGTTAGAGTTTGTACCAGAATCATGGCCAGAGTTTACACCAGATGTATTAAAGCGTTGTTTAGAGGAATATCAAAATCGTGATCGACGATTTGGAGGAGTTAAGAATGTCTAAAATGAAATTAAAAACAATCGTTGCGTTTGTGATTATTCTTGTTGTAGCACCACCGCTCTATTTTGGTGGAAACTTATTACAGGCACTTTTGATTCTTGTAAGTGCATTAGGTTCTCTTGAGATTGCGTCTTTAACGGATCAAAAGAAACATTGGTTTTTATCTTTTATGACATTAGCTGCTGTAATGGCAATGTACTATATCAACCGTTCAATGTTTCCAGCAATCCTTGCAATTTGGGTGATTGTGCTATTTGTTACAGAGTTATTACGCAAAAATGAAAGCAGCGATTTAACAGCGTATACATTATTGATGTCTATCTTGTTAGGCTTGGGTTTACGTTGTATTTCAGTCATTTATCAAGATGGTGCCAAAACAGGTTTCTTAACAATTATCTTTGTGTTAATTGGTTGTTTCTTCTGTGATACGGGTGCTTATCTTTCTGGTTCATTATTTGGAAAGCATAAGTTAATTCCGCATGTTTCACCAAATAAGACTGTGGAAGGTGCGATTGGTGGATATCTTGTTGGTGCGATTGGTGCCTTGTTATGGGGACTACTAGTAACTACATATCTACCAAAAGAACTTGTGATTACTGCTAGTTTGATTATTCCTGCAGTTGCACAGATTGGTGACTTAAGTTTCTCATCAATTAAACGTAGATTTGGTATTAAAGATTTCTCAAATATTTTGCCAGGACACGGTGGTATCTTTGATCGTATTGACTCACTGATTTTCTGCCTGATGGCTTTTAATGGTTTGATGATCTTATGGGGTATCTAAAATGAAGCATTTGATGTTATTGGGTGCCAGTGGTTCTATTGGTACCCAAACAATTGATGTTGTTTTACAACATCCAGATGAGTTTTCAATCGTTGGATTAAGTGTGGGTCATCGTATCGATACCTTAAAAGAAATTCTAAAGAAAATTCATGTGTCACACGTATGTGTATGTGAAGAAAAAGATATGAAGGAGTTAGCTGCTCAATATCCAGATATTCATTTCTACTACGGAGATGATGGCTTGATTACACTTGCTAAGATGAAAGAATATGATCTTTTAGTAAATGCACTTGTTGGATTTGTTGGTTTTTTACCAACGCTAAATGCAATCCAAGCAGGTCATCATATCGCACTTGCCAATAAGGAAACACTTGTTGTTGGTGGAGAATTAATCGAAAAGGCAATCAAGGAGTATGGCGTTTCTTTGTATCCAATTGATAGTGAACACTCTGCCATCTTCCAGGCCTTACAGGGAAATGAGCATAAAGAAGTAAAACGACTTCTGATTACTGCTTCAGGTGGTTCTTTCCGCAATAAGACAAGAGAAGAGTTAAAGGATGTTACGGTAGAACAAGCACTTGCGCATCCTAACTGGGCAATGGGTGCTAAAATTACAATCGATAGTGCAGATATGATGAATAAGGGATTTGAAGTGATTGAAGCACATTATTTATTTGATATTGATTATGACCATATTGATGTGGTGATGCATCCGGAGTCGGTCATTCATTCTATGGTGGAATATGTAGACCACAGTGTGATGGCACAACTTGGTGCACCTGATATGCGTTTGCCAATTCAGTATGCATTAACTTGGCCTCATCGTTATCCGCTTGATTTAGAAAAGCCATTAGATTTAACAGAGGTTGCGTGCTTACATTTCGCAAAGCCAGATTTAGAAAGGTTCCCATTACTAGCACTAGCGTATGAAGCTGGTAAAAAGGGAGGGAATCTTCCAGCTGTCATGAATGCCGCAAATGAAGTCACAAATGCTGCATTTAGAAAGAAACAGATCCCGTTTTTAGCGATTGAAGACATCGTTATCAATGCAGTGCATACTGTAACCTATCAACCGGTCAATACAGTACAAGATTTAATTGATGCGGATCGTTGGGGAAGAGACTTCGCATATCAACAAATACAAGGAGTAAACCAATGACAGCAGTTTTATTTATCGTATTACTTTCCATTATTGTAACGATTCATGAATTCGGACATTTCTTAGTTGCCAAAGCATTTGGTGTCTATTGTTTTGAATTCTCAATCGGTATGGGACCAGCTATCTTTACACGGAAAGGAAAAGAGACACAGTTCTCTATCCGTGCACTACCTATCGGTGGTTATGTTGCAATGGCAGGTGAAACCGAAGGAGATGAGGCGTATCCGAATGTAAAGGTTCCTGAGGGAAGAAGAATTACAGACCAAAAGCCATGGAAGAAGATTTGTATCATGCTTGCAGGTGTTGCAATGAACTTCCTACTTGCATGGGTAATCTTCTCTATGTTCTTGTTACACACTGGTACATTTACAAAATCAAGTGAACCGGTGATTGCGACGGTATTAGAAAATAGCCCAGCTGAACAGGCAGGTTTGCAGGCTGGAGACCGTATTATTAAAGTTGTTAAAGAAGATGGCTCATCCGTTGAACCAAAGACATTCCTAGAATTCCAAGCGTTCAACGGTGATAATAAGGGTACAGAAACTTTCACTATCTTGCGTGATGGAAAAATAGTAACAGTTGAGGTTACACCAACCTACAACAAAGAAACAGACAGCTATATGTTTGGCATCAGTGCAAAAGCAGGAGAACAGGTTAAGATTAATCTTCTAAACTGCTGGTATTATGGCTTAGTTGAGATGCAGGTTATTACATCAATGACCATACAGGCACTATTAAATCTTGTACGAGGTAAGGGCTTGAACCAATTATCTGGTCCTGTCGGAATTTATCAGGCTACAGCGACCTATGCAAGTCTTGGCTTTGGGGCATATATGATGTTAGTAGCACAAATTAGTTTGAATGTCGGTATTTTCAATCTATTACCACTACCAGTATTAGATGGTGGGCAGGTTGTTATTACAGTACTTGAATGGATTACAGGGCGGCAGTTTAATGAAAAATTAAAGACAGCTATCATGATTATTTGTTGGCTACTGTTAATCAGTGTTATGATATTTGCGACATGGAACGATATTTCCAAATTATTTATAAAGTAGAGGAGAATAAATAAAATGAAAACAATTCTTGTGACGGGAGGTACTGGCTTTATTGGTTCAAATACTTGTGTATCTTTAATGAATGCAGGTTATGACGTCGTTGTGTTAGATAATCTTTACAACTCAAAAGAAGTTGTATTAGACCGTATCGAAAAACTAACGGGTAAAAAGCCAAAGTTCTACAAGACAGATATCTTAGACCGTAAGGGATTAGATCAGATTTTTGCGGAGAATAAGATTGATGCGGTCATTCACTTTGCGGGTTATAAGGCAGTTGGTGAATCTGTAGAAATTCCACTAACATATTATGAAAATAATATTACTGGTTCTTTAAACCTATATATGGCAATGAAGGAAGCTGGATGTAAGACACTTGTATTCTCATCTAGTGCAACTGTTTATGGTTCACCAGAGTCTTGCCCAATTCGAGAAGATTTCCCAGTATCTACAACAAACCCTTATGGTTCTACAAAGTTAATGAATGAAATGATTTTACAGGATTTAAGTAAGTCAGATCCTGAATGGTCTATCATGTTATTACGTTACTTCAACCCAATTGGAGCACATCCAAGTGGATTATTGGGAGAGGTTCCAAATGGTATCCCTAATAACTTAGTACCTTATATCGCTCGTGTTGCGATTGGTACAAGCGAAAAGGTTCGTGTATTTGGAAATGACTATGATACAGTTGATGGAACAGGAGTTCGTGACTACATCCATGTATGTGATTTAGCAGATGGTCATATCGCAGCTGTTAAATATGCACTAGAGCATAAGGGTGTTGAAAAGGTAAACCTTGGTACAGGTAATGGATATAGTGTATTACAGGTTGTTCAAGCTTATAGCAAGGCATGTGGTAGAGAATTACCATATGAAATCTTGCCACGTAGAGCAGGAGATGTTGCGGAATGCTATGCTGATCCAACAAAGGCATTAGAATTATTAGGTTGGAAGGCACAGTATAATATTGATCAGATGTGCAGAGATTCATGGAATTTTACCCAAATGAATCCAAATGGAATCGAGTAGTACTATGATTGGACTGATCATTACTGGTAATGGTAAATTTCCAGAAGGTGTAAGTAGTGCAGTTGAGATCCTTTCTGGAAAGTTAGAAGACTATACCACCGTATCCTTTCTATTAGAAGAGACTGTAGATCAATTCATTAATAGACTACGTACTGCAATTGAATCTATGAAGCAAAGTGGCAATATCCTCATCATGGCTGATGTACAGGATAGTACAACTTATCGTGAAGCTTGCACACTTGCCAAAGAGTATGCGGCTGAATGTAATATCGATGTAGTTGCTGGATTGAATGTCGGAATGGTTCTACAAGCAAGTATGGCTAGAAGTTATATTCATAACGTTAATGACCTGGCTGCTTTAGCAGTAGAAGCTGGTCATAGCCAGATTGTAGACTTCGATGAAAAACTTCCAGACGAAGATATCGCTTAAATTAAATAATGAAAATCTTGTTTGTATATACAGACAAGATTTTTTCATTTGTCTCTTCAAAATATTTTATAAAACTTGTTTTCCTCAACAATTACTTAAAAATCATATAGTTATAGGCTATACTATATTTAGTAAATGATAAATATTTTACGTAATGGTAAATAGAACTACATCACAGAAGGGGGGATATCATGATTCTAGGAATGTTGAAGAAAAAATATCGGTGGTTCAAAGCTATTATGGTAGCACTTTTAGTGTTTTCAGTTGGTGCTTCATTACTATTAGTACATGCTGAGGATGAAGGTATAGAAGAAACATCAGATTCTTCAGAAATCACTCTTACATTACTGCGAGCACCATCAACAACTGAAATTTATCTAGATGGTGTTAGTGGAGATGACACAAACGATGGCAGTACTGCCACAAATGCAGTAAAGACATTTGAAAAGGCTAAGGAAATCGCAACTGCAAATCAAACCATTACCACAATCTGGGTAACTGGTACCGTTTCGGTTTCTGGAGAGATATCATTAGCTGGAACAAATGCAATCTTAAAGCGTGAGTCTGCATTTACAGATTATCTGTTAGAGACCCAAGCAGATACTATCTTCCATGATATTACAGTTGATGGAAATAAAGATAATATCACTGCAACTGGCCCCATCTATTCTTTAATTAGAGTAGCGAATGCGATTGCAACAATACAGGATGGAACGGTCCTAGAGAATAATGAAGTAAGACATTCCAATATCGGTACTGGTGGTGCGGTGACTATTGAAGCTGGTACTTTAAATATGACAGGTGGATACATCCACGATAATCAAGCAAACTGGGGTGGTGCGATTTACCTAGGTGGTAGAGCTAACTTTAATATGTCTGGTGGTGTGATTGAAAACAATCATGCAGTTAGTGATGGTAATAAGGTTGCGGCAGGTGGAGGTATCGCTTCTTGGTCTGCATATCTTGATGGCACAAATACTACAACGATTAGTGGTACAGCTATGATTCGTCATAATCGTTCTGATGAGATGGGTGGAGGGATTTCGCTTGGTACTAATTCCGCATCCAATGGAAAAGATAATCTTGTCATGACTGGTGGAACGATTGATGATAATCGCTCTGGTACTGGTGGCGGTGGAATCTTTGTACAAGCTGGTTTTATTGGAAAAAATGCAACTGCCACAATTTCTGGTGGATATATTACAAATAATATAATGACAGGAACAGGACAGGGTAATTTCGCTTTTGGCGGTGGTGGTATCTATGTCAATGGATTTAATAGTATGGTCCCATCATTTCAAAATGGTGAATTAAAGTTAACCAATGCCTTAATAACAAATAATACGGCAGAGATGGAGGGCGGTGGCTACGCTTCCTGCCCAATTTCAAAGACTAAGATTTATTTGAAGAATGGTGTTGCGTTATATGCAAATACGGCAGAAAGCGCAAATGAAATCTATATTCTGGCAAGTAACTATTATGGAGCACATAGTGGAGATCCTACTTATGAAATATCACCACTGATGCTTGGTGGTACAGCTTATAACTGGAAAGATGATGATGGAAATGAAGTTCCACTCAATCATTTATCTGGACAACTACTCGCAATCAATGACGAATACCTAGGTCTTCATACCGATGTGGTGCAAGATACAAATGCACAAACACTTGCTAGAGTTATTATTTCTGGTAACTACTCCTTAACAAGGGGTGGAGGTATTGGATCAAATGGTACAGTAGAAATGGGAGAAAGTGATTTAACTTCCATTAGTGTTAGAAAAGAGTGGAAAGATATTCGCTCAAGTGGACTTCCGGAGAGTATCGATATAGAACTTTACCGTGCTATTGCAGGTGAACTACCACAATACGTAGGATATGAGACTATCATTCCAGATTCTAGTGGCAACTGGGTGATAACATTTGAGAATCTCCCAAAGAATGATGCAAATGGTAATACATTTATATATACGGTAAAAGAACGCCCTGTAGAAGGATATATAGCACTGGTGACAGGTGATCAAGATAATGGATACATCATTACAAACTCCATTCCAAGAACACCTCCAACAGCTGATTATTTTCATGTATGGCCACTTATTGCAGTACTCTCAATCTCTCTAGTTACACTTTTGTTCTTAGGATTGTATAGAAGAAAAGAGTAAAACCGATACAAAAAATAACGAATAAAGGAAGTCTTATTGGACTTCCTTTATTCATGATTTTCCAAGAACTATATCGATTGATTGGAAGTGCAACTTATTTTTTGACGAAAAAATTGAAAATATGGGAAAAAGTAACAAATTTCACATTTTTTTACAGTTTTTGTAACAAAATCAAAAAAATTTTTAAAAATTAAAAATGCGGAAAAATAGCATAAAATAAGGATATTTAACACTTTTCGTAAATTTAAAACACGAAAAACACTTGAATATGATTGCAAATGAAATAGGAAAGTGGTTAGAATACAGCCATGATGAAAAATACTATCAAAAAACAAATGGGAATGATTGTGACTGGTGCATTATCTGCAGTATTAGTTGCAGGTTCTGTATCAATAACACATGTAAAGGCAGAAGAAGCTGCCAATCCGTTTACAAGTAATGCGTTACCAGTTATTACTGTAGACGCACAGGAAGAAGATCCTTATACAGCGATTAAGAACGAAGTTATCAAGCAACGTGCTTTACTCGGTGGATATGATTTGAACTATATCTCACTTGATAAGAGTGTAGCTGATATTACTGGTTTTGATCGAAACGCAACAGGTATTCAAACTGTTACAGTAAAAGTCAACTTAGCAAGTACAGGGGATAAGGAGGTTGAAAAGAGGCTTGGATACTCCTTTGTACAGAAGGTTGTTGTTAAACTGAAACAAGACAGTGCACCTGTAGTACAACTTAAGAGTGATGCCGTTACAGTAAATAACGGTGATACATTTAACGCTTCTAGTTATATTTCCTATATTAATGATGATTCTGGTATCTTACCTGTATTATCAGTAAGTGGTGAAGTAGATATGGATAAAGATGGTGAGTATCCAGTAACTTATACAGTTTCTGATACAGCTGGTCATACTTCATCTGCTGTATTAACTGTTACTGTAAAGACTCCTGTCGAAGTAGCAGTAGCGAAACAAGCTGAAGCAGAAACAAAAGCAGCTGAAGTTACAGCTCAACTTGAGGCTGTAAAGGCATTAACCGATTCATCAACAAGCACAACAACTGATGCAGCTACAACTGCTACTACAAATAGTTTGGAAACACAGTTAGCTGAACTTCAGAAGGAAATTGATTCCATTAAGGAAATTGGTAATAACGCAAATGCTGCAGTGGGTAATAACGAGACAATCGATGTTCCTGCTACACCAGCAGCTACTGAGACACCTGCAACTGTTGAAACACCTGCAGTAGAAACTCCAGCAGCTACAACAGTTACTGAGACACCTGAGCCTACACCCGCAGCACCAGCTGTAGTAGAGACTCCAGTAGCTACACCTACACCAGTTCCTACACCAACAAAGACAATGTATCCTAATGTACGTCTTAATGTTCGTACAGCTCCAAGTACATCAGGTTCAATTATTACAACATTAAATGTTAACGATCCTGTTTATTGTACAGATACAGTTTCTAACGGATGGCAAGAAATCGTAATCAACGGACAAGTTGGTTGGGTATATGCACAATATATTCAAAGTGAACAGTATGTAGCTCCAACTCCACAATATGGACAGTATGGTGCATATACTGATGCAATTAACCTTGCATTATCATTCGTAGGTAACACACCATATGTATGGGGTGGTGCATCTCCATCTGGATTTGACTGCTCAGGTCTTGTTAAGTACTGCTATGGTATTTCACAAAGAACTACATATACACAGCAGACATTAGGAACACACCGCTATGACGTATGGAATGCTCCAGCAGGTGCTCTATACTTCTGGGGTTCTGAATCTGCACCTTACCACGTAGCTATCGCTCTTGGTGGAGGTCAAACAGTACAGGCAATGAACGAAAATGATGGTATTCAGGTCATTGGTATTACATACTTCATGCCTTCCTACTATGTAATTATCGGACAATAAGACTCCTGAAAAGGAGTTTTATTTTTGCAAAAAATTGTGAAAAAATACCTAAAAATGCTATAGTTTTTTGAAAAACTTGTGAAATTGTGTGAAATGCAGTCTAAAAAGTTGCATAATTAGCACGAAAAAAAGTAAAATAGAATCATGGTAAAAAATAAATTTAACAAAAAACTCGGAAGAGTAGGTGCTGGATTATTATCCGCATTACTCATTGCCGGTACATATTCAACAAAAACAGTATATGCAGATGACAACAAAGTTACTACAGTTGAAAAGGAAAACACATTACCAGTTATTGAAGTAAGTCAGCAGGATTTAAATCCTCTTGATACTATCAAGAGCTTGGTAATCCAAGAAAGAGCTGCTTTTGACGGAACATATGATCTTACAAATATCTCAATCGAGAAGAGTGTTGCGGATATTGAAGGATTCAATCGTTCTGTAACAGGTATCCAAACAGTTACTGTTAAGGTTACACTTGCAAGTACTGGTGATATTGAAGCTCAAAAGACTTTAGGGTATTCCTTTATTCAGAAAGCCGTTGTAAATGTTGTCAATAGTACAGCACCTGTCATCAAGTTGAAGAATTCATCTGTTGTGGTAAACAATGGTGATACATTTAATGCATCTAGTTATATTTCTTATATCAATGATGATTCAGGTATTCTTCCTGTATTAACAGTGGAGGGTGCTGTAGATATGAATACAGATGGTGATTATCCAGTTACATATACAGTCGTTGATACTGCAGGTAATAAGTCTACAGCGACTATGATAGTTTCTGTTCGTACTCCTCAGGAAGTTGTTGACGCAAGAATTGCGGCTGAAGAACAACGTCAAAGAGAAGAAGCTGAAAGAGCGGCTGCTGAAGAAGCTGCTAGAGCTCAACAAGCTGCGAACACTGCTAGATCTGCTACTACATCTACATTTGATCCATCTAAGTATGATTCAAGTTTATATGCTGGTGGTATCGCTGCTGCGTTATCTCTTGTTGGTACTCCATATCAATGGGGTGGTACAACTCCAGCAGGATTTGACTGCTCTGGTTTAGTTCAATATTGTTATGGTTTAGGTGCTCGTACAACATATGCTCAACAAGCACTCGGTACTCACCAATATGATGTATGGAACGCTCCAGCTGGTGCACTCTACTTCTATGGTTCTGATTCAGCTCCATATCATGTCGGTATCGCACTTGGTAATGGAACAATGGTTCATGCCGCTACATATGGTATTGGTGTAACAGTTCAAGATATCTCTGGTTACTTACCATCCTATTACGTAGTGCCAGGACAATAAAATGATGTTTAAGACTCACTGATGTGAGTCTTTTTTGGCTTATTGGGAAAAGAAAAAGTCCTTTCGGACTTTACAGAATTTGGAATATGAAATACTTTAGATAACTTGTTTCGTCCATCGTCCAAAGGATAGGGTGGTCAGGATTTTGTTGAGTAACAGAAATCTGACGTAGTGTAACTCCACATTCCTTGGCACTTTCAAGTAACATTTGCTCAAAGAGTTTTGTTTCCATGAATCTTGAACATGAACAAGTAATCAAATAACCACCATTGCATAATACATTCATAGCTTTCATGTTAATGTTTTTATATCCATAGTAGGCACTGTTCACTGTCTTACGAGATTTTGTGAATGCTGGTGGGTCTAAGACGATAATATCAAACTCGTTATCTTTGAGATTTTCAAGATAGTCGAATACATCGGCTTGAACAAATTGGATTTTATCTTCAAGGTGATTAAGTTTGGCGTTTTGGTAGCCTTGTTGTAAGGCAACGTTTGAAACATCGACAGCAGTGACTGCTTTTGCGTTACCATAGGCTGCATTTAACGCAAAGCCACCGGTATGGCTAAAACAATCGAGTACACGTTTGCCACGTGCGATATTACGTAATAATACACGATTTGATTTTTGGTCTAAGAAGTAACCCGTTTTTTGACCATTTTCAATATCTACCTGGAGTTGAATGCCATTTTCATTGATAATCGTCTGTGTAGATACATGATTTGGATTGTAGAAAAAACCCTTGTAGGTTGTTAATCCTTCTTTTTCTCTGACTTTGATATCGTTGCGTTCATAGATTGCCTGGATGATGTGATCGTTTTCTTTGAATACTTCTAGTAAGATATCGTAAATCATTTGTTTGTGTTGTTCCATACCAGTATTCGAGATTTGTGTCACTAAGATATCGTTATAACAATCTACAACAAGACCAGGTAATAAATCAGCTTCACCAAATACATAACGACAATTGGACAAGTTATTTGGTTCTACTGTCTTACGATAGTCATACGCAAAGCGAATACGTTTTTCAAAGAATGCTTGATCAATGGTTTCTGATTCATCTTTGGTTAAGATACGACAAGTGATATGACTGATAGGAGAGTAGAAACCTGTACCGTAGTAAGTTCCATCGTTAGAGATGATATTAACGATACCACCATCAGGAATCTTTTCATTTGCTTGTACTAAGTTATTGCGATACATCCACATTTGACCTTTTTGAAGCCAAGTTTCTCCTTCGTTTGAAATTGTGATAGTAGGATAGTTATTTTTCATAGGAATACCTCGGGATAATGATAAACGATATTGCGTCAATTTACTAATCTTTCCATGGAATTTTTGGAATGATTTGTAATAAAGAGTAGGAGGTTTTGAGAAATGATTATTCGTGAAATGCCGAGTACAGAACGACCACGGGATAAGGGTCTAAGATATGGTGTAAGGTCTCTTAGCTCAAGAGAATTACTTGCATTAATATTACGCACTGGTTCACAAGGAGAGTCTGTTTTAACAATGGCAGATAATTTATTACAGATGTCGAAGGGGATTAAGGGGCTCGTACGTATGTCCAATGAAGAACTGTGTAAAATCAAAGGAATTAGTAAGGTAAAGGCTCTACAATTGCAAGCCATCTTTGAAATTAGTCGAAGAGCATCTTTAGAAACTGCTTATGAAGAGGAAATTATCGATAATCCAGAGCGTATTATCGATTGGCTAAGAAATGAAATTGGTACGGGTAGCCAAGAAAAGTTTTTGGTTGTTTATCTAAATACTGCACATCGCATTATCTCCGCAAAGACATTATTTGTAGGAACGATTAACGCAAGTGCGGTATATCCCCGTGAAATCTTTAAAGAAGCTTTACTGATTGGTAGTACGGATATTATGTTGGCACACAATCACCCTAGTGGTGTTTTGACACCAAGTACACAAGATTTAGTTGTAACGGGAAAGTTAATGGAATGTGGCAAACTGATGGGTGTAAGAGTGTTAGATCATCTTATTGTATCCCAAACAAATTTTCTCAGTTTTGCTAGAGAAGAACTCTTTGAAACTTGTATGGAAGCTTACCAATGTGCACATGGAATCACAACCTAATACATGATAAAATATTAAAGATACTTTGAAGGGTAAATAGGAGTCATATTGCGGTATGAAAACCAAAATAGACTATAATAAAAGAAAGTCTTTTACGACGATTGATAAGAAGAAATAAACCTGATTTTATACAGGCGGGAGAATATGAAATGAAGAAATTATTACTGACTGATGGTAACTCAATGTTATTTAGAGCGTATTACGCTACAGCGTATGGTAGACCGATGAATACATCTGATGGAACGCCAACAAACGCTGTATTTGGTTTTGCGTCTATGATACAAAAAGCAATTGATATTATTCAACCAGATGCAGTTTTAGTTGCCTTCGATGCCGGGAAGCATACTTTCCGCCATGAACTTTATGCAGACTATAAGGGTGGTCGTAAGCCGGCACCTGATGACTTGGTGCCACAGTTTAAACTCGTTCGAGATTTCTTGGATGCTTTTGCGATTACTTGGGTGGAGATGCAAGATATTGAAGCTGATGACTTAATTGGAACAATCTCCAAAAAAGCAAAGGACTATCAAACCTATGTACTAACAAGTGACCATGATATGTTACAGCTAGTGGATGATACGACTTCTGTATTACTGATGAAGAAAGGTATTACAGAGATGGATGTCATGACACCTGAAAGTCTAAAGGAACAGATGGGAATTGAACCACTACAAATTATTGATATGAAGGGTTTGATGGGAGATAAGTCAGATAATATTCCAGGTATTCCTGGGATTGGTGAAAAGACAGCTCTTAAGCTCTTAGAGGAATATGGCACAGTAGAAAATGTCCTAGCTAACGAAGATAAACTCAAGGGTGCTTTACAGAAGAAAGTGATAGAAGGACATGATTCTGCATTACTTTCTAAAAAACTTGCGACAATTCGTCGTGATGTAGATGTAGAGATGAGTGAGAAAGAGTTATCCTTTACACCAAATTATCCACAACTTGTAAAGTTTTTACAGATGTTAGAGATGAACACGCTCGCAAAACGCTTCTCAGATAAGATTGTAGCAGAAGAGAATACACCTGAAGAGACTATTGTGACACCAAGTGAAGATAAACGGGTTACAAAAGTACCTACAGAAATACTAAATGAAGCATGTGCTGTGTTTGTAGATGATAACCATGATGCATTCATGCATGCGACAATCAATGGCTTTGCACTATTCAATGGTAAGCAAGCAGTATACATTTCCTTAGCGGATGCGAAAAAAGATGAAGACTTGCTAGCATATCTTTCTAGTGACATGCCACATAAATATGGATTTGATGTAAAACGAAATTTACATCTAGCAGAAAATGAAGGGTTAACTCTCAATTTCCATGATGATATGATGCTTGCGGCTTCTTTAGTAGATTCATCTTTAACAACAACCACAAAAATTATTGAGCATTATGGCTTTGAAAATACAGTAAGTTATGAAGATGTATATGGTAAACCAACAAAGCCAAATCTAATTATTGATGAAGAAAAACAATGCATGTATGCATGCGCATTTGCGAGAAATATATTTAGCTTGTATGCAGAAATTACCCCAAAACTAAAAGAATATAAGATGGAAAAGCTCTACTATGAAATGGAGATGCCACTAACGAGCGTTCTCTATCATATGGAAAGAGAAGGAATTCGTTGTGATATCGATATTCTTGATCGCATTTCGACAGAAACAATGGCGAAGATTAGCGAAGCACAGAAAGAAATTTATGCGATTGCTGGAAAAGAGTTTAATATCAATTCTCCAAAGCAATTAGCAGAAGTGTTATTCGATGATTTAGGACTACCTACAGGGAAAAAGAGAAGTACAGCAGCTGGTGAGTTAGAAAAACTACAAGGAAAATCACCAATCATCGATTATATTTTGGATTACCGTAAGCTATCTAAGATTTATAGTACTTACGCTGAAGGCTTGAAAAAGTACATTCAAAAGGATGGTAAGATACATACAATCTATAACCAATCCGCAACGCAAACTGGAAGACTATCTTCAAGTGAACCAAACTTACAGAATATTAGTGTTCGTGATGAGCAAGGTAAAGAGATTCGTAAGGCATTCTTGCCAGAAGAGGGTTGTGTATTAGTCTCCAGTGACTATCATCAGATTGAGTTACGTATGCTAGCGCATATGGCAAATGAAACGAGTCTGATTGAAGCGTTTAAAGAAGGAATCGATATTCATACAAAGACGGCGATGGATGTCTTCCATAAGCCACAGGATGAAATTACACCTCAAGATAGACGTAGTGCGAAGACAGTTAATTTCGGTATTGTGTATGGTATCAGTGACTTTGGTTTAAGTGAGCAACTTGGTGTAAGTCGTTATGAGGCGCATGACTTTATTGAACGCTATTATGCGGCGTATCCAAAGATTCGCACCTATATGGATCAAATCGTTAAAGATTGCGAAGAGAAGGGTTATGTAGAAACTCTCTGTGGTAGACGTAGAGAGATTCCTGAGATTCATGATAAAAATCACGCAACACGTGAATTCGGTAAACGTGCGGCGATGAACGCTCCAATTCAGGGTTCTGCTGCAGATCTTATTAAACTTGCAATGATTCATATCGATCAGATGATGAAGGATGCGAAAGTAAAGAGTAAGATGATTCTACAGGTACACGATGAATTAATCTTTAATGTACCAAAGGAAGAGGTAGATGCCATGAAGAAGCTCATCAATGATGGTATGGTCAATGCGATGCATCTTCAGGTTCCTTTGACAGCTGAATGTTCTATCGGCAGCGATTGGTACGAGGCTAAGTAATATGCCAGAATTACCAGAAGTAGAAACTGTCCTACGTACACTAGAACATCAGATTCAAGGAAGAAGAATCTTAGATGTGGATGTACGCTATCCAAAGATGATTGAAAATGACGTAGAACAGTTTAAACAACAACTAAAGAATCAAACATTTCATACATTCATGCGTCGTGGTAAATACTTACTATTTGGTTTAGATGACTATATTCTCATGAGCCATTTGCGCATGGAAGGAAGATATTATATTCAAGATCCAACGGAACCGACCAACCGTCACATTCATGTGATATTTCATCTAGATAACGGCAAAGAGTTACGCTATATGGATACACGTAAATTTGGACGTATGGAAATCCTTCCGTTGGATACGGATTTTAGCCATTTTCATGGCTTAGGACCTGAACCTTTTGATGAAGCGTTCAATGCGTCCTACATTCATGCATATCGTAAAGGAAAACGTACACCACTGAAGAGTTTGTTATTGGACCAAAGTTTTGTGGCAGGGATTGGAAATATCTATGCGGATGAAATTCTTGCGGCTTGCAATCTTAGACCAGGTAGGTCTTGTGCGCGTATCACGCGCAAGGATGAAGAAAATCTTGTACTGCATACAAGACGAATCATGAAAGCTGCGATTGCGGCTGGTGGTACGACGATTAGAACGTATACATCTAGCTTAGGTGTCACTGGTAGATTTCAGACGGAGTGTACCGTGCATATGCAGAAAATTTGCCCTCGTTGTAAAGGGGAAATTCACGTAAAATATATCGGTGGACGGTCAAGTTATTATTGTCCACATTGTCAGAAATAGGAGTTTTATGAAGATTGCGATTACAGGAACGATTGCGGCAGGGAAAACAACTGTTGCGATTCTATTTAGAAGAAGAGGAATACCAGTATTTAATGCGGATCAATACGCAAAGCGTTCCTTGTATCAAGGTTCTGTTTGTTATGAAAAAATTAAAGAAGTATTTGGTGAAGATGTGATTGGCGCCAGTGGTGATATAGACCCAAAGAAACTTGCAGGGATTATCTTTCAAGATAATAGTAAACGTGAACAACTAAACGCAATCGTTCATCCCTTTGTATTAGAGGGGATGCAAAAATTCTTTACAACAAATTCACAACAACCAATTATTTGTGCAGAGATACCACTATTATTTGAAACAGGTTGGAACCAATACTTTGATCGTACGGTAGTCGTAACCTGTAGTGAAGATATTGCTATTCAAAGAATGATGGAAGAAAGAAACTACACATATCAAGAAGCAAAGGCAAGACTATCAATGCAGATATCAGCTGAAAAACAAATTACCTTGGCAGATAAAGTGATTTATAACGAAGGTGATTTAAAAGAATTGGATTCACAGATCAACCGATGGTTAGGAGAACTTAGAAAGGACATCAGAAATGGAAAGAATGCCAACTAGTACATATCGTATTGATTTTAGTAACGGTATCTCTGAGGAAACTTTACTTTCATTGATGATGTTATACCAACCACTAATCGGTAAAGATGCGACAGTTTTATACTTAACACTTATTGCGGAAGGCAAAACCCAAAAGGGTTTTGAAAAACATCAACGCTTACTAGTGCTAGCAGATTTAGATATCAATGCGTTAGATAAAGCATGTACAAAACTAGAAGAATACATGTTGATGAGAACATATGTAAAGACGACAGAACTATGCGACCAATACATCTATGTTCTAAACAGTCCAATTCATACAAAAGATTTCTTAAAATCAAATGTATTTATGAATCGTTATGAACGTACTGTTGGAAAAGATGAGACATCTACTACAATGACTCATTTAAACGCAAATAATACATCCTTACGTGGTTATAAAGAAATTACAAAGGCAGTCAAATTCTTGCCAGAAGATCTTTTAGACCGTCATATTGAATTTGATGCACTACAGCCACGTTATCAATTCGCAATGGATGATCAAACGATTAACTTTGATTATGAAAAGTTTATTGCGACCACAAGTACACTAGTATTCCCGGCTGAACTACGAACGCAAGAAAACTTAAGTTTAATTGGTAAACTTGCGACAATCTATGGTTTATCTGTAGATAAGATGCGTATCTTAGTCAACCGTTGTATCAATTTACAGACGATGACATTTGATGGTGCAAAGTTAAAGATATACGCATCACGTGCAGAATCTGATGTAAAACCAGGAAGTGATCCATATTCCTTGCCACCTGTATCTTTCTTACAGGCAAAGCAAGGTGGGGCAAAAGTTACACAGTTAGAAAAGAGTATCTTAGAACATCTAGCAATCGATATGCATTTCAGCAATGAAGTGATCAACGTGATGATTGAACATATCCTAAAGATTTCGCAAAATCGTTTGAATCGTAATTTTGTGGATATGGTTGCGGCAGAGTGGGCTAGAGATGGTGTTACTACCAAGCAACAAGCCCTACAACAACGTAAGAAAATCATACGGCAAACCCCACAGGTTAACAGTGGTGTTAAGATTGGCATGCCAGAATATATACGTCAACAAGAAGAAGGCACTCTACCAGAAGGTACAGTCGCATCCGCAGAACTATTAGAACGATTACAAAAACTACAGAAGGGAGAAGACTAATTCATGGAAGCACTAAATATCAAGGAAATTCCGATGACAGAACAGCAGAAACAAGAAACGCAATCGCTCCAAGATGAATTACGTAAAGATCCTGTGGTTGTCGAGTTGTTTCAAAGAAACAAACTCGATGAAAGATATCTGAATACATCTCCATGGAAGATTCATGCATGGAGAAAAAGTTTTGAACCATGCTTGCACTGTACGGGTTTAAATCAATGCAAGCAGAGAGTAAAGGGATACTATGATGACTTAGAGGATAATGGTATCCTTCAAAATGTACAAACACCATGTAAATTCCAACGAGCATATATGGAAAAAACAGCACATCTAGAGAAGTTTAGTGTAAATGATATGCCATCTAATATGTATACAGTATCTTTTGATAAAATCAATTTACTGAAAGAGATGGAAGAATACTTACTTGTTTGGGAAGCTTGTAGAAGTGCTAGTATTCATAATCAAGGACTTTATCTACACGGTACAATGGGAAGCGGAAAGACATATCTTTCTGCTTGTGCCACAAATGATCATGCCCGAAAAAATGAAACAGTAGCTTTTGTACATTATCCGACATACTGTACAAGAGCCATTGCAACAATGAAGACTTCGGAATATAAAATCGAGCTTGGTCGATTGATGCGTGCAAAGTTTCTTGTCTTAGATGATATTGGTGCAGAGAGTGTAAACGAATGGAATCGTGATCAATTATTGTTGCCACTATTAGAGAAGCGATATACAGAAGGGCTACCAACTTGGTTTACATCCAACTGTGATATTGAATCACTCAAAGAGCACTTCCGTTATGTTGGAAAAGGTAAGGATGATGAACTGAAAGCAGCTCGTATCATAGAGAGAATTACGAGTATGGCAAAGATAAAAACGCTTACAGGAAAAGATAGGCGAAAAACATTGTAAAATGCTTTAATAATACGCTTTAATGGTATAAAATGATTAGGATTTGGAGGCCTTTACATGGTTAGAAAAATTGGCGTTTTAACATCAGGTGGTGATGCGCCAGGAATGAATTCCGCAATTCGTGCCGTAACCAGAATTGCGCTTAGTAATGGAATTGAAGTTGTTGGTATTCGCGATGGATATCGAGGACTTCTAGAAGAGAAGTTTCAAGTACTAGAACGTACAGATGTATCGGATATTTTAAACCGTGGTGGTACGACACTTGGATCAGCTCGCTTACCTGAATTTAAAGAAGAAGAAGTTCAAGATCAGTGTGTTGCCAATTTGCGAAAAGCAGGCATTGATGCGCTGGTAGTCATTGGCGGAGATGGTTCCTATCGTGGAGCACTCGCACTTACAAATAAGGGAATTAATTGTATTGGGTTACCTGGTACAATTGATAACGATATCTCTGGTACTGATTTCACAATCGGTTTTGATACAGCGTTACAGACTTGTGTAGAAAACGTGGATAAATTACGTGATACATCAAGTTCACATCACCGCTGTTCCATCGTAGAAGTAATGGGAAATCACTGTGGAGATCTTGCGCTATATACAGCGATTGCGTGTGGTGCAGAAATCGTCATTACACCAGAAACAGGTTATGATGAAACGGAAATTCTAGAGAAGTTACGCTATCTTGGAGATGCAGTGAAGAAGAATCACGCAATCGTCATTATCTCTGAAAAGATTTGTGACGTAGATGGCTTAGCAAAGAAAGTTTCATTACATACAAATTTCAGCGGTCGTGCAACGATTTTGGGACACATTCAGCGTGGTGGTTCCCCAACTCCGGTTGACCGTATGCTTTCTAGCAGAATGGGTGAAAAAGCCATTGATTTATTGATGGAAGGTATTGGTGGACATTGTGTTGGTATTATCGACAACGAAATTTGTTCAATGCCAATTCAAGAAGCACTAGAGAAACCTCGTAAGAGTAGAAAGAAACTATATCGATTGTTTGATCGTTTAGTATAAGAAGGAGATGATTGCTGTGGAAAACAAACATTTATTTAAGAAAACAAAGGTAGTATGTACGATTGGTCCAGCTTCAGAAAATGAGAAGACACTTACAGAACTTGTAGGTGCAGGTATGAACATCGCTCGTTTAAACTTCAGCCATGGAACACACGAAGAGCACTTAGAAAGAATTAAATTGGTTCGTTCTGTAAGTGCAAAGACAGGTGTAAACCTAGCGATTGCGTTAGATACAAAGGGTCCTGAAATCCGTTTAGGTACTTTTAAGAACGATGTTGAAAACTACGAAATCGGTGAAATCGTTTATTTGACAAAGGCAGAAATTGAAGGAACACATGAACGTTTCCACATTCAATGCCCAGAATTATTCGATGACTTAAAGCAAGGAAATTATATCTTAATCAATGATGGTAAGATGAAGCTTACTGTACTTGAAAACTATGGTCACGAATTAAAGTGCCGTGTTGATGTTGCAGGTCCTATCAGCTCACGTAAGGGTTGTAACGTACCAGGCGTTAAACTAAGTATGCCATTCTTATCTGCTAAGGATGAGGCTGATATCCGTTTCGGTTGCCGTAATGATGTTGACTTTATCTTCGCTTCTTTTACAAGAAGACCAGAAGATGTAAATGCAATTCGTGCAATCTGTGTTGAAGAGGGTAAGCCACATATTAACATTATTCCTAAGATTGAAAACCAAGAAGGTTATGACAATATTGATTCTATTCTTGAAGCAGCTGATGGTGTCATGGTAGCTCGTGGTGACTTAGGTGTAGAAATTCCTACAATGTTAGTTCCTATTTATCAGAAGCATATTATTCGTCAGGCAAACATTATTGGTAAGCCAGCCATCACTGCTACACATATGCTAGACTCTATGACACACAACCCACGTTGTACACGTGCTGAAGCATCTGACGTATGTAACGCTGTATTAGATGGTTCTGATGGTGTTATGTTATCTGCTGAATCTGCAGCTGGTGATTATCCAGTAGAAGCTTGCGAAACAATGTCAGAAATCGCTGAAGAGGCAGAAAAGATCATCAACTACCGTACAAAGTTAGATTGGTTGAAGCAATCTACACGTAAGACAGTACAGGATGCAGTTTCTATCGCTATCAGTGATGCGACATTAACACTAGACAACATCGGTGCTATCGTTGTATTCACACAGGGTGGTACAACAGCTCGTCGTATTTCTAAGTTCCGTCCAAGCGTACCTGTATTAGCAGTTACATTTACTAAGGACATTCAACGTAAGTTATTAAGCTACTGGGGAGTATTACCAGTTTATTCTGAAGTACAGAACCAGTTAACAAACGATGACGAACTCGCATCAACAGTTGCTAAGAACTTTGGTGTGAAGAAGGGTCAATTAATCATCATTTCAGCAGGTTATCCAACAGGTGAAGGATCTGCGAACATGATGAAGATCGTAGAAGTTAAGTAATCATCTAGAAAAGACGGTTAGCCGTCTTTTCTTTTTGTATACATGCATAAAGAAAAGAGTCCTTAGGACTCTTGTGTTTTCTTGGTTGTTCTTGGAGTACGTGTTGCGTTTGCTTTCATCTTTGCTTGAATCTCTGCAATCGCTGCTTTCTGATTCAAGATAACCGGAATCACAATTGGATTACGATTTGTTTTCTGGAAGAGGAAAGGTTCTAAGCAAGAACGGATGCAGTTCTTTAACTCACCAAAGGTTGTACGTTGTTGCATCTTCTTCTTAAGAGAATCATATACAAGTAACTCAGCTTCTTTGAGAAGGGTTTGAGAATCTTTGATGTATACAAAGCCACGAGATACGATAGATGGACGGCAGAGAATCTTATTGTAGCGAGAATCGATTGTGACGATAACTGCTACTAGTCCATTTTCTGCTAAGATCTTACGGTCTTTAATAACGGATGTACTTAGACCAGAGATATCATTACCATCAACGTAGATATCATCTGTCTGTACGCGTTCATTAGCGATAAAGCACTTGCCATCACGTAATACAACGACATCACCATTCGAACAAATCAAGCAATGATCTTCAGGAATACCTGTTTCTTGCGCTGTTGCGGAATGTTGTTTTAACATCTTGTATTCACCATGGTTTGGCATGAACCATTCAGGCTTAATTAGATTTAACATTAACTTCTGTTCCTCTTGAGGAGCGTGTCCTGTTGTGTGGAAGGAAGTTAGTGGTGAATTTGTAATAACGTTAGCTCCAACACGTGTTAATTGGTTGATAACACTACCAACAGAAGTGCCATTACCAGGAATTGGGTTGGATGAGAAGAGCACAGTATCACCAGGGATAATCTTGATGAAACGGTGTGTACCATTCGCAATTCTACTCAAGGCAGCCATTGGTTCACCTTGAGAACCTGTACAAACAATACAGATACGATTTGATGGTAGGGTATTTAACTCATTACCAGAGATAAAGCTACTATCAGGAATCTGGATAACACCCATCTTCTTACCAATCTCGCATACATTCTCCATTGAGCGTCCAAATACTGCAACCTTACGATTACATGCGACAGCTGCTTCTAGAATCTGATTCAAACGTAATACGTTAGAAGCAAAAGTAGAAACAATCATACGGCCTGGTGTTTTACGCATCTGTTCCATGATAGCGCGAGCTACAGTCTTTTCGGATATAGAAGAACCAGGAACAGAGGAGTTTGTGGAATCACTCATCAGAAGGGAAACACCAACCTGACCAATGTACGCCATCTTCTGGAAGTCAGCATTTGTGCCGACTGGTGTCATATCAAACTTAAAGTCACCAGTTTCAACGATACGACCATTTGGTGTATTAATTAATACACCAAGTGCGTCTGGGATTGAGTGAACGACATTGAAGAATCCAATTGAGAAATGTTTTGTCTTAATACTGGATTCTGAATTGATTTCCGTAATCTTACATACACGAGTTAAGCGATGTTCTTCTAATTTCTTTTCGATTAACGCTTTCGCAAAACGTGGAGCGTAAATCTGCTTCAATCGAATTGTCTTTAAGAAGAATGGAATACCACCAATGTGGTCTTCGTGACCATGAGTGATTACCATTGCGGCTATTTTGTTTTGGTTTTTTACCAGATAAGAATAATCTGGGATAACATAATCGACACCAAGTAAGGCGTCTTCTGGGAAGAGTACACCACAGTCTACAATGATGATTTCATCATCATGTTCAACGCAGTACATATTCTTTCCAACTTCACCTAAGCCACCAAGTGCGTAGACCATCGTATCTGTCTTATGATTAATTGCTAAATCGCTTAAATCAGGTTCAGTAATACGAGTACGACGAAGTGGGCGAGTCGTTTTCTTACTGCTATTATTTTCAGTCATTATAAAAATTCCTTTCATTTATTTAATTATTGGTAAAGGTAGTAGTTTTATTCGCCTACATTATAGCATTCTTCAATGAAAAAGAAAGAAGTCTCACTATAAAACAAGGGCACCTTCAATTGGTTTGTTTGGTTCTTTTTTGTTGATGTGATCATAGAACAAAATGCCATCCATATGATCTAATTCATGTTGTAATACAATGGCGATATAACCACGTGCACGGATTTCTACATCTTGGTTTTGAACTAGGTCAAATGCTCTGATTGTTACACGTGCATTACGTACAACGTAGCCTTCATGTTCATTTTCAACAGAGAGGCAACCCTCACCACTTTCTAAATAAGCAGGTTGTACGGAACGAGAAATAATTTTAGGATTTACTAACATAAATTCATATTTTACAACATTGCCATCTTTATCTGTTTCATCGAAAGCAACAGCGCACATTCTCTTTTTTACACCGACTTGAATTGCACTGATTCCAACAGCTGGGCGAAGATTGAACTTCGCAGCTTTTTCTTCATCGGTGGAATCTTTTACGTATTGCAACATATCACGTAATAAAGTTTCATCTTCCTTTGATAGTGGCAATGAAACAAGCTCGGATTTTTCTCGAATTAACGGGTCAGTATCTTTAATGATTGTGTCATTATTTATTAACATAATTTTTACCTCAGCATACATTTTAACATTCTAAAAGCGTAATTCAACTAACACGCATCGATGTAAGCGTTTAGCATAAAAAAATTTATGAAAATTAATGATATTTGTGATGTTCGATGTTTGGATTTCGTGCAGTATGTTAAAATAATACTCGTATGCAAATAAAGAAAAAGAAAATGAAAAAAGTTGAGCCAATTCAGATGAATACGTCAGCGAAAAAGAGAAAGTTCTTGAATCTACGTATGCCAAAATCATCGGACCATTTCTTACATGCGGCGATGATTATTTTGATGTTGTTTGGCATTATCATGGTTGGCAGTGCATCCATGGGTGTTGCTGGTGGCAATAACCGTTTTCTAGTGATTACAATTGTAAAACAGGTTATCTATGCTGTTGCAGGTTATATTGCCATGACATTTTTAGCAAATCGTTTCCAACTCAAAAAATTGAAGTCTTCAACGACTTTCTTGGTGATACTTGCAACTATCGCAAGTTTGTTATTGTGTTTATTATTTACGGAAACCAACGGTGCTAGAGCATGGATTCGTATTCCGCTTGGTGTAACGGAAGTGACCTTACAGCCTTCGGAGTTTGCGAAGATTATTGCAATTTTAGTTGTTGCCCTATATTTAGGTGATAATGTACATAGTTATAGTAAGAGATTTGATTTAATCAAACGACCACTCTTTATTGACGGTGTAATCTTATTTATCGTTTGGATTCTACAGTCTGACTTTGGATCAATGGCAGTTATCTTTGTGATTATCTGTGTTTGTTTCTTGGTTCCAAATCATCCGCAATTAAGAGGATATCAAAGAATATTAACAATCTTATTCTATGGTGTAGTTCTCTTGGGATTCTATATCTTATCTCCATCGGGAGAACACCTCATCATGAAAATGACATTCTTAAAGACATATCAGATTAAGCGTTTCGTATCTGCAATCAATCCATTTATGGACCAGTATGGTACTGGTTATCAGTTGATTAGTGGTTTGATTTCCTTTGCGACTGGAGGCTGGTTTGGTAAGGGTCTTGGTAATTCTGTACGTAAATATACAAACTTTCCAGCAGCTAGTACGGACTATATCCTCGCAATTGTAGTTGAAGAGCTTGGTTTTGTAGGGTTTATTGGCTTACTTGCTATCTATGGATTTATAATCTTTGTTTTGTTACGCTATGCAATGAAGATGCGCAGCGAGAAGGGACGTATTATCCTTGTTGGTACAGCAATGTATTTCTTGGTACATATGTTCTTTAATATCGGTGGTGTTACAGGATTAATTCCTCTAACAGGTGTACCGCTGCTCATGGTATCTGCTGGTGGTTCCTCTACGATGTCTATCATGGCTTGTGTTGGTATTTCTCAAGCAGTGATTGCCTCCTATAGACGAGGTGAGATTCGATGAGAATTATCGCTGGTGAATATCGCTCACGCAAGATAGAAACACGTTCTGGGAATCAGACGAGACCTACATTAGATAAAGTTAGAGAAGCTGTTTTTTCATCCCTAGGAGGGATGTTTGATGGTGGCACAGTATTAGATTTATATGCTGGTAGTGGTGCCAATGGCTTAGAGGCACTATCTCGTGGGTATGATTATGCAGTGTTTGCGGATATCTCTAAAGACGCAATTCAGGTTATCCGTAAAAATATAGAGTCATTACGTTGTAAAGAGAAGACGAAAGTCTTACATATGCCTGATAAGAAAGCATTATCACTGTTAAAAACGGAAGGGATTCGTTTTGACTTAGTATATCTAGATCCGCCATATGCAGGACAACGCAATAACGAAATTCTAGAATACTTACAAGAAAACAATATGATTACGAATTATGGTGTAGTTGTTATTGAATCCGCAAAAGAAGATGAATTTAAAAAAGAGTTTGGCTCTTTAAAACCATATAAAGAAGCAACCTATGGTATTACACGTATTACCTATTATCGAAATGAGGTGGAAGGATGAAGGCTTGTTATCCAGGAACATTTGATCCAATTACAAACGGTCATTTAGACATTATTGAGCGTGCATCACGTTTGTTTGATGAAGTTGTGGTATTGATTATGGTTAATCCACGTAAGACATGCTTGTTCAATAGTGAAGAAAGAAAACAGATGGTTATCGATAGTTTGAAGTCCATTGGTAACCCAGAAAATGTAACTGTAATGATTGGTTCTGGTTTAACCGTAGAGTTTGCTCGTAAGATTGGGGCTGCTGTTATTATTCGTGGTATTCGTGCTGTTAGTGATTATGAATATGAACTTGGACAAGCAACCGCGAATATGATGTTGGCACATGAGATTGAAACGGCATTCCTCATCGCCAAACCACAATATTCATTTCTATCTTCTTCTGTATGTAAAGAGATTGCCCTTAACGGAGGAGACTTGTTAAATCTAGTACCTCCGCAGGTAGAGGGACCTCTAAAAGAAAAGATGGCTAAAGTAGCTGAAAACTTAAGGGCTGCACAGGGGCAGATATGATACGTTGGGGAATTATAGGCGCTGGGAAAATTGCCCAGCGTTTTGTAAAGAGTCTAGCACATGAATCAAATAGTGAACTTTATGCCGTTAGTTGTCGTACACTTGCAAAAGCACAACAGTTTGCGGATACATATCACGCTTTAAAAGCGTATGGATCCTATGAAGAACTTTTACAAGATCCAAACGTAGATGCAGTATATATTACCTTGCCACATGGCTATCATTATATATGGTCGATCAAAGCCATCAAAGCAGGCAAGGCAGTACTGGTTGAAAAACCAGCAGGTATAAACGCTTTTGAGATTGAGGGAATCATGGAAGTATTAAAACAACATCCAGTATTATGGATGGAAGCCATGAAGCCTCGTTTTACACCATTGTATCAAAAGATACATAAGCTGATTGAAAAAGGTACTATTGGAGATATTCAGGAAATTCATACCATACTCAATTCTAAACAACCACAAGAAGTCATTGAGAATAGTTACCTAAGTAATCCAGTATATGGAGGAGCTCTTCTAGACTGTGGCTGTTATTGTGCAACATGGATTACAGAATATACCAAAGGTAAACTGCGCATCGATTACATTGATGTAGACTTAGAGGATGGATATGACTTACATACAAAGGTACAGATGCATATAGGCAATACATTAGCCACTCTAGAAACTGCAATCAATCAACCAGAAAAAAAAGAAGTATTGATTAAGGGTACAAAGGGAGAAATCCGTATTCGAGATTTGCATAGACCTATAAGTGCAGAGCTAAAGATTGAAGACAAAGTAGAAGTTATTGATTGTCCATATAAAGTAGATGACTTCTATGGAGAAATATCTCACTTTGTAAACTTACTTGAAAATGGGAAACATAGCTCTCCAGTTATGCCTATCCAAAGTAGTTTAGAAACTGCTATGTTACTAGATCGCATCAAGGATGCGATGACACCAAATCCGATTGAAATATAAGAGGGAAAAATATGGAACTGAAAGAATATTTGCATCAATATGTACGAATCACTAACGATGAAGGATATTCTTTTGATGGATATGTAGCAGAGTTCTTTCGAGGCGAAGATAATGAAGATGGTATCGATAGTATCGGCATTTCAAAGGATGCTGAACATCTTGGAGGAATAGAGATTAGTGAGAATAATATAGTATCTATACAGATAATTAAATGATGAATATTCTTGTTTAGAGCACTAAAAAATAAGCTGATATATAAGGCCGAAAATTTTCGGTCTTTTTTGTTAAAAATTAGCACTAAACTGTTGACAGTGCTAAAGTGTTGGTATACTATATTAGCAGACATTGAAAAAGAGTGCTAAAAAGGAGGTGCTGGAGATGTTGACACCAAGACGAATAGAAATCTTCAAGGCAATTGTTGATGAGTATATTCGTACGGCGGAACCAGTTGGTTCGCGTACATTACAAGAACAGTATGACTTACCATATTCCAGTGCGACCATCCGTAATGATATGCAGGTCTTAGAGGAAATGGGCTATCTGGAAAAGACACATACTTCCAGTGGACGTATTCCTAGTACGATGGGATATAAGTTCTATTGTGAGAACTTATTGAACATGACTGCTGGCATTGATAAACGTATGGAACTCGCAATTCGTAGTGCATTTGATGTGTCTAGTATGAACATTGAGGAGGCGGTTCATCAAAGCTGTGAAATCCTCAGTGAAATGACAAATATGACAGCTGGTGCAATCGGACCAGATTCCAATACGCAATGTCTAGAACACATAAAATTGTTTCCGATTGACACGCGTAATGCGGTATGTGTATTTATCACAAATACAGGACATACCGAAACTAAGAACTTCCACTTTGAAGATGATGTACCATTCAAAGATTTGGAAGCTTGTACAGATATCTTAAACAAGAGATTACAGGGTGTTCCACTTGCGGAAGTACCTGGTCGTATGGAAGATATCAAACCTGATTTATGTAGCGTTGTACATCGCCACGATCTACTCTTTACAGCGTTTGTTAGAGCGTTCGTAAAGTTTGCGAGTGAGAGTGTATACTTCTCTGGAAAAGATCGTGTATTATATCAACCTGAATTTGAAGATATCAACAAGTTGAAACAATTGATGTTGATGTTTGATGATACAAAGGTATGGCGTGGATTAGATTCCAGCGAAAATGCTGTTGCGGTAACTACAACAAAAGGCGCACAGTTAACTTGGTATAACGATTTAGCAGTTGTACGTTCCAAGTTCCATGTTAATGATACGGAAAGTGGAGAGTTGATGGTTGTTGGACCAAGCAGAATGAATTATGAAAAAGTCGTAAATCTAATTGATTATGCGGCACGTTTGATTGAGAAGATGTATAACTCAGGAGGTGAAAGTGGCAATGAGTGAAGATATCAAAAAAACAGAATCTGAAGTTGAAGAAGTAGTTGAAACTGAAACTCCTGAAGTAGTAGAAGAAGTTGATGAAGTTACAACACTTCAAGCAAAGATTACAGAGTTAAGTGAACAGGTAAATGTTCTCAAGAATGAATATGCAAAAGCGTATGCAGATACAGAGAATACAAGAAAACGTCTACAGGCTGATTTTGATAGCCGTACAAAGTTTATGATGAAAAACTTTGCATTAGAGTTGTTACCTGTATTAGATAGTTGCGAAAGAGCGTTAGCGCAAGCAACATCCGATGAAGCATATCGTAAGGGTGTCGAAATGATTTATGGACAACTACAGAATGCTTTAAGTAAAGAAGGTATTACAGAAATTGATGCATTAAACCAACCATTTGATGGTAATTGGCATCAAGCATTGATGACAGAAGCAAGAGAAAATGTCGAACCTGGAACTGTAATTGAAGTATTACAGAAGGGTTATCGTATAAAGGACCGTCTGCTAAGAGCAGCAATGGTCAAGGTTAGTGAATAACTAGGAGGAAGATAAACATGAGCAAGATTATTGGTATTGACTTAGGAACAACAAATAGCTGCGTATCCGTTATGGAAGGTGGCGAAGCAAAAGTAATTGCGAATCCAGAAGGAAACCGCACAACACCATCCGTTGTAGCATTTAAAAATGGTGAACGTATTGTTGGTGATGCGGCTAAGCGTCAATTGATTACAAATAAAGACACAGTATATTCCATTAAGCGTTTGATGGGTACAAATCAAAAAGTAACATTAGAAGGTAAGGAATATACACCACAGGAAGTTTCAGCAATGATTCTTACATATTTGAAGAGTTATGCAGAAGCTTATTTAGGTGAGAAGGTAGAAAAGGCTGTTATTACAGTACCTGCATACTTCAACGATGCACAGCGTCAAGCAACAAAGGATGCTGGTAAGATTGCTGGTTTGGATGTAGTACGTATTATTAACGAGCCAACTGCTTCTGCACTTGCGTTTGGTTCTGACAAAGAAACATCTAAGGAACAAAAGATCTTAGTATATGACTTAGGTGGTGGTACATTCGATGTATCTATCTTGGATATTGCGGATGGTACATTTGAAGTATTATCTACAAATGGTGATACACACTTAGGTGGTGACGACTTCGATGAAGCTATCATCAATTGGTTAGCAGATAACTTCAAACGTGAAAATAACATCGATCTAAGACAAGATAAGATGGCTTTACAGAGATTAAAGGAAGCTGCTGAAAAGGCTAAGAAGGACTTATCTGGTATGGTACAGACACAGATTTCCTTACCATTTATTTCCGCTGGTCCTGCAGGTCCATTACACTTAGAAGCTACATTAACACGTGCACAGTTTAATGAAATGACAAAGGGACTTGTTGAAAGAACATTGATTCCAGTTCGTCAAGCATTAAAGGATGCAGGTTTAACAGCAAATGATATTCACCAGGTATTACTTGTAGGTGGTTCTACACGTATTCCAGCTGTTCAAGAAGCAATTAAGAATGAATTAGGTAAGGAACCTAACAAGTCTGTTAACCCAGATGAATGTGTATCTTTAGGTGCTGCTATTCAGGGTGGTGTTATCGCTGGTGATGTTAAGGACGTATTATTACTTGATGTTACTCCACTTTCATTAGGTATTGAAACAATGGGTGGTGTTATGACAGTTCTTATCCCACGTAACACAACAATCCCAACAAGTAAGTCTCAGATTTTCTCAACAGCTGCAGATAACCAGCCAGCTGTAGATATCCATGTATTACAGGGTGAAAGACCAATGGCACAGGATAACAAGACACTTGGTAACTTCCAGTTAGATGGTATTGCCCCAGCAAGACGTGGTGTTCCACAGATTGAAGTAACATTTGATATTGACGTAAATGGTATTGTACACGTTACTGCAGTTGACAAGGCAACAAGTAAGAAACAATCTATTACGATTACAAACTCTTCTGGTTTAAGTGAGGAGGAAATTGACCGCATGGTTAAGGAAGCTGAAGCTCATAAGGCAGAGGATGACAAACGTAAAGAAGAAATCGAGACAAAGAATCGTGCGGAAGCTTTCATTCACCAGATTGATGAAACATTGCAGAATGAAAATGCAAATGTGACTGAAGAACAGAAGGCTGAAGTGAAGAAGTTACGTGATGAATTACAAGAAGCTATCGATAAGAATGATACAGAAGGCTTAAAGACTAAGTTAGACGCTCTTGAAAAGGCAGCGAATGATATGGCTCAGGCAATGTATCAAAGTCAGGCAGGTCAGCAGGCTGCTGGTGATGCTGCAGGTAATTCAACAAGCGCAAACGACGATGTTGTTGACGCAGACTTCCAAGAAAAGAAGTAAAGTTTGAAAGGAATGCGGGGCTTGTTTCCGCATTCTTTTAAGAGAAGAAAGGGCTAAAAGATATGGCTGAAAAAAGAGATTACTATGAGGTGTTAGGAATATCCAAAGGGGCAAGCGATGCGGAAATTAAAAAAGCCTATCGTTCGTTAGCCAAAAAATATCACCCTGATGTAAATAAAGAAGCAGATGCAGAAGCCAAGTTTAAAGAAATCAATGAAGCTTACGAAGTATTAAGTGATCCACAAAAGCGTCAGACGTATGATCAGTTTGGCTTTGCGGGAATGAACGGTTCCCAAGCAGGTGGAGGCTTCGGTGGTTTTGGCGGTGGATTTAACGCTGGTGGATTTGATGATCTCAACGATATCTTCTCCTCATTCTTCGGTGGAGGTATGGGTGGATTCAGCACTGGATCACGTCGTTCCAGTAATGGACCACGCAAGGGTGAAGACCGCTACATGCGCATGAATATCTCATTTATGGACGCATGTTTTGGTAAGACTGAGACCATCTCATTAACAGTTGAAGAACAATGTGACCAATGTCATGGTACAGGTGCAGCTTCTCCAAGTGATGTAGAAACCTGTCCAACCTGTCATGGTTCTGGTAGCGTTGTAACACAACAACGTACAGCGTTTGGTGTATTCCAATCACAGAGCGTATGTCCTGACTGTCGTGGTACTGGTAAGAAGATTCGTAAAGTATGTCCAAAATGTGGTGGAACAGGTTACGAAAAGAAGCGTATTAGCGTAGATGTAAAGATACCTGCAGGTATCCAAACAGGACAGCAATTACGTGTATCCGGTAAGGGTGAACGTGGCTATAACGGTGGTCCAAATGGTGACTTATACCTAGAGATCAATGTATTACCACACGAGAGTTTTGAGCGTGATGGCAAAGATATCTACCTTGATATTCCAGTCAGTGCAGTTGATGCGACATTGGGTGTTAGTATAGATGTTCCTACGATCCATGGTGATGTTACGATGAAGATTCCAGCCGGAACCCAAGATGGCACAAGAATGCGTCTAAAGGGTAAGGGTACTGCAGATCTACATGGTGGAAGAGATGGCGATCAAATCGTTACAGTACGCATCACAGTAGAAAAATCACTTTCACGTAAAGAACGTGAACTATATGAACAGTTACAAGAGTTACAAAATTCCAGCAAAGGTGAAACAGCCTGGGAAAAGTTTAAGAAGAAATTCATGTAAGTAACAGGCATCACCTATCAAAGGAGGTGTTACGATGAACATTGAGCAGATGACAGAAATCCTGCAAAATATCATCATGCAAGCAGTACAGCTTGCACAAGAAAAACAAAGTCCTGATATAAAACCTGAGCATATCCTCTATGCAATGGTCAATGACGATAGCCTAGAGGGTATTTGGCAAAGGTTACATATCAGTCAAGAAGAATTAAGAAGTTTCATCGAACAAGCACTAACAAGAATTCCGACAGTCAGTGGATCTACACAACCACAGCTATCAAATGATGTCATGCAAGCATATAATTATGCATTCAAACGCATGCAGAAACAAAATGATAGTTACATGAGTACTGTTACATTCTTACTTGGCTTGTTTGATACAAAGGCTACAATTATCGAGCAAATCAAACAACAATTCCATATCACAACAAGTGATATCGAAAATGCAGAAGAAGAAAGAAGAGGAGGGATGACAATGGATGAAAAGACCAACGAAAGCCAACTCGATGCATTAAGCAAATATGGACATGATCTAGTCAAAGAAGTAAAAGACGGAAAGATTGATCCAGTTATCGGAAGAGATGAAGAGATTCGTAGAGTTATCGAGATTCTCTCTCGTAAGACAAAAAACAATCCAGTCCTCATTGGTGAACCTGGTGTAGGTAAGACCGCAATCGTAGAAGGTCTTGCATGGCGTATTATGCAAGGGGATGTACCACTTGGACTCAAAGATAAGAAGTTAATTGAACTTGATATGGGTGCACTGATTGCTGGTGCGAAATATCGTGGTGAATTTGAAGAGCGCTTAAAGGGTGTACTCAAACAGGTACAACAGGCTGATGGTGGAATTATCTTATTCATCGATGAGATTCATAATCTTGTTGGTGCAGGTAAGACAGAAGGCTCCATGGATGCCGCAAACCTATTAAAGCCAATGCTTGCAAGAGGTGAACTCAAGTGTATTGGTGCGACTACATTCGATGAATATCGTAAGTACATCGAAAAGGATAGAGCTTTAGAGCGTCGTTTCCAGAAGATTATGGTACAAGAGCCATCTGTTGAAGATACAATTAGTATCTTACGTGGACTCAAAGACCGCTTTGAATCACACCATGGTGTTCGTATCAAAGATGAAGCGATTATCGCTGCCGCAACACTATCCAATCGTTACATCACAGATCGTTTCTTACCAGATAAGGCAATCGATTTAATCGATGAAGCTTGTGCAACGATTCGTGTTGAAATGGATTCCATGCCTGCAGAGTTAGATGAACTCTCTAGACGTATTATGACTTTACAGATTGAGGAAACATCTCTCAAAGAAGAAACAGACCCTAAGGCCAAAGATCGTCTTGAAGAAATTCGTAAGGAACTTGCAGATCTTAAGGAAGAGCAGACTGCAAAACTCTCTAAGTGGCAAGCTGAAAAGAGTGAAGCAGATGCTATTAAGAACTACAAAGAAGAACTTGAGAAAGCTAAGCTTGCTTTAACGCAAGCAGAAAACGCAGCCAACTATGAAACAGCTGCGAAGCTAAAATACGAAACGATTCCAAATCTAGAAAAGAAGATTAATGAAGCGGATGTTGAAAAATCAGATGCGATGGTACATCAGATTGTCGATGAAGATATGATTGCAAAGATTGTATCGCAATGGACGCATATTGAAGTATCACGCTTGATGAGTACAGAAAGACAAAAGATTCTACATCTTCCAGAAGCACTCGCAAAACGTGTTATCGGACAACCAGAAGCTTTACGTCTTGTATCAGACGCAATTATGCGTTCAAAGGCAAATATCCAAGATGAAAATCGCCCATTAGGTTCATTTATGTTCCTAGGTCCAACAGGTGTTGGTAAGACAGAAGTTGCTAAGGCATTAGCACAACAACTATTTGATGATGAATCCAAGATTGTACGTATCGATATGTCTGAATATATGGAGAAGTTCTCCGTATCTAGACTAGTTGGTGCGCCTCCAGGATATGTTGGATATGAAGAAGGTGGACAGTTAACAGAAGCAGTACGTCGTTCTCCATACTCAATCGTGCTATTAGATGAAATCGAAAAAGCACATCCAGATGTATTCAATATCCTATTACAGATTTTGGATGATGGACGTATTACAGACTCTAAGGGTGTAACAGTAGACTTCAAGAATACGATTATCATTATGACAAGTAACTTAGGTAGTCAATACGCCTTCGATGATGATCCAGAACATCGTGAAGAGCACTACATGAGTGAAGTACACAAGTTCTTTAAACCAGAGTTTATCAACCGTGTTGATGAAATCATCGTCTTTAATGCATTGGGTAATGATGTATTAGCACAGATTGCTGAGAAGTTCTTAGCACAGCTACGCAATCGTTTGAAAGACCGTGATATTAATCTTACTGTTAGTGATAGCGCAATGAAGCGTATCATTGCTTGTGGTGTAGATCCACTTTACGGTGCTAGACCAATGAAGCGTCATATTCAACGTGAAATTGAGACAGCAGTTGCCAAGGTGATTCTAGAAAACCCAGATATTAATGGCAAGACAATTCACGTCGACGCAAACGATGAGAAGTATATCGTTACAGTGAAATAAGATTCACAATACAAATAGTAGAGAATACTAGTTTAGATTGACTGGTATTCTCTCTTTTTGTATTATCTTTAATCATAGGAATTATGATCTAACTGAACTAACCCATATATAGTAAATACTAGGAGTATTGTATATGAAAAAACTGATTAAGCTGATTAGTATTATTGTAGTTGTAATAGGATTGATAGTATTCATCAGTTTTGTAAATCATAAGATAAAACTAAAAGATGAGGATGCTTTATTCAAGACGAACGGAAAGATTGTTGAAGTTAATGGACATCATATGAATGTTTATCTTTCAGGTAATCCGAATAGTGATTTTACGCTAGTGTTTATGTCTGGGGCAGGGACGTGTTCACCAACTCTGGATTTTAAAACTTTATATTCGCTATTTGAAAAAGACTATCAAATAGCGGTTGTTGAAAAAGCTGGTTATGGCTTTAGTGATATCAGCGATATAAGTAGAGACATTGATACAATCTTATTTGAAACTAGAGAGTCACTGAATCAAGCAGGGGTGACAAATCATAAATACATTTTATTTCCACATTCTATGTCAGGTATTGAAGCACTCTATTGGGCAAACAAATATCCAAATGAAATAAAAGGAATTGTTGGATTGGATCTATCTGTCCCTGCAGCATATCAAAACACAAAAATAAATACGTTCTTGTTAAGTGCAGCAAAGTTTGGCGCGGATATAGGACTTACTAGATTTCTTCCATATCTAGTTGATTCCTCTTCCGCAATTAAAGATGGAAACTTAACAGAGGAAGAAAAAGAATTATATAGAGTAATCTTCTATCGAAGAACCGCTACAACTTCGATGATAAATGAAGCGAAAACTATTAAAGCAAACGCCAAGAAATTAGAACAAATTGATGAGACTAATGCGCCTATGTTATTCTTTATCTCAAATGGAGATGGTACTGGTTATTCAAAAGAAGAGTGGAGAAGTTTTGGTGTTGGTTATTTAGCGAACAAACAGAATGGCAAATATCAGTTCTTAGATTGTTCTCATTATGTTCATAATATTGCATACCAACAGATTTATGAAGAGAGTATCAAATTTATAAATCAATTAAAGTAAAAAGCAGTAAAACAAATTTGATTTACTGTTTTGAGTTGCTACGCTAATTACTTTTATTTAATTTTCTACTTCGATAAAGGTAAATTTATCAATTTGTAAATCTTAATAAATACCCATTGGGATCTTGTATTAAGAACTCGGTTTGCGTTTCTTCTGTACCATTAACTTTATATATGCTTCTGTTTAGTTCTCTGTATATTTCCAAATTTAAAGTTTTCACTAATTTATACAGCCCTTCAATATCATCAACGGCTATTGAAAAATTAATTCCTCTTCCCAAAGGATATATTAGCTCGCCTATATTCCAACCATTGTCATGAATTTGTTCAAACATAAATTGACTATCTTGAAAAGACATGAAAACGAATTTTTCTTCAGGACGTTCGTATTCAATCTTAAATCCTAAGTCATTATAAAACCTTTTGGTCTGTTCAATATCAAAAACCGATAACTCGGGAATCATCTTATTAAAATCCATATTCACTCCTTAACAAAAGTCTAATTTTTTTCTCTAATTATTAAGTAATTTTATACCATTTTCAAGGCATTTTTTCCACTGGCAGATTTCCCACTTACTCGCTACTATTCTCCCTAGATTGTATTACCTTAAACAGTTTATCTTGAAATGTTTCCTTGCTCTTTTTATCAAAATATATCTCTGTTACAAAGGTTTTTCCATTTATCTTCTTTGTAAGAATGCCATCAGGCTTTTGGTGTTGTGCTTGTTCTTCTGTCTGTATTTCTTTAATATCTGTTTTCTCGTGTCTATATATCCCTCCTGTTCAGTTAATATTATGTAACCCAAGAGAAGAGTGGAGGAGCTTTGGGGTTAGTTATTTAGCGAACAAACAGAATGGCGAATATCAGTTTTTGGATTGTTCTCATTATGTTCATAGTATTTTATACAAACAGATTTATGAAGAGAGTATCAATTTTATAAATCGACTAAAGTAAAAAAATGCACTATTGTGCATTTTTTAGTACGTTTAGAATCTTTTCTGTTTCATAGATTGCGTCATCAACCTGCTGGCTAGCATTGTTGATTTTGGATTGAACATAGATATCTGAGACGAAGTTATCGAGAAGGTAGTCTGTAACTTTTGCAAAAGTATCAATCTCAATATCAACTGTAATATAATCTCCTACATCTTGTAATTCACGGGTTAGATTCTCTAAAGCAACCTTCGCATATCTGATTTCGTCTTGTGCATTTTCAATATGTTTGTGCTTGATGATAGAGGTGATAAGACCACCTGCGAAGATATCAAATAAACCCCAGTTTCTTGCTTTCTTGAGGAATGTTTTTGCTTGATACAAGTGTTGTAGTGCATCTTCAGCTGCGAAGATGGCTTCTGTAATATCGTTTTCTAATGTACTCATAATTTTAGTTTACTCCTGTTTATCAGAAAGTGAATCTTTTCTATAGTAGATTCTTACGAATCCAGTTTGCACAGCCTTCTTGGAAGTAGTGTTCTGCATGGTCAGTCGCAATTTCTTTTAGACATGGCATTGCATTGCCCATTGCAACCTTTACACCCGCAACTTCTAACATGGATAAATCATTTTCACCGTCGCCAATAGCACAGACTTGTTCCGGTAAGATATTTTCACGTTCCATAATCATACGAAGACCATTGCCTTTATTAATTCCGTGTGGCTGAACCTCTAACCAGTTTGAATTGACAAAGAAGACGGAGTACTTATCCGTAGGAATTTCTTTGGCCAGTCTCTTGAGTGTACCTGCAGTACCTGAGAAACAAATCTTGATAATATATTTGTTTTCGAGATTTTCGAGATTAAAATCGATTTCGGCATGATGGAAATGATGATATTGTATAAAATCTCGTATTTGCGAGCAAAGACGGAATAACATCAATGCAATGTAATTCTTCTTTGAGCCAGTTGTTAAAAAGTCTTTATCTGTCGATGCCATTAGGATAACAGGGTATTTTTCCGCAAGCGGTAGTAAGTTATGGATTTCTTCTTTTGTTAGAACAGGGAATGATATATGTTCCTTCTTGTTTACAAAGTAGATATCTTGACCATTATTAGAGACTATATAGTCATAGATATCTTTTGGAAATCCATTGAGGATGCGTTCGTAATGACGGCCAGTACAGATTGCGATACGTGTTCCTTGTGCTCGTAATGTACGCAGTGTTTCTGCAGCGTATTTTGTTAAGTAACCAGGGCGAGCAAATAATGTTCCATCTAAATCTGTCGCAAAGAGTTTAATATCTTTTTTTGTCATAGATGTATTTTAGTTTGTTCAAAGAAGATTAGCAAGTAATACTAAACTTATGTAAAATTCAAAAAATTTGATGATATGCTTATTCAGATTTGCTATGGTATAATGAAAATTGTTATTAGTATGTGAGGAAATGAAAATGAATCAGCCATTATTCTACGGAAACTTATTAGTTACATTAGCATTCGGCGCATTTGCGGGTTTGATGTTTTATCGCTTAGCCAATACAAAGGGAAAGATTAAGTATGCAGGAAGACAATGGGATGCGACTAAGATTACGCTCATTGTGATTGTAGGTTTAACTCTTGTTTCTTTAATTGGTAATACCATTACTGTTTTTGATATCTTACGTGTTATCGTGATTATCGTTGCGATTGTTGCGTATTGGTTAGCGAAAGATGGTATTGGAGAAGAGGGTTATGTAACCAATGGTAAATTCCATGCATGGAAGGAACTCAGTGGTTATGATTATAAGGATGATAAGAAGTTCTTCAATCTATATCTAACATCATCTTCAAAGAAAGAAAGCACAAATGTAGAACTTGTAGAGTATGAGTTCGAACAAAAAGCAGATGTACTTGCTTTCATGAAGGAAAAAATTGGTAATAAATATAAGCGTATGAAGAAGTGATTGTAATCAAACACAATCACTTTTTTTGACAAACAAGAAAAGTAGATTATAATATATATAGTCAAAATGACTATAAGGAGAAGCCATGGAAGAAAGAAATGAACGTGGTGAAACACTAGAGGAATTCCTTGCCCGCTATGATGAAACACAATATCGAAGGCCGAGTAATACTGTTGATATGATTTTATTAACAGTATTCAAGGGGAAGTTAAAGGTGTTATTAGTCAAACGTAAGGATCATCCATTTATTCATGATTGGGCTATGCCTGGTGGTTTTGTGAACTTTGATGAGGATTTGGATGCCGCGATGAAACGAGAATTAGAAGAGGAAACCAATCTTTTTGATTCTACATACTTTAGACAATTATATACATTTGGAAATGCGGACCGTGATCCACGTACACGTGTGATTACGACAGTTTATTTGTCTATGACACCGGCTGAAAATATTAAGATGACATCTGCTGGTGATGATGCGATGGATACAGAGTGGTTTACCATTCAAAAGATTACAACGACATCGGATGGGTATGAGCGTAAGAGTGTATTAATGTTAGATGAAGAAGAAAAAGGCATTCATCTACGTTATGAGATTTACGATACTGCCTGTGATAACTATGTACAGACAAGATCCAAGTTACTAGATAGTTCAAACGCAAAACTAGCTGCTGATCACATCAAGGCAATCAATATGGCAATTGATGTTGTACGTAATCGTGCAGCTTCTACAGGTATTATGTTTAATTTATTACCGAAGGAATGTACACTACGTGAGATTCAGGAAGTCTATGAGGCTATTGTCAATCACCCAGTTGATACAGGTAACTTTCGACGGGATATTAAAAAGATGCTAGTAGCTACAGCTAGTACAACGATTGTAAACGGTAGAAAAGTCGCGACCTATAGCTTTAATCCATTACTACCATTTGTAAAGGAGACATTATAATGAAAACACTTATCGCAATCGATATTCAAAATGATTTTGTATCAGGGTCTCTTGGCACAACAGAAGCAGAAGCAGCTCTTGCAAAGATGGTTGATGAGATCAATTCACCAAAATATGATATGGTATTCGCAACACAGGATACACATGATACAAATTATCTCAACACTTTAGAGGGTAAATACTTACCAGTTGTACACTGTATCAAAGATACAGAGGGTTGGAGATTTCCAAAGAGTATCGAAGAAGCACTTCATAAGCGTGGTACCAAAATATTTGAGAAGGATACCTTTGGATCACTCAATCTAGCAGTTGAACTACAGAAACTAGCTCCAGAAGAAATTGTATTAATTGGTATCTGTACAGATATTTGTGTTGTGACAAATGCATTACTATTACGTACATACTTACCAAACACAAAGATAACTGTTTTATCGCAAGCATGTGCTGCGACAACGATAGATAAACAAAAGGAAGCGCTCGATGTAATGGCTTCTTGTCAGATTGAAATAGAAAAATGAGGAAATGATATGAACAACATTCAAGTAGAACCATATATCCCAGATGAAGATTATGACAATCCAGCGATGGTCACAGACTTCTATGAATTCTCCATGGCAAATTCATTATTCATGCATGGATATAAAGATACCATCATGGTATTTAACATGTTCTTTAGAGATAATCCAGATGATGGTGGATATGCAATTAGCTGTGGTCAACAGAAGTTATTACGTTTCTTAAAGAACTATCACTTTACAGAATTTGATATTCAGTGGTTATTAACCAAGGGTATGAGCCCAGAATTTTGCGAGTATCTACGTCACTATCAGTGGAAGGGTGATGTGTACATGTTGCGTGAGGGTACTGTATGTTATCCTCAGGTACCAATGGTACGTATTGAGTGTGATATGGTAGGTGCAGTCCTAATTGAAACCTATCTATTACAGACAATGAACTTCCATTCCTTAATCGCCACAAAGGCAACTCGTATTACAGGACTAAGTAATAAGACACCAAGAAATGTCATGGAATTTGGAACACGTCGTGCACAGGGTATGTCTGCAGGTAATGATGGCGCCTATGCGGCCATCTTAGGTGGCTGTATCGGTACTGCTAACTGCCTTGCGGAGATGAAGTATGGACCTGATGTGAAGGCTGTTGGTACAGTTGCACATAGTTATATTGAATTCTTCCCAACCGAGATGGATGCCTTCCGTGCCTATGCGGAAACTTATCCTGAAAATGTCTCATTGTTACTAGATACTTACAGTATCTTTGATTCAGGACTTCCTCATTTAATTCAATTAGATGATGAGTTGATTGCGAAGTATCCAAATGATCCAAATAAGCGTGTTAAGAGTGCGCGTATTGACTCAGGTGACTTAGCTCGTGGTTATAAGCGTCTACGTCGTGCTTTGGATGAAGCAGGTAAGTCATATATTAAGCTTGTCGCATCTAACTCATTAGATGAAAAGAAGATGGCAAACATGGAACTCTATGAACATGCGAAGTTTGATTTCTATGGCGTCGGTGAAAAACTCATTACAGCTGCGACAGACCCTGTCTTTGGTGGTGTATATAAGTTAGTCGCTGTTAAAGAAAAAGATGGTAGCTATACACCAAAGATGAAGTGCTCTGATTCATCTAGTAAGGCAATCATTCCAGGCAAACTAATGGCTTGGCGCGTATTCGATGAAGAAGGAAAGGGACAGTGCGATATTATTTCTCTTGATACGGAAGTGATTGAAAATGGTAAGCCTGTTGAAGTTGTCAACCTTGACCCAGATGCCTTTGAAAGACATAAGACAATTATTCCTAGCCATGTTGAGAAGATTTTAATTCCTCATATGTTAAATGGTGAAGTTGTTCTCGATTTACCAGATATTCGTGCAAAGAAGGAATATGTAAAGGAACAACTACAATATCGTGTTTGGGAATCTGAATTACGTACAGAGATGCCTCATAAGCATTACGTAGACTTAACACCTGCAGTAGCGAAACTCAGAGAGGAGTTATATGAGAAACTCCATGGAGGCATCATTTGAGTTACCTGTTATTTGGTGGAGCCTTTAATCCACCAACAAAAGCTCATATCGAACTAGCAGAATATGCTTGCGAAAAGGCAGGTGCTACGATGGTTATCTTTATGCCTAGTAAGATGAGCTATATCGAACATGATCAAGCAAAGAACTTTGCCTTTCATGATACAGAGCGATTAGCGATGCTAGAAAGCATCTGTAAAGCACATCCAAAGCTAATGGTCAGTGACTATGAGTTAAAGGAAGAAAGTCAACCACGTACATATCAAACGCTCTGTTATCTAAAAGAGCAGGGATATGCATGTAAGTTATTATTTGGCTCTGATAAGTTACCGGAATTAAAAACCGGTTGGAAACATGTAGAGGAGATTGCGAAGGAATTTGGTATTGTATGTATGGCAAGATACGATGATAATTGTGAAAAGATGATTGCGGATGATTCTTATCTCTCAAGTCTTTCTCAATACATAGAAATTGTACATACACCAAAGGAATATCATCATATTTCTTCTAGCGAAGTACGTAAGCAGTTTCTCATCGCAAAAGATGCGATACAAATACTACAGGACACATTGCCAAAAGAATTACATGGTCTAAGTAGTTACCTTTTCAGTGAGGATAATCATGAAAAATAGAATGATAAAAGTCGGTACTGTTGTACCAAGGATGAAAGTAGCAAATGTCACTTATAACGTTGCACAAATCATCCAAACAATGAATGAAAATGCGGATGCAGGATTCTTGGTATATCCAGAATTATGTTTGACTGGGTATACTTGTGGTGATCTATTTGGACAGTTTACATTGTTAGATGCAGTAGAAGATGGACTATTTAAGATTGCGAATGCGTCAAATAAACTAGAAGGTCTAACGGTTGTGGTTGGTGCACCGTTACGTTTTGAAAACCATTTATATAACTGTGCAGTATATATCTCGGAAGGTGTCATTGTAGGTATTGTGCCAAAGATCAATCTTCCGACATACAGCGAGTTCTATGAAAGTAGATGGTTTACAAGTGGTAAGAATATCGTTAGCCAAATGATTCAATTAGGTGATGAGTTTATCCCATTTGGCAGAAACATACTTGCATGTGATAGTCGTAGTGGAGCTATTGTAGGTCTAGATATCTGTGAAGATTTATGGGTACCTGATAAGCCAAGTACGCATGCATGTCTTGCGGGTGCTAATATTATTGCGAATCTATCTGCTTCTGATGAAATTATTGGTAAGCAAGACTATCGTCGTACAATGGTATTACAGCAGAGTGCAAGTTGTTATTGTGCATATCTATATGTATCTAGTGCAACGGATGAAAGTAGTACGGACCTCGTATTCTCTGGTCATAGTATGATTGCCTGCAATGGACGCCTGTTAAAAGATTCCATATTCCCAGAAGATACAAAGGTTGAAACTGTAGTGATTGATTTAGAGTCCATTGAAAAGAATCGTCGTCACCAGACAACATTTGATCTAGAAGAAAATCATGATGATTATGTATATGTCGATGTTTCGATTAAACCAATCGCAAATCAAGATGAAATTACGGTAGATGAATTAGTAGATGCGTTACGCAAGGAAGACTATGTAGTCAATCGTAATCCATTTGTGCCAGTTGATGATGAAGAGCGTGGTCGTCGTTGTATGAAGATCTTAGAGATTCAAGCAAATGGTCTAGCAACACGGGTTCGTTCCACAGGAATTAAAAATCTTGTGATTGGTATCTCAGGAGGCTTGGATAGTACACTTGCATTACTTGTATGTCATCAAGCAAGAAAACTAGTACCTGATATCCATATTATTTGCTATACATTGCCAAACCATGGTAATACAACTTCATACACTTATAACAATGCTTTAGATTTAATGCGTGCATTAGATGTAGAGATGCATGAAGTTGCGATTGAAGAAGGTGTGCAAGCACATCTGAAACAGATTGGCCATCCTGGTAGTTATCAAGGGGAAGGTGATACAACCTACGAGAATGCACAAGCTCGTATGCGTACTTACATCCTGATGGATGCCGCAAACATGGCAAATGGACTCGTAGTTGGAACAGGGGATCTTTCTGAACTAGCACTCGGATGGTGTACATACAATGGTGATCACATGTCCATGTATGCGGTAAACGCATCTGTACCAAAGACACTTGTACAATATATCTGTAAAGCATATGCATATATCTGCAATCAAGAAGACCTCAAAGAAGTACTCTTAAAGATCTGTGATACACCAATCTCACCAGAACTAACACCACATGATGAAAATGGCAAGATTGCCCAAAAGACAGAAGATAAGATTGGTAAATATGATCTTAATGACTTCTTCTTATACTATGTATTACGCTATGGCTATTCACCAGAAAAGATTATGGTTCTAGCACTAACAGCATATCCAGAGTTAGAGAAAGAAGAAGTACGTGAAGCAATGTTACGCTTCTTCAAGCGTTTCTTCAGCCAGCAATTCAAACGTAGTTGCTTACCAGATGGACCAAAAGTAGGATCCGTTACACTTTCTCCAAGAGGTGATTGGCGTATGCCATCCGATGCTAGTGCTGAGCTTTGGTTAGAACAAGTTAAGAAAGCTTAAGTTACTTCCAAATGGGAGTAACTTTTTTTCATACTAGAATATACAAGAAAGACGAAAGCATATTTCCACAATTTTGTAGATGTATTTTCTATAATGAAATTACTAAGAAGAAGATTACTAGAAGGGAGGAATTTAATCTTCTTACACTTTGTTCATACAATCATTGGAGGAATAATAAAATGAAAAAATGTATTTCAAGGCTATTTAGCGCTTCAATAGCTATTTTAGTAGCCTCATCCAGCATCATTTCAGCGTATGCATGTACCGGTGTCATTATCGGCGGCGATTTAACAGAAGATGGTAGTACAATTTTTGGACGTACAGAAGACTTAGAAGTCAATCATAATAAGGTATATAGAGTACATCCAGCAGGGGAACATAAAGCTGGTGAAACTATCAAAGACGTTTCTGTAGATCCAGATAAGGGGTATTCCTTTACATTTGCACATGATTCTTATCGTTATACGTCCGTCAGCGATACAACACCAGAATATGGTAATTTTGACGAAACAGGATTTAATGAAAAAGGCCTAATTGCGGATATGACGGTTTCCGCTAGTGCAAATGAAAATGTATTGGGTGTAGATCCTTATTTGGATGGCACAGATACAACAAAGCCAATCGGTATTACAGAGGCTATCATCACAACAGCAGTATTAGGTAGTTGTGATAATGCAAGACAAGCAGTTGAATTTATCGCACAAGAAGTCGCAACAAAGGGTGCTGGCGAAGGCAATGGTCTAGTCGTAGCTGACCATAATGAACTTTGGTATATGGAAATTTATACCGGACACCAGTTTGTGGCGATGCGTTATCCGCGTGATAAGTATTCCGTATTCCCTAATTCATTCTGGTTGAATGAATGTAGATTAACCGTAGGAGAAGAAAAGGAAAACTATAACATTTCAGAAGATGGAAATTATATCTATTCCAAGGATATCTTTAAAGTCGCAACAGATGCTAAGACATTCAAGGGAGATGAATTAACTCGTACCATCGATTTATATTCTTCTTATGCATTACCTGAATTATCTGAAAGTACTGAATCACGCGTATGTTCTGGTATTAAGCAATTCAATCCGGATGCGAAGTTTGAGGGTGATGTATATCCATTTTTACAGACAACTTCAAAGAAGATTACATTAGCAGATGCAATGGCATTTACACGTAACCGTTTGGAAACCATTAACGAAGTAGCAGATGACTTAGGTCGTGGAAACTTATATCCAATTGGTAACCGTAACACAATGGAAGCACATATCTATCATCTTCCTGCAAACGCAACCGAAGAATATCCAGGAACAATGTGGTTAGCATTAGGTTCTCCATTAACTTCACCATTTGTGGCATACTATCCAAATCAGAATTCCGGTATTGCGCAGGCACAGAATGAAAACAATGAATTTAATGAAGATTCTGTATATTGGTTAGCAATGGATACATTATTCATGATTGAATACAATCGTGATGAATTCCAACCAATCGCTACTAAGAAGATTGAAGCACTGGAAAGTGAAGAAATTAAAAACGCTGTAACAACAATGTTAACAGCAGATGAAGCAACTACAAGAAACCATGAAGATGCGACAAAGGCATATGAGACAATGAAGGAAATCCATGCGGAAATCCTCGAGAAGTTTAAAAAGTATATCAAAGAAAATGACTATACAATCAAGTTCTTTGGAAAACGTGCTACAGCTGCTTTTTCAAAAACAGAAGTACTCGTTCCAAAAGATAGTGCAGATACAGGAATGAAGTTAAGTGTAGCTCCAAGCGAAGATATGATGTCTGGAGAACTCAATATTGTAGATCACTATGGAAATCCAGTTGAAGAAGTAAAACAAGACTTAACATATTCTATCCCTACATCCGCATTCAATGGCAAGCCTACATTTACAGATGGCACTAATGAAATTAATGCTGAAGTAAAGGATGATAAGTATGTATTTACTACAAAGGCAACACATATTTCATATACAGTATCTGAAGGCAAAGAAGCTACAACTGAGACAGAAACAAAGCCTAAGACAACACCGCAGTCAGTTGTATTACTTGTTGGAGCAGTCATTGTAGTAGCAATAGCGGCACAAGTCATCAGAAAGAAATTACGTTAATCATGAAAAGTCAGACGAATTGTCTGACTTTTTTATGGAGTGATTGATATGACTATTCATAGAAGAAATAGTTTTCATTTGTATTTGTGTATAATGCACTATAGTCTAAAATGTAATATTTCTTTTTCACTTTTTTAATGAGTTTTTCTTGGAGTAAACGATTCATGACACGAATAACTTGGCGATAGCTGATGGATAGTGTACGTGCACATTCTTGTAAATCTAAAGTAAACATTGTGTCTTGTGTGTTTTGTATAATCAGAGCACACATTTTTGTATATGCTGTCTCTGTTCTATCAACGATTACATCATCATCTCTTTTGGTTAAGCGGTAAGCCATTGTCTTACTGATATAACGTAAAAATGTATTATCATCCAAAAGACGATTCCGATATGTATCAAGTGAAATGCTAAAACATATGCATTCTGTAGAAGCGATAACGCTAGTCATTGGTTTCATTTTCCAAAGAGAGGAAACTTCACCGAGAACAGTAAATTCTTTACTGCCACCAAGATAGACTATTTTCCCACTATCACTCGTTACCAAAAACTTTACTTCACCATCTAAAAGGAAATAGATAAAGTCAGATATGATATCGGATTCGATGATTTGTTCTCCTTGGTGAAAGCGACACAATTTTATAATATCTTTGACAGGAAAACCGAAATATTGAGAGAACTTGGTTTTTTTAAAATATTCTGTAAATAAGTATCTGTTATCTATCCATTCCATGAACTTATTGTATATGACATATGTCACTTTCTGCAAAGACAATTTTTAATATTCGTTTAGAATGTTTGTATAAGGAGCTCCGAATAAGGAGATAGAAAGAATATGAAAAAAATATTTGTATCTGCAGTACTTTCTCTTTGCATGGCATTACTTGGTGGATGTGGCGCAACAGGGACAAAAGAAACTTCTTCTACAAGTGAAGATAAACCACTTGTTGTACAGTTTGTTCCAACAAATAACGATGGCTCAATGGAAGCGAAGACAAAACCATTTGCGGAGTATCTAGAGGAAAAGCTTGGACGTAAAGTTGAAGTAACACTCGCTACTGACTATTCCACGATTGTTGAAGCAATGGCATCTGGTAAAGTTGATTTAGGTATTATGCCACCAGCTGCCTATGTACAGGCAAAGAATCAAGGTGCCGCAAAAGCTCTCTTATCTTCCAAATTGGTGGATTACGATCAAGCAACAGAAATGCCAATTGAAGGTTCATCAACAAACTCATTTAAAGGAGAAGTGATTGTTAGAGCTGATTCAAATATTCAATCTCTCGCTGACTTAAAGGGCAAGAAGATTGCGACACTAAGTCCTAATTCAGCTTCTGGTTATATCTATCCTGTAGCAGAAATGAAGGATGCTGGTATTAATCCAACAAGTGATTGCACAATCGTAACAGTTAATGATATTCCATCTGAAATTACAGCAGTTTTAAATGGACAAGTTGATGCGGCATTTGTATTTGAAGGTGCACGTTATGTTTTCCAAAAGAAGTTCGAAGGAACAAATGATCTTTTCAAGGAATTAAAAGTTCTATATTTGACAAAGGGTGATATTCCAAATGATGCAATTGCGGTATTGCCAACAATGGATGAAAAATTACAACAGAAGATTAAAGAAGTATTCTTAAATATGAATCAAGATGAGGCCGCAAAAGATGCAATGTCATTATGGAACCATACTGGTTATGTAGAAGCAGATGAAAAGGCATATGACACAATGTCTAACTATATCGAAAAGGCAGCACAATAGGAAATGATTGAATTAAGAAATGTTTCAAAGACATACAAAAATGGGGTACATGCACTCGACCATGTAAATCTAACAATTCAGGATGCTGAGTTTGTTGCGATTATTGGTCTTTCTGGTGCAGGTAAATCAACATTATTACGCTCGATTAATCGTCTCAACGAAATAACAGATGGTGAAATCTTGATAGATGGTAAATCAATCACGAAAGCCAATAAGAAAGAATTGAAAAAGATACGAACACAGATTGGATTGATATCTCAATCATTTAACTTGGTGAAACGCAATACAGTACAGAAGAACGTATTATCAGGAAAGCTTGGAACCTATAGTACGCTCAAAAGTACACTAGGACTATTCTCTAACAAAGATTATCAATTATGTAATGAAGTTTTAGCCAAGGTAGGATTAGAGAATAAACTGCATAGTCGTTGTGATGAGTTGTCAGGTGGCCAACAACAAAGAGTATCTATTGCTAGAACACTCTTCCAAGAAGCAACCATCATCTTAGCGGATGAACCTGTCGCTTCCTTGGATCCTGTAACATCTAAAAAGATTCTATCTGATTTAAAGAATATTAACGAACAACTAGGCATCACAGTTATCGTAAATATTCACTCAGTCGAACTTGCAAAGGCATTTGCGACAAAGATTATTGCGTTGCAAGATGGCAAGCTAGTATTTGAAGGTACCCCGAGAGAACTTACGGATGAAAAATTAGATTATATCTACAAAGGTATCTCTAATCTTGAAGAGGAAGTTCAAGATGAAGCTTAAAGATACAGTTCATTATCAATGGTATAAACATGTAGGAACATTTGCGGTATTGGCAATATGCTTATATGCATGCATACGTATTACAAATGCAAATCTTTCTGAAGTACTTTCAAATACAAAACAGATGCAACTATTCCTACAGAAACTACTTCATCCAGATTGGTCGTATCTTCCATCACTAATAACACCAATTATTAAGACAATCCAAATGTCAGTACTAAGTACTTTACTGGGTGTACTTTTAGCGATTCCATTCTCGTTTCTTGCGACAACACTCATTACTAAAAATGCTGTACTAACAGGTTGTATTCGTTTTGTAATGAATATTATTCGTACAATTCCCAATACACTATTAGCAGCTATCTTAGTATCGATTGTTGGTATTGGTGAAGTTACGGGTGTGATTACCTTAACCATCTTTACCTTTGGCTTAGTATCGCAGCTACTGTATGAATCGATTGAAACGATTGATACACTACCTGTTGAGTCCGCTGAGTCTGTTGGAGCCAATAAGTTAAAGATTGCAGTATGGGCGGTTTGGCCACAAATATTACCAGCTGTAATTAGTTATACTTTTTATGCATTAGAGATAAATATACGGTCTTCAACAGTACTGGGCTATGTTGGTGCAGGTGGAATTGGTATTATCTTAAATACTTCATTAGCATTATTTAAGTATGATCGTGTATCCATCATTATCCTAATGATTTTGATACTAGTTATACTAGTAGATACAATCAGTGAATACGCAAGGAGGAAGTGTGTATGATGATGACTCTTCGAAAGTATTCAACGATATGGATTCTACTAGGAATTCTAGTATTGATTTTCTTATCAGGTTATGGCCTAGATTATTCAGCACTGAATAACTTTTCGCCTTCCATGGTGATAGACACAGTCAAAGGACTATTAAAACCTGATTGGTCATATTTCTTTGATGGTAGTGGGGAAGATGTATTCTCGCTGATGATTCTGACAATTGCGATAGCTTTCGTAGGAACACTCATCGGTACAATCTTTGCATTCCCGCTTATGTTACTAGCAAGTCATAATCTTTGGTCAAAAAACACGATAATACCAAAGATTACTAAAATCATCTTGGATATATTACGTAGTTTCCCGGAATTAATATATGCAATTATCTTTGTAAAGATGGTAGGCCCTGGTCCATTTGCAGGAGTACTAGCGATTGGTGTTCATCAAATTGGTATGTTAGGAAAACTGTTTACCGAGGAAATGGAGAAAATGAATGAAGATGCGATTGAAGCAATGCATTCAGTAGGCGCAAATTCAATCCAAACCTTCTTCTATGCACGACTTCCACAAGTTATGCCAGCATATACATCTTTGATTTTAAATCACTTTGAAATCGGTGTAAGATCTGCCGCAACCCTTGGTCTTGTAGGTGCAGGTGGTATTGGTGCACCATTAATCTTTGCAATCCAAGCAAGAAACTGGGATAAAGTAAGCATTATCTTATTAGTAGTAGTTGTGACTGTATTTGTATTAGATATCGCAAATGGATGGCTTAGAAAGAAGCTGAAGTAATGAGAATCTTGCAAATAAGTGATATACATTATCGTACACACTACACAAATGATAATGCATATGAAAGATTACTTGCTAAACTAGAAAGTCCATTGAAACACCTAGAACTCTGCTTGCAAGATGCTTTACAACATGGGGAATACGATTGCCTTTGTTTGACAGGTGATATTTGTGATAATGGAAGTGTTGATGATTATCAAACAGTAGAAAGTATTGTTAAAAAGTACTTTCCAAAGATTCCAATTATAGCGATTCCTGGAAATCACGATAATGAAAATTACCAACAAGTATTTGGGACAAAAAGTCATACGACGTATCAATTACAGAATTATACGATTCTTGCATTAAATAATTCTGAGTATGGAAATGCAAATGGGGAATTTGAAGATGAGGATTTTTCTTGGCTAGATGAAAATCTAAAGACACCTGAAAAGAAAATTATTTTGATGCATCACCCTGTCAGAAAATATCCAGGAATTCCATGTTTACCACAAGCTGAAAAGTTTATCCAACATATACAAAACACGAATACTATTTTGGTCATGCAAGGTCATGTACATTGGAGTGAGGACTATACAATCAATGATACACACTATAGTGTGGGTCCAAGTACATCCTTTCAAGGAAAAAATAATACTAAAAATGATAGTGTTTCATTCTATGATGTGGCAGGGTATAAAATATATGATTTGATTGATAATCATGTTTCAACAAAATCCTATACAATAAAAATGCCAACCAAAGTATGTAGTTGGAAATTTACAGAAAATAAGATTCAAGAAATCGATGTCGATATTAACCTAATGTAAAATAACTTGGGGTTTTAGAAAAATCCGCTTTAAAATTACATGGGG